>NZ_BAAAHK010000002.1:189529-372382 GCF_039525325.1 Kribbella koreensis
TCTCCGTTGGGTGTCCGAGGTCGCAACTTCGTCTCGGCTTGGATTGAACCATCCGGACTGATTGAACGTGCAGCTAGTGTCTGAGCACATCGACTAGCTGGAGGCGTCATGTTCGAGCGCTTCGGAGATCTGCCGCTGCACGTGCTGGTGATCCACCTGACGGTGCTGGTGCTGCCGGTCGCCGCGCTCACTGCGATCGTCTACGCGGTGGTGCCGAAGTGGCGCTGGCTGCTTCGCTGGCCGACCCTGGTGCTCGGCGTCGGGGCACTCGTCTGCGCGTTTGTGGCGAAGAAGAGCGGCGAGGCCTTCGTGGCCGCGATTCCGCAGCTGGAGCCGCTGGTCAAGGTGCACCGTGAGCGGGGCAATCTGCTGTTCTGGTGCGTGCTGGTCTTCGCCCTGGTCGCGGTGGCCGCGTTCCTGCTGCTCAGCGGGCCGTCGGCATTGGCGAGCGGAAAGGGTGCCAAGGCAACCAAGAGCGGTCCGTTGGAGCTGGTCACCAGCGCGGCGATCGTGGTGATCGGCGTGATCGTGATCATCCAGACGATCCGCACCGGAGACGCCGGCGCCAGGGCGGTGTGGAGCGGGCAACTCCCGCCGAAGTAGCCCGTACGCCGGTACGCGAGCGCGGCTGCTCGGCGTACCGGCTAGGTCGTCTCCAGATCGCGGCCCTCGCGGCTGGCCAGCAGGCGGCGGAACGAGGCGACTCTTTCCGCGTCGACCCGGCCCGCGGCGACCGCTTCGTCGAGGGCGCAGTTGGGCTCGGTCTCGGAGTGAGTGCAGCCGCGGGGGCAGTCGTGCGTCTCCTCGGCCAGGTCGGGGAACGCGTTGATCAGCTGATCCGGCTGCACATGCGCCAGCCCGAACGACCGGATCCCCGGGGTGTCGACGATCCAGCCACCCTCGGGCAGCCGGAGCAGCAAGGCGCTGGTCGACGTGTGCCGGCCGCGACCGGTGTTGTCGTTGACGACCCCGATCGCGCGGTTCGTACCGGGCACCAACGCGTTGACCAGCGTCGACTTGCCGACGCCCGAGTGGCCGACCATCATGCTCGTCCGGTCGTGGAGCTGCTCGCGCAGCTCGGTGAGATCGCCGTCGATCTGGGTGGCGACCGACTCGACGCCGAGCGGCCGGTAGATCGACAGCAGCGGACCGGGGTCGGCGAGGTCGGTCTTGGTCAGGCAGAGCAGCGGGCGCATGCCGGCGTCGTACGCCGCGACCAGGAAGCGGTCGATCAGCCTGGTCCGCGGTTCCGGGTTGGCGACCGCGACGACGATGACGAGCTGGTCCGCGTTGGCGACCAGCGGCCGCTCGACCGGGTCGTCGTCATCGGCGGACCGGCGCAGCAGGGTCTTGCGGGGGAGCACCTCGACGATCCGGGCCAGCGTGTCCTTGTCGCCGCTGGAGTCGCCGTCGAGCTTGACCAGGTCGCCGACGATGACGCCCTTGCGGCCGAGCTGCCGGGCCTTCATCGCCGTGACCACGCGATCCGACTCGCCGACCCAGCAGGTGTAGCGGCCGCGGTCGCGGGTGATCACGAAGCCGATGACGGCGTTGTCGTAGGTCGGCCGGTCCTTGGTCCGCGGCCGGGTGTGGCGCTTGGGCCGGTCGTACTTGGCTTCCTCGTCGTACTTCGACATCAGCTCACCAGCGCCGACCAGAGCTCGGGGAATTCCGGCAAGGTCTTCGCGGTCGTCGCGATGTTCTCGATCTCCAGACCGGGAACGACCAGGCCGAGGACGGCGGCGGCGTGGGCCATCCGGTGATCGTGGTACGTGCCGAAAAGCCCACTGTGCAAGGGTTTCGGGCGGATCTCCAGGCCGTCGGGGGTCTGGGTGACGTCGCCGCCGAGCGCGTTGAACTCGGTCTCCAGCGCGGCCAGCCGGTCCGTCTCGTGGCCGCGCAGGTGGGCGATTCCGCGCAGGTACGACGGGCCGTCGGCGAACGCGGCGATCGCCAGCAGCACCGGCGTCAGCTCGCCGACCTCGCTCAGGTCGAGGTCCAGGCCTTCGATCCGGCCGGTGCCCCGGACGGTCAGCTGGCCGTCGGCCAGCGTGACGTCGGCGCCGAAGCGGGTGAAGATGTCGGGCAGTTGGCCGCCGGGCTGGGTGGTCTGGGCCGGCCAGCCGGTCACTGTCACCGCGCCACCGGTGACGATCGCGGCGGCCAGGAACGGCGCCGCGTTGGACAGGTCGGGCTCGATCGCGTAGTCGAGCGCGCGAATGGGGCCGGGGGCAACGATCCAGCGGTTGGGCTGGCTGTCGTCGACCTGCACGCCCCGCTCCCGCAGCATCGCGACGGACATGTCCAGGTGCGGCTGCGACGGGACGGGTTTGCCGTCGTGGATGATGTCGACGCCCTCGTCGTACCGGGCGCCGGCCAGCAGGAGAGCCGAGACGAACTGGCTCGATCCGGACGCGTCGAGGGTGACCTGGCCGCCCCGGACGGAGCCGGTGCCGCTCACGGAGTACGGCATCCGGCCGGTGCCGTGGTCCTCGATCTGTACGCCGAGAGCGCGCAGCGCGCCGAGGATGACGTTCATCGGACGCTCGCGGGCGTAGGCGTCGCCGTCGAACGCGATCTCGCCGTCAGCCAGCGCGGCGACCGGGGGTACGAAGCGCATGACCGTGCCGGCCAGGCCGCAGTCGACGCTCGCCGGGCCCTTGAGGGAGCCGGGGGTGACGGTGACCAGGCCGTCCTGCTCGGTGATGCCGACGCCCAGGGAGACCAGAGCTTGGCGCATGAGGTTGGTGTCGCGGGCCACGAGCAGCCCGGACAGCGTGGATGGGCCGTCGGCGATCGCGGCGAGCACGAGCGCCCGGTTGCTGATCGACTTCGACCCGGGCACGGTCACCCGGCCGCGGACCGCTACCGTCGCGGAAGGTGCCGGCCACCCCTGCTGCGCTGTCATCTCACTCCCAGCTCTCCGAAGATTCCGCCCCGAGCCTATCGGTCGGGCCTGCCGCCCGTGCGCGGCGGAACCGTACGAAGTCAGGTTCGAGGCACTCACGGCCCCGAACCTGCACTGGAACAAGCCTCAGCTTCAGCCGAAGGGGAGTTCTGCCTTGGCGGCGTGGGCTGCCAGCTTGGCCTCGCGGCGGGCGGTGCGGGCGAACTGCTTCGCCTCCCGCTTCGCCAGCTTGGCGCCGCGCTTCGTCTCGCGCTTGGCCGCCTTGGCGCCGTGGGTGGCGCGCCAGGCGACGCCGGGCTTGCCCTCGGTGTCGACGGCTGCGAGCAGCAGCCCACCCATGATGCCCAGGTTCTTCATGAACTGGACCTTCTGAGCCGCCTTGGCCGCCTTGTCGGTCTCCTGCCAGAACGAGTGCCCGGCGAGGGTCGTCGGCACCAGCGAGCCGGCCAGCAGCACCGCGCCGAGGCGGCGGCCCTTGCCGGTCGCGAGCGCGAGCCCGCCGATCACCTGGGCGGCGCCGTTGAGCCGGACGAGGTTCGCCGTGCTCTCCGGGATCCGGTCGCCGATCTGCGGTGGCGTCACCTTCTGGATCAACGGGACGAACCGGTCGGCGACCGGCTGAGCCTTCGCGATGTGCGGCTCGGGGTCCCGGACCGCCTTCGCGCCCTGGACGACGAAGATGGTGGACAGCAACGGCCTGGCCAGTGCACGCACGACAGTCATGGCTCCTTCTTACCTGGTCCGACAATCCCGGTGGGGCACCAGGTGCCCGTGTGTCTTGTACCCAGCTTGAATCCGGTCGTGCGATTCGGGCTAGATCGCGCAGCCGTCGGGTCCGCAGGCGGCGTCGTCGGTGGTGCCGGGAGTGGTGATCAGCGTCACCGCTGGGCGGTCCGCGGCCGCGCGCCGGATCGCTTCGGTGAACACCTCGACGGGCTGGGCGCCGCTCACGCCGTACTTCTGGTCGATCACGAAGAAGGGGACGCCGTTCGCGCCGTACGCGAGCGCCTGAGCCTGGTCGGCCGCGACGTCGTCCGCGTACGCCGTACCGGCGAGGACCTCTGTCACCTGGTCCTCAGGCAAGCCGACCTCGACTGCGAGCTTGGTCAGCGTCGTGTGGTCGCCCATCGGGAGGCCGTCGGTGAAGTAGCCCTTGAGGTACCGCTCCTTGAGCCGGTCCTGCGTGTCGGCCGGTACGTCGCCGGCCTCGCCGAGCTCGAGCGCGAGGTGCAGGACCCGGTGCGCGTCCAGCGTGTTCGCCGACTTCGCGTTCTCGAGGTGGAAGTCCAGCCCGACCGCGGCGGCGCTCTTGGTCACGTGGGCGTTCGCCTGCTCGCCCCACTCGCGGCCCCGGCCGTACTTCTCGCCGAGCCGCAAGGCCAGGTCGCGGGGGTCGTCGTTGGTCGACGAGGGGTCCAGCTGGAAGCTGTGCCAGACGATCTCGGCCTGCTCGCCGGAGGCGGTCAGCGCCTCTTCCAGGTGCCGCTTCCCGATGTAGCAGAACGGGCAGACGACGTCGGACCAGATATCAATACGCATGAAGGTGAAAAACAGTCAGTACTGCCGCTGTATTCCCAAGAACGCCCGGCCCCGAGGATCCGGGACCGGGCGACTTGGGCTGGAAGGATGGTCAGCGGTTGGTGGCGGCCTGCTCGATCAGCTTGGTCACCGGGGTGGGCTCGGACAGCATCACCAGGTGGGACGCGCCCTGGACCTTGACGGTCTTGGCACCGGCCCGCTGAGCCATCCAGGCCTCGGCGGCGGGGGCGATCGCACGGTCCTTCGACGGCAGGACCGCGTACTTCGGGAGGTCGGCCGGGGCGGACTTCTGGATCACCTCGGTGAAGGCCGAGGCCGCGATCGGGCGCTGGGAGGCGCCGAGCAGGGACTGCTCGCGGTACGGCAGGTCGTCGGCGAAGACGGTGCGGAAGGCCTCGGGCTTCATCGCCAGGTCGACGCCACCGTCGTACTGGATGACATCGGTGGTGTCGGGGCCGATCTCGCTGCCCGGGAACTGGGAGTTGAGTCCGCCGACGGTCTCACCGGCCTGCGGGATGAAGGCCGCGACGTACACGAGGGCCTTCACGTCCGGGGTGGAGGCGAGTTCGGTGATGATCGCGCCGCCGTACGAGTGGCCGACCAGGACCTTCGGGCCGGGGATGCCGGCCAGTACGCCGGTCAGGTACTTGGTGTCGCTCTCCGGGCCGCGCAGCGGGTTGGCCGGGACGACGACCTTGTAGCCGTCGCGCTGGAGCTTCTCGGAGACCTTGTTCCAGCTGCCGCCGTCGGCGAAGGCGCCGTGGACCAGGACGATGGTCGGCTTGGGCTTGTTCGGGTGCTTGTCGGTGGTCGCGGTGGCGGCGGTGGCGCCGGTGGCCAGCAGGGCGGCGCTGGCGGCGATCACGAGGACCTTGCGAAGGGGATTCATTGTCTTTGCTCCTGGCGGTTTCGTGGGTGGCAGATCAGAGGGCGGAGGCGATGAAGTCGGCGACGGCCTTCGGCTGGGAGACCGAGACGGCGTGCGAGGCGTCGACCTCGATGGTGGTGCCGCCGGCCCGCTTGGCCATCTCGCGCTCGCCGTCGGGGTGGATCGCCTGGTCGCCGGTCGCGATCAGGAAGTGGGTGGGCAGGCGCTTCCAGCTCGCCGCGGGGGCCGGCTCACCGAACGCGGCGGCGGCGATCGGGCGCTGCGAGCGGCCCATCACGTCGGCCTGCGCGGCCGGTACATCGGCGGCGAACAGCGCGTGGAACTTGTCCGTGGCGATGCTCAGCCAGGTCTCGTCGTCGCCGTCGGCCGGCAGGTTGTGCGGGGCGAGACCGGCGCCGAAGTCGGTGGCGGGGAAGCTCTCGTTCAGGCCGCCGAGGGTCTCGCCCTCGTCCGGGGCGAAGGCCGCGATGTAGACCAGGCCGGTGACGTTGTCGGCGTCGTTGGCCGCGGCGGTGATGACCGCGCCGCCGTAGGAGTGGCCGACCAGGACGACCGGGCCGTCGATCTCGCGGACCTGGGCGGCGAGCCGCTTGCCGTCGCGGGCGATGCCGCTCAGCTCGTTGGCCGGGGCCAGGACGTTGATGCCGCGGGCGGTGAGGTCGGCGACGACCTCGTTCCAGCTGGACGCGTCGGCGAACGCGCCGTGGACCAGGACGACGGTGGTGGCTTTCTCGCTCATCTTCAGTTCCTCGTTCTCTTCCGGTGGGATTTCCAGCACCGCAATAGAACCTCGCATGGATGAGCCCGCGAATCGACCGAACAGCGGAACTTGGGTGAACTGTTCGGGCGGGTCAGCTCACCCGGTGCACCCAAATCTCATGCGTTCGGGGGAGAGGCGAACCGCTCGAGCACCAGCCGGGTCAGCTGCACCCGTGAGTTGACCCCCAGCTTCCCGAACGCCGCCCTCAGGTGAGTCCCCACCGTACTGGCCGACAACACGAGCTCGTCTGCTGCTGACCGGTTCGTATGCCCCTCCGCCACCAGCAACGCCACCCGCCGCTCCATCGGCGTCAACGCTTCCCACCCAGTCTCCGGCCGCTGCTGCACCGCAGCCCACTTCCGCCTTCTCACCCCCGCCGCCTGCAACACCGCCTGCACCTTCGCCGCCGGCGCACTCGCCCCCAACTCCGTGAACCGCTCCAACGCCCGCTCCAACGCGGCAATCCCCGTAGCCCGGTCGCCGGTCTCGAGCTCCGCACGCCCGAACAGGGCGTCGGCCCGAGCCACCAGCAGGTGGCGAGGGGAGCCGGCCAGCAAATCGACCACTGCAGCAAAGCCGGCCCGGGCGGAGGCCGCGCTCTCCGCTAGCCCGCCTGTGGGGCGCTCGGCGCCCGCTCCCCGGTCTGCGGGGCTGGCTGCTGTGCCCTCTCGCCATTGGTTGTGCGCGGTGATCAGCTGAGCAGCTGCCTGGAAGCTCGGGGACGGGGTGGCTTCGGCTTGCTCGGTGAGGAGTTGTTCGGCTTGGGTGGCTGTTTTGGGGTCTGGGGCGGTGGTTGCCGCCATGATCAGGAGGTCGTGGCGTTCTGGGTAGTCGAGGGGGGTGTCCAGCAGTTTGGCGGCTGCTGACAGGTCGCCGTCGGCGATGGCCAGCAGGGCTCGGATCTGGGGGTCGCGGGATTGTTCCCGGGCTTCGGTGGGGTGGCCCTTGAGGAGGGCGATCAGCGCGAGGATCTGGCGGGCGGTGGGTTCGGAGCTGTTGTCGTGGACCTCGGCGCTCCAGCGGATGCAGGAGGTGGCTGCTTCGGTGGCGGCCGGGAGGTTGCCGGTGGCCAGTTCGAGGCGGGCTCGTAGTACGGAGAGCTGCGGGGCCAGCCAGGAGTCGCTGGCGCCCAGCAGGTCTTTGAGGCGGGTCAGGGCGGTGGTCAGTTCGTCCGCCTGGGCCTGGCAGAAGAGTTCGGCCATCTCGATGTGGATGGCGGGGTGGCTGCCTACCTGCTCGCCGGCTGCCAGGCGCGCCTCGCGGTAGAGGTCGCGGGCATCGGCGTACCGGCCTGCCTGCTGGGCACGCTCGGCGGCGGCCAGGTGCTGGATGCCCAGGGCAACAGGGTCGGTGGTCTCGAAGGGGGCTTCCAGGCGGCCCAGTACCCGGTATGACCTGAGGCGCTCGGCCAGTGGGGCTGAGGCCCCGGGCACGTCCAGCTCGCTCTCGTTCAGGCGGCCAGTGGCCCACCGGTGCGGGAGCAGGCGGAGCATGATCGAAGCGCGCAAGTCGGGCGAGATCGGACCGCGGTAGAGCGCTGTCCCACCGAGCAGGTCCTCGGCGAACGCCTCCGCCTGGGCGAACTGCCTGATCTGGAGCAGGATGGCGATGACATCCTCACCGACCTCGCCCCGCAGCTCACTGTCCGGCAGTGTGAGTTCGAAGGTCTCCTGGATCACCTTGAGCGCAGTGATCGACATAGTCGGCAGCAGCTCCTGAGCCGCCTCCCGGAGCGCCATGGTCGCCCCAACGTCTCCAGCGGCGGCCGTGGCCAGGATGTGCGGCGCAGCAGCCGCCGCCCCCTGCCCACTGGCGAACAGCTGATCGGCAATCGCCTTGTGCAGAGCTCGCTGCGCCGACGGCGGCACCTCAGCCAGTACTGCGGCCCGCAACAACTCATGCCGGAAGCTCAACGTCGAGCTCCCATCCGCCAGCAACCCGGCGCGAATTGCCTCGTCCAACGCCCCGGCGAGCTTCCCGATCGACTCACCCATCAGTACCGCGACATCGTCCAGCTGGAACTCACTGCCGAACACAGCCGCCGTACGCAGCAACGCCTGGCACAACTCCGAAGTACTGCTGACCCGCCGCCGCACCCCCTCCACCAGACCGTCTGGCAGGTCCGCCAGGTACAGCCCGGCTACCAGTTGCTCAGCCAGGAACGGCACCCCCTGTACGCCGCCGAGCCGCACCGACAGCGACGGGTCGACAGGTGAGCCCAGCCGGTCAGCAGCAAGCTCCAGTACTGCCTCCGTACTCAGCGGAGCCAAGTGCATCGCGTGTACCGGTACCTGGTCCCGCACTGCATCGATGAGCTGGTCGAACAGCGCACCCGGCCCAGGACGCGTCGCAAGCACCCACATGACCTTCGCCCGGCTCAACCGCGCGATCACGATCCGCAGGACGAAGTTCGTGAGCGGGTCAGCCCACTGAGCATCGTCAAGGACGACCAGAGCCGGTACGCCGTCCAGCCGGCGACCAAGGAGGTCCGCCAGCCTCTCACCCAGCCACAGCGGTTGCCCGTTGAGCCCAGCAAGCTCAAGGAAGTGCTCGGTGCTGACCAGCGGCTCCACGCCGGTCCGGAGCGCAGGAGCCAGCGAAGCGAGCGGGCTGATCTCGTCCGTCTGGTGTGCCGCCGCCTGCGCGACCAGCACCCCACGCCGCTCAGCCTGCTCCACCAGTGCCCGGACAAGCGCCGACTTCCCGATCCCCGGCTCACCGGTCACTACGGTCAGCGAGGCAGTACCAGCCTCAGCCGCCCGCAGAGCCTCCAGCAGTTGGCCCAGCTCCCCTGAGCGTCCCCGCAGCGGTCCCATGCGCACTTTCTACCACCCAGCCCTACGCACACCGCTGTAAAGCGAGCAGAGCGTAGGCGCGGGCGCAGTGGAGGACTTCAGCGAGCGGAACGTGCTCATCGGTCGCGTGGGCGTAGCGGACGTCTCCAGGGCCGTACTGCAACGTCGGAATGCCCGCGGCGGCGTACTGGCGGAGGTCGGAGCCGTAGGGACCGCCCTTCACGTCCGGCACCTCAGCAGCGCCGGCACCGGTTGCCGCTCGCAACGTGTCGTCGAGCAAGGGATCACCCTCCGGCAGCAGACCGGATGCGAACACCCCGCCCGGCCAGCTCACCCTCACCGGGTGCTCGCGCAGCCAGTCGTCGCCGGCACATGCCTCGGCCACAACCTCCTCGAACGCCCGCCTCGCCTCGGCGACCGGCTCGCCCAGGCGTACGCCGTACCGGCCCTCTGCGACGAGCAGGTCGGGCACGGTGCTGGCCCAGTCCCCCGCGTGGATGGTGCCGACCGACAGTGGGTTGGCCAGGTCGAGGTGCTTGAGCAGTGGGTGTGGGTCGCGGTTGCGTTCGATCTCCAGCCGTACGAGTGCCTGCTGGATGACGGCGAACTTCTCGATCGCGCTGACCCCGCGAGTACGGGTCGAGCCGTGGGTGGCGAGCCCGGGGACCTCGAGGCGGAAGGTGAGTGAGCCCGCGTTCGCCGGGATGACGCCACCGGCGGTCGGCTCGGCGATCAGACACGCCTCGCCGGTATGCCCGCGCTTGAGCGTCCCGAACGCCCCCAGCCCGCCGTCCTCTTCACCGATCACCGTATGCACGGCCAGCGGCTTCCGCAGCGTGACCCCAGCGGCCGACAGCGCGGCGACAGCGCCGATGATCGCCGCCAGCCCGCCCTTCATGTCGCAGGTCCCGCGACCCCACATGATCCCGTCGCTCACCCGCGCCGAGAACGGATCACCGTCCGGCCAGAGCGCAAGCTCCCCGACCGGAACCACATCCACATGTCCATTGAAAATCAGCCCTGGAGTCTCATCACCACCAAGGACTCCCACACAACCCCACGCCTCGGTCCGCTCGACCTCCCAGCCCGGCAACGACGGGTCCCCGGTGATTGCGGGGAGGTCGAACTGCCAGTGATCGACGTCCATCCCCAGACCACGCAGCCGTGCGGCCACCCAGCTCTGGATCTCGTTCTCGACCGGTGTCCCGTCGACGCTGGGGATCTGCACCAGCTCCCGCAGGTCCGCCACGATCCGCGCGTCGTCGACGGCGGCCAGGACGGCTCGTGCTGTCTCGGACTTCATCACTCGGTCTCCCGATCCTCGGCCGGCGGCGCGGGCCGACGTCGCCGGGACCAGGCCCGGCTGAACCTTACCCGCGCCGGACAGCCTCCGGTACCACCGATCGCCCGTCAACCGAACTACCCGATCGGGGGGCGAAGTGCACCCGACAAGCCGACAGGAGCGCCTCGTGATCAATGTCACTCTTCGTGATGTCGGTCCGGCCCGGATCGCAGCGAGCTTCCATCGGATCCCCTCGCGGGGAGAGGAGAACCTGCATCATGCGTAGCAAGAAGAAGATCATCCTGGCGGCCGCCGCGGTCGTCGTCATCGGCGCCGGCTCGGCCTTCGCCTACTGGAGCACCACCGGCTCCGGCACCGGCACGGGCAGCACGTCCGCCGGCGCCAGTAACCTCGCCATCGCGCAGACCACCGTGTTCACGCCCTTCTACCCAGGCGACTCGGCGCAGACCATCAGCGGCACGGTCACGAACAACGCGGCCAACAGCGCGTACGTCAACTCCGTCACCGTGAGCATCGCCAGCGTGACCCAGGCCGCCGGCGCGGTCGGCAGCTGCGACTCCACCGACTACACGCTCGCCTCGCCGTTGATGAGCGTGGCCAGCGACGTCGCTGCGGGCGGTACCGCGAACTTCACCGGCGCGACCTTGAAGTTCAACAACAAGGCCGCCGCCAACCAGGACGGCTGCAAGGGCGCGACGGTCAACCTCGCGTACGCCAGCAACTAGTCGCCGCATGTTCCCGGCGCCGGGCGAAGCCTCGCCCGGCCCGCGAACGCGGCAGTTCGCCGTCCCCCAGGTTCAGCCGAAAGGAGTGAGGTGCAGATGTCGCCCCGGCGAGTGTTCCCGGCCCTTCGGTCTGCCCATGCCGCCACGAAACTCGTCATCGCGGGGTTGCTGTTGCTGCTGACCGCGGCCGGGGTGGCGTTCGCCGCGCAGCCCCCCAAGCCCGGCCTCACCCTCGGGATCTCACCTGCGGGCCAGTCCATCACCCGCGGTCAGACCGCCACCTACACCGTGGCGATCACCTCGACCGGCGGGTTCACCGGCCCGGTGACCTTGACCACGAGCGGGGTGCCGACCGGCGCAGCGGCGGCGTTCAGCCCGCCATCGGTCACGCTGACCTCAGGCAGTACCGGCACCGCGACCCTCACGGTCAGCACTACGGCGAGTACGCCGATCGGGCAGGGAACCATCACCGTCAAGGGCGCCAACGGCAACGTGAACGGCACGGTGTCCGCCGGCCTGACGGTGAATCAGCCGTTGTCGAGTTCGCTGACGATGACCACGACTCCGGCCTCCGTGACGTTGGCACCCGGCTCCACCGCGGCGTACGACGTGCAACTGGCCCGGACGAATCTCCCGGGCGCCGTCACGTTCGCAGTGCAGGGAGGTCTTCCGGCCGGCGCGACGGCCGCCTTCACGCCGAATCCGACCGCCGGGAATAGCTCCACGCTGCAGATCGCCACACCCGCGACTGCGTCCAGCGGCACCTACACCCTGCGTCTCGTCGGCTCCGGTACGAACCCGAGCGGCACCACGCAGTACGCGTACTCGAGTGTCGACCTCGTCATCACCGCGAACGGCAAGCCGTTCACCATCTCGGGGAACCTCGCCGAACCGCTGGCGCCGGGCATCTCCCGTCCGCTGAACCTCACGCTGACGAACCCGAACAACAAACCGCTGGCCATCACCAACCTGACCGCGACAGTGCAGTCGGTGACACGGACGGCGTACGCGATCGCCCACAATCAGCCGTGTACCGCGGCGGACTACGCGGTCACGCAGTACAGCGGGCCCTATCCGCTCAGCGCGCCGGCCAACAGCAGTACGTCCTTGGCCGACCTGGGTGTCGCCGTCTCCGCCAGGCCGAAGGTGTCGATGCTCAACACCCCGTTCAACCAGGACGGCTGCAAGGGCGCCACTCTCACGCTGACCTACTCCGGCTCAGGTCAGGGGAGCTGAACTCATGATTCGCAGACGCTTACTTCTCCTGCTCGGCGCGACCCTCGCCCTGTTGACCGCGACCGGAGTGGCCCTGGCCTTCTGGGGCGCGTTCGGCACCGGTACAGGCAGTGCGCCGACCGGCACCCTGGACCTGCCGGCCAATGTCACCGCTGTGGCGACACCCGGCAGTGGGACCGTCACACTCAGCTGGACCGCCTCGGCCCAGTCGACCGGGTACTACGTGACCCGCATCCGCAACAGCGACAACTCGACCGCTGCAGCGTGCAGCACGTCTCCTGCCCAGCCAACGACCGGTACGTCGTGTGACGACCTCGCCGTCGCGGACGGGCTCTACCACTACCTGGTCACCGGCGTGCGCGCCAGCTGGACAGCAGTGAGCGCCCCGAGCGGGAACGTCACGGTCAACAACACCAGGCCCGCGGTCACGGTCAACCAGGCAGCAGGCCAGGCCGACCCGACCAGGGTCGCGCCGATCAACTTCACCGTCGTCTTCGACGCCGTCGTCACGGACTTCACCAGCTCCGACGTGACTGTCACACCCAGTACTGCGACAGCACTGGTCACCGGGAGCGGTACGACGTACAACATCGCCGTCAGCGGGCTGACCGGCACCGGCTCGGTCAGCGCCTCCATCGCGGCGAACACCGTGCACGACGCAGCAGGCGCAGGCAACACCGCCTCCACCAGCACCGACAACACGGTCCTGTACGACGTAACCGCGCCGACAGCCGCCGCACCGGTAGCTACGGCCGCTGTCACCTTCGGTACCAACCCGCTGTTCGTCAACAACGAGGTGGTGACGCTGACCGACGCGGCGACAGACACCCACTCCGGTGTCGCCTCAGTCAGCTACTACTACTGCGCCGGCTCGACCGGTAGTTGCACCAGTGCCAACTGGATCGGCATCGGTACTTCCACAGCCTCAGCAACCTCCTTCCCGGTGCCTACAGCCGCGCCACTCGCGGCAGACGGCCCGTGCCGAGTCGTCGCAGTGGCTACCGACGCCGCCGACAACACCAGCGCTCCCAGTACCGCCACCACCATCACCGTGGACACCACCCCACCGACCGTCACCCGTCCCACCGTGAACGGACACTCCTGATGAGCAGCCTGTCGAAGTTCCCGAAAAGCAAGCTGGCCTGGCTGATCGGCGCGCTCGTCGCGACGCTGGTCACCGTCAGCGTCGTCGGTGGGCCGGCCGCCTTCGCGGCCACCAGCGGTGTCACCTTCGTCGGCACGCCGCAGACAGGCGGGGCCACGGCGAGCTGGCAGATCGGCTTCACGACCGCCAACGGGAACTCCGGCGATCTCGCCGCCGGCAACACCGTCATCGTGACCTTCCCTGCGGCGTTCACCGAGCCGGCCACTCCGGCGGTGACGCTGATCAGCGGGTTCCCGGGCTGTTCGGCCACGGCGTCGACCAGCGGTGACGTCGTCACGATCCTGCTGGCCGGCGGCAGCTGCGCACACACCAAAGGCACTGCGGCCTCGCTCTCGATCGCAGGGATCACCAATGGGCCAGTGAACAGCTATGCGGCCGGCAGCTTCAGCGTTGCAACCTCCAAGGACGCTAGTGCCGGTTCGCCGCCGGCGGCCATCGTCCTGACCGCGGGAGCACCCGCGCAGCTGGCCTACACCACTGCACCGCCCGCCACGGGGACCTCCGGCTCGCCTCTCGCCACCTTCCGGGTCTCTGTCCAAGACTCAGTCGGCAACACAATCACCACCGGGACAGGCTCTACCGACAACATCACTCTCAGCGTGGCCAGCGGGCCGGCTGGGGGAGCGATTGACTCAGCGCCATCGACCTACACCAACGTGGCGGCCGTGGCCGGTGTCGCGACCTTCAACGGGGTGTACTTCACCACTGGTGGGACGTACACCCTGACCGCGACCGACACGAGTCGTGGTGGGGTCAGTACAGCGACCAGTGGCTCGATCGTCATCAGTGTGCCGGCCGGGAGCAAGCTTGCCTTTGTGCAGGGGCCGTCTGCCGCCTCGGCCGGGGTGGCGATCGCTCCGGCGATCACCGTTCAGGTGCAGGACGCGAGCGGCAACGCTGTCGCCGCCTCCGGGATCAGCGTGACGCTCGCCGTGTCCGCGGGAGTGATCGACGCCGGCGCCACGGCCACCACCAACAGCGCGGGCCGGGCCACCTTCAGCGGAGTCGTCATCAACACCGCGGCCACCGGGCTCACGCTGACGGCGTCCGCGAGTGGGCTGACCTCGTCGCCGGCGTCCGCGGCCTTCACCGTGACCGTTGCCGTGAGCAACGGAGCCGCGCTGACCGAGATCGTGAACGACGGCAGCGGGTCCGGGGTGAAGACGGTTTCGTACTACCGCTGCTCCGGCTACACCGGCGCCTGTACGAGCGCCAACTGGACGCTGATCGGCTCCTCGACGACAGCGGCAGGGAACTACTCGGTGACCTGGACCGGTCAGCCCGCCAACGGCCCGTACCGGCTGGTGACCGTCGCGACCGACAACGTGACCAACGTCAGCCAGGCCAGCGCCTCGATCCCCGTCACCGTGGCCAACTAGCTGTTCCTCCGCGCGGCGGAGGAACAGCCAGCCGGCTGATTACGGCGTGAGTCGGTGCAGGTCGCGCGGGAACAGCGTGACCTCGCGGACGTTCTCCGCTCCGGTCAGCCGCGCGACGAACCGTTCCAGCCCGATCGCGAACCCACCATGCGGCGGCATCCCGTGCTTGAACGTCTGCAGATACGACCGGTACGCCGGTGCTTCCGCCGACTCACCACGCGCCTCCAACGCCGCCACGTACTCGCTGTACCGATGCAGCCGCTGTCCACCGGTGACCAACTCAACCCCCTTGAACAGAAGGTCGAACGAGTTGGACCACCGCGGGTCCGACGGCTGCGGATGCGTGTAGAAGGGCCGCTTCACCATCGGATACCCCTCGACGGCCACGAACTCGCTGCCGTGCTCGCGCAACGCCCACTCGCCGATCGCCCGCTCGTCGGCCGGCGCCAGGTCGGGCTCGTCCGGGTTCGCCCCGGCCAGCTTCAGCGCCTCGCTGAAGTGCAGGACGGGCACCTCGGTCGGGATCTCCGGCAGCTTGACGCCGAGTCGCTCCAGCGCGCCACCGGCCCGCTCACCGACGGCTCCGAGCATGTCGGAGATGACGGTACGCAGTACGGCGAGAACGTCGCGGTGGTCCTGGATGAAGCCGAGCTCTGCGTCGAGCGAGACGTACTCCGCCAGGTGCCGGACCGTGTCGTGCGGCTCAGCGCGGAACACCGGGCCGACCTCGTAGACGCGCTCGAAGACACCCACCATCGTCTGCTTGTAGAACTGCGGCGACTGCGCCAGGTACGCCGGCCCGCCGAAGTAGTCCAGCGCGAAGACGTTGGCGCCGGACTCGGTCGCAGTACCGACGATCTTCGGCGTCTGGATCTCCGTGAAGCCCTGCCCGTCGAGCGAAGCCCGATAGCCGTGCAAAGCGGCCGCAGCGACCTCCCACCCGGCCCGGACAGCTGGGTGCCTGAGGGCGACGGGCGCGTTGTCCAGTACTACGGGCAGCCCGGCCCCGACCGTCGGGCGCCAGAGCTCGATGGGTGGCGTCTGGGCCGGTTCGGTCAGCGGCTCGATGACGGGGTCTACGATCTCGGCCCCGCCGGGTGCCTGTGGGTTGGCGGCGACCGTACCGGTCACCTGGACGACGGTCTCCTCGCCGAGTTCGTCCAGCTGGGCTTGGGTTTCGGCCGTCTTGACGACGATCTGGCTCAGGCCGGAGCGGTCTCGTAGTACCAGGAAGCTGACGGCCGCCAGCCGTCGTCTTCGATGGACCCAGCCGGCCACCGTGACGGTCTGGCCTACTGCTGAGGGGATCTCGTGGTTGAGAATGCGCATCGCTGTTGTTCACCTCCGTTGGTCAAATCGAACCCCGGAGGTGTGGGCGAAGGGGAATCTCGCGGTGCCACCACACCTTCACCGCGTCAGCTTTCAAGCCGACGCGGCCTCTTGCGCTTCATTCGCTCAGGAGTGTCTTCGCGTCCGCCTCACGCATCGCCTTCCCAGCTACCGGCGACTCTCTCTGGCGCGAGGTGATGGCCGCTACTCGGTTCCTTCACCACGAACCCCATCAGGGTAGTTCGCGGCCGGCCCCAGACGCAAAGCCAATCCGCGGACCGGTGGCAAGGGCTGTGGATCGCGTCGCCGGGCTGCTCTAGGGAAGACGTAGCTGTCCCGGAGCCGCTGACAAGATCGGCAACAAATGGAAGGCCGGCCACCAAGGCCCGGCGGGCACGTCTTGCGGCCCGACGAGCACAGCCGGTCCTATTGGGATGGGCCGCTAGCAGGTTCTTCGGCCACTGTCACGCTGCAGGTCGCCAGTCGCCGGACAACCCGCCAGCCGCCAGCCGCCCAGGGTCAGCCTTGGGCAGTCCCACTTCGCGCCGCGCGACAGCACCATCCCCGCCAGCACGGCTGTCCCACCGCGACGAAGTCCGCCATCACACCAACCCCGCAAACATCCCCGACACGCCCGAGCAACCGCTTACCCGGCGCGTATTGATGCGGTGGCGATCCGATCGTTGCTGCCAGCAACCAAATCCGGAGCTGGAGTTCCCCGGCTGGAGGTTGGGGAGGGTCTTCTGGAGTACCGGGGAGGCGATTCGCCCGTTTCGGGGGTAGAAGCCGCCCCAACCCCCTTTCCCGGAAGGGTTTTGCCGCAACCCGGTCGGCCTCGCCGCGAGCACCCCGCAACAACGCCGGCTATGCGCGGCCGGCGTTGTTGCGGCCAGACGATTCAGCGCTTGGTCTTGCCTGGCGGGATCACGACGGTGTCGGTGTCGTGACGGGCAGGCGTGGTTGCGGTGACGGTGACCGTGTTGGCGGCGCCTGAGCCCGGCCAGGCGGCCCACTCGGTGTTCAGCGGCTTCTTGTAGTTGGCGGTGGTACAGGTGGCGCGGCGTACGTCCGTGGTGCGGGAGCAGGTCCAGCCGCGGTCGAAGCGGGGAAGCATGGCCAGGTTGCGGCCCCAGCTGATCTCCAGGGTGACTCGCCCGGTCGTGCCGCTGATGGTCAGGAACCGGTTGTAAACAAGGGGGTTCGGGTCGTGCCGCGGATCCGGGGTGACGATCCGGAGCAGCGACTCGTCCAGTTGCGGGCCGGGCAGGGTCTCGGAGTCGGTGTCGAACAGCAGGCCGGCCGTGGCCGATACCGAGTACGTCCGTGCGGCCGGGCTGCCGTCCGGTACAGCGAATGAGCCGGGCAGCGGAGCAGGTCGCGACGGGTTGGTCGCCGTGCAGGTGCGTGCCGACGGCGTGCACTTCCAGCCGGCCGGGTTGCCGGTGATCGGCCAGGACAGCGACGAGCCGTACTGGATCTTGACCGTCACGCTCGGCCGGGTGCCGGGCGCGATGACGATCGTGCGGAAGTACTCCTCCGGGTCGCTCTTGCCGGCGACCAGCTTCAGCAGGCTCTCGTCGAGGTGCGGCTTCGGCGCGGGCGGCGGGGCATTGAGGGTCTCGGAGTCGTCGTCGTACAGGCGGCCCGTCTTGGCCGAGACGGTGAAGGTGCGCTGCGCGGCCGTGCCGCCCTTCGGGTCCGCGAACGAGATCGGCAGCGTCGCCGGTGCGGCGGAGTTGGTGGCGGTGCAGGTGCCGGTGGCCTTCACACAGGTCCAGCCGGCCGGGGTGCCGGCGATCGGCCATTGCAGTGCGGAACCGTACTTGATCCCGATCACGACGGGCTTGGTGTTGCCCGCCGGAACCTTGATCGTGATCAGCCAGGGGGAGTTCGCCGACTCGGTGCTCGTGCTGGACTCGTACGACGCGTCGGGCAGTCCGCTGGCGCCGTACGAAACTCCGCCCGGCAGCGCGCTGGCGCCGTACGGAATGCCGCCCGGACTGCCGCCGCCCGGGGGCATGCTGATCGTCAGCAGGCCCTCGTCGAGAATCGGCGTGGTCGGCTCCGGCGGGGTGGGCACCACTGGGGTGGTGGGCGCAGTGGTCGGCGCGGTCGTCGGGGCCGTGGTCGGCTCGGCCGGCTGGGTCGGGTCCGTCGGTTGCGGCTTGGTCGGTGCGACCACCGGGGGCTTCACCACCGGCGGCTTGGCCGACGGCGGGTTGGCCGGCGGATTCACGGGAGGTGCTTGGGTCGGCTGCAGCGACGGTGGCTTGCTGATGGCTGCTGGGGGAGTGTCGTTGCCGGTGAGCGCCATTGCTGCGATCACGGCGGCGACCGCGACCACCACGACGGCGCCGCCGCCGACGGCTGCGCGGGTGCTGTTCTCGGTGACCTTCTGCCAGCCCGTGGCCAGGAAGCCGGCGATGCCGACCTTGACCCCGGAGGCGGCGGCCAGGTAGCCGAGGCCCGCAGTACCGAGCAGTGCCGGGGCGAGCAGCGCTGGTAGTGCGCTGTTGACCTCGACGAGCTCCAGGTAGACCGCGGTGCACTTGGCGCAGTCGTCCAGGTGCTCGCGGACGTTCTTGTTCTCCCGCTTGGTGAGGCCGCCACGCACGTACGCGCCCAGGCGCTCAGTAGTCCAGCGGCAGCGGTCACCGGCGACATCGGCCAGGTGCTGCTGCAGGTATGCCTGCCGTAGACCCTCACGGGCCCGGTAGGCGAGGGCAGAGACGCCGTTGGCGGTCAGGCCGAGCATGGGGGCGATGGTGGCCGGCTTCTCGCCCTCCACCTCGGTGTGCCAGAGCACTGCCTGCCAGCGCTCGGGCAGGGAGGCGAAGGCCTTGGCCGCCGCTCCACTCTCGAACCCGGTCACAGTCGGGTCGTCGAACCCCTGCGGCTCCCGCTCGTACGCCGCGATGTCGTCGGTTGTCTGGACCTTGCGGCCCGAGCGGATCCGGTCGACGTGCACCCGCCGGACGGTGGTCAGCAGATACGCGCGGAAGGAGATGTCCGGGCCGCCGCCGTTGCGCAGGGCATCGAGGACCTTGGCGAAGGCGTCGCTGGCCAGGTCGTCGGCGTCGTTGGCCGGCACGAGCTGGCGGGCCATCCGCTCCGCGGCGTGGTGGTGGCGGGCGAACAGCTCGCCGTACGCCTCGAGGTCGCCGGTGCGGACGCGCGCGATCAGCTCCGCGTCGCTCGGCCCTTCCGGCGTCTCCATCCGTGATCCCCCTGGGTTTGTCACTACATCGTCACCGTCTGTCAGCTCGTTGCCGGGATCAAGGTTCCCACGAGGGGCGGATCCGCGCACCTAATCATGACGACAGCGACCTCTGTGAGGTTACGCGAAAAAAGATCCGGAAATCCGCGTCATGAACTCGTCATCGGGCTGTCTCACCTCCAGTACGACGCTTCCGGCCACCCGGTCGGGAGACGAAGGGGCCACCCGAGGAGGGGACATGTCGCTGTTCGCGGACATCCGCAGACGGCTCGACCTGCGTCCCAGCCGGTCCCTGAACCTGGCGGGGTCGCTCGCCCGGGACCGGCCGGAAGCGTCGTCCGAAGAGCAACCGTGCGGAAGGAGGGAGCCGCACGGCACCGCTGGCATCGACCGCAGCGCCTATCTGGCAATCGCAGAGGCGCTCCGGGACGGTGCCGATGTAGTGCCACCGAGTGACGAGGTCGGCCGCCGATTGGCGGAGGACGGAGTCTCGCTGCTCGAGGCACTTGATGGGCTGGGTGCGCTGTACCGCTCGATCGCCGGGGGCGAGCCGGCCTTCGAAGCGGTACGCGCACTCAGTTCCAGCTGGGCCGAGGCTTCACTCATCTATCTGCACTCGCTGTCCTGCGAGGACCCGCTGACCGGGCTGTCCAGCCTGGCGCACCTGCGGTCCCGGCTCGGCGAGATCTACCGGGAGGCCGATCTCCGTGGAACTTCCGTACCGGCGACCCACGCACTGGTGGTGGTCGAGCCGCTCTACCCGGGCGGCATCACGCCCCTCGAGCGCGAACTCCGGCTCATCGACGTCGCGGAGTGCCTCCGGATCGTGTTCGCGGGCGGTGACGTACTGGGCCGCCTCGGCACACGGCGCGCGGCGGCGCTCGTCGGCCGCGAGCCGGACCTGCCGGACCAGGTCGAGACGGTACGAGCCCTGATCACCCAGTGGCGGATGGACACCGACGAGCCGCAACTGGCCCGGGTGTGGATCGAAGGACTTCCGGCGGCCGAGCAGTGGGCCGGCCGGGTGCTGGACGAATTGGCACGACCCGCATAGGACTTGCGTCCGGTCGCCGACAGGGGGACGACCGGACGCAGCGAACCGGTGGCGGATCGCCTATCACGGGGTAGGCGATCCGTCGCCGCTGTCCTGTTCGGCGGTGGCGTTACGCAGTACCGGATTTTGTCGGTGCTGCTGGTTAGGCTGCTTGGTATGTGTGGTCGCTATGCATCGAGCCGTGATCCTGCCGATCTGGTCGTCGAGTTCGAGATCGACGCCGGCAATGTGAAGGAGTCCGTGCTGGAGCTGCCGGACAACTACAACGTCGCGCCGACCGACGAGGTGATCGCGGTCGTCGAGCGCAAGAACCGGGAGAACCCGGACGAGACGATCCGCAAGCTGACGACGGTCAAGTGGGGCCTCGTGCCGTCCTGGGCCAAGGACACCTCGATCGGCAGCCGGCTGATCAACGCCCGGATGGAGACGGTCGCCGAGAAGCCCGCCTTCAAGAAGGCCTTCGCCGTCCGCCGCTGCATCCTGCCCGCCGACGGCTACTACGAGTGGTACACGGCCGAGGAGAAGGTCAACGGCAAACCCGTCAAACAGCCGTACTTCATCCGCCCGGCCGACGGCGGAGTGCTCGCGATGGCCGGCCTGTACGAGATCTGGCGCAACAAAGCAGTCCCCGACCCCGACCGCGACGACGCCTGGCTGTGGACCTGCACAGTCCTCACCACCACAGCCACCGACGACCTAGGCCGAATCCACGACCGCATGCCGTTGCTGGTAGAGCCCGACCGCTACAGCGCCTGGCTCGATCCGCTCTCCTCGAACCCCGACGAGCTCCTCGACCTACTGGTCCCCGCCGCACCCGGCGTCCTGGAGGCGTACGCAGTCTCCAAAGCAGTCAGCTCGGTGAAGAACAACGGCCCTCACCTCATCGACCCCCTGCCCCCGGACGGCGTCGACCCGATCGACAAGCCGGACGAGCCTGAAGAGATCACCCTCTTTTGATGTTCCCGGAGCACCTCTACGCCCGTGCCGCGGAGGCCATCGCAGGCTTCGCCGAGCCCGACATCTACGCGATCTCGCTGTGGTGCTCGTACGACGAGGACGACACCCGCCGCCCGACGCTGGTGGTCGACTACAACACCGAGACCCAGGTCGAGCAGGTGCTGTCGACCGACGAGGACGCCCCGGAGCCGGACGAGGCCCGGTGGAACTACGCCTACTGGCTGCAGAGCATGCCGGTGGAGATCGGCGGGTTGTCCGACCCGACCGGGCTGCGCCTGGGGCAGGAGTGGATCAAGGCAGGCGGGCTCTGGTACTCCGACGAGCAGGAGGAGTCCGACTTCGAGGCGACCCTGGAGCTCGGGAGCGCCATCGCCCGGCGCTTCGAGGCCTCTTGCCTTCAGGCGGGGCAACGGCTGCACCAGGAAGGCGTCCTCGAGAAAGCCTTCGGCCGTCCGATCCCGGTGCTCGTCCATGAGCTGGAGTACCAGCCCCACCACGCCGACTGGGCGATCGCCGGCAATCCGCCCGAGCTGGTCACGGAGTACGTCGCCTGGATCGAGTCGCTGAGCAGCTGACCGTGGCGCCACAGTCAGCGCCTCCGCGCAGACAGGCGATCTCTTCCGGCGTGGAGTTCTGCAGCCAGTTGACGATCCAGATCCCCCGCAACCTCAGGCTGACCATCCGCACCCCAACCCCTAGCAACAGCAACCCGACCACCCCGGCACCTGAGCACCCCGGTACGTGAGCATCCAACCCGGCACCCCGAGCACGCCCCGGTATCCGGGCACCCGACCGATGGTGCGCCCCAACCCCGGCGGTTTTCGGGGTCAACTTGCCCTGAGCCGTACCGTACTGCCGAAGCTCGGGGGTTAACCCCCGAGCTTGTGGGTTGTCCCCCCTGAATACGGGGTGGCAACCCACAACCTGAGGGGTCAACCCCTCAAATTGCGTGGTGGTGATGCCGGCCGCGGACGGTGGAGTGGCGGTTGAGCCCGCGACTGGCGGCTGGCGGCTGGCGGGTGGCCGCTGGCGGCTGGCGGGGCAGCGGTCGGCGGGTCGGTGTGTTGGCGGTGGGTGCGGTTGCAGGGGTTGGTGGTTCGGTGTGCTGGTGGTGGGTCGGGCCGGGGGGACCTGTGTGTGAGCTGGCGCGGGGGAGGGCTGGGGAATGACAGGATGGGGGTGTGACCGATGAACGGATTGTGAGTACGCCGCATGGTGAGGCTCGGATTGTGGCGCATCGGGCTCGGCGGCCGGTGGCTACCTTGGCGCTCGGTCACGGGGCGGGTGGGGGGATCGAAGCCGGGGATCTGGCCGCGCTGGCGGCTCGGTTGCCCAAGCAGGACATGAACGTGTTTTTGATCGAGCAGCCTTGGCGGCGGGCGGGGAAGAAGTTGGCGCCGGCGCCGAAGGTGCTGGACGAGGCCTGGATCGCGATCATCGGGCAGCTCCGGATCAGGACGCCGTTGGTGCTGGGCGGGCGGAGCGCGGGGGCGCGGGTTGCTTGCCGGACGGCGGCGGGGTTGGGGGCTTCCGGCGTACTGGCGTTGTCGTTTCCGTTGCATCCGCCGGGGAAGCCGGACAAGTCGCGGGTCGATGAGTTGCAGGGATCGCGGCTGCCGACGTTCGTCGTCCAGGGGGAGCGGGACCCGTTCGGCACGCCGGAGGAGTTCCCGCCGCTGACCGAGATGGCCGTGGTACCGGACGGTGACCACTCGTTCAAGGTGCCGAAACGGGCCGAGCTGACCCAGGACGAGAGTTTCGAGCTGCTGGTCGAAGCTGTGTTCGAATGGGTGACCCGGGAGATCTCCGGCTGAAGTCGCTCTCCGGGGCGGGAATGAGCCGGTGGCCGGCCTTGTTGTGACCAGCATGACGGCGATGAGTCTGGCTCTTGCGCAGAAGACTGCGAAGACACCGGTATTCTCGATAACGATGCCGACTCCCACGACCACCGAGACACCCGAGCAGCGGACCGAGCGCTTCGAGCGCGAGGCGCTGCCTTTCCTCGACCAGATGTACGCCGCGGCGATGCGGATGACGCGTAACCCGTCCGACGCCGAAGACCTGGTTCAGGACACCTTCGCGAAGGCGTACAGCTCGTTCCACCAGTTCACGCCCGGTACCAACCTGAAGGCGTGGCTGTACCGGATCCTGACGAACACGTTCATCAACGGATACCGCAAGCGGCAGCGCCAGCCCACGCAGTCGCCGACCGAGGAGATCGAGGACTGGCAGCTCACCGCCGCCGAGTCGCACACTCCCGGCGGGCTGAAGTCGGCCGAGGCGGTGGCGCTGGAGCACCTGCCAGACTCCGACGTGAAGTCGGCGCTGCAGTCGATCCCCGAAGATTTCCGGCTGGCGGTGTATCTGGCCGATGTCGAGGGGTTTGCCTACAAGGAGATCGCCGACATCATGGGGACGCCGGTCGGCACCGTGATGTCGCGGTTGCACCGTGGCCGGCGCCAGTTGCGTGAGCTGCTGGCCGACTATGCCCGGGAGCGGGGCCTGATCCCCGCGTCAGACGATGCGCCGGCGGACGGTTCCGCGGCGGCGGCCGAGGAGAAGAAGTCATGAGCTGCGGCGAGGACCACGACGTGGACTGCAGCGAGATCCTGGAACGGGTCTACGTGTTCATCGACAATGAACTCGAGGGCGCGAGCACCGAGGAGATCCAGCAGCACCTGGACGAGTGCGGGCCCTGTCTCGACCAGTACGACATCGAGCGCTGCGTGAAGAAGCTCGTGCACCGCTCCTGCGGCGACGACCAGGCGCCCGACGCACTCCGCCAGAAGATCCTGCTCCGGCTGACCCAGATCCGGATCGAAACCACCACGCTCGCGGACTGACCCCTCTCCGAGGCCCGGCCGGACACCCGTCCACCGGGCCTCGCGCTTTGTCCGCTGGCCACGCACCGGCCTTGTGTACCCGGCCACCCACCGCCTTTGCCGCCCGCCTCTGGCATTGCTCAGCCGTCGCGCTGCCTGGCTGCTCAGCTCCCCGGTTGGTGTTCGGTGAGGAATGCCTGGGCGACGGCTTCGTCGTGGGGGAAGTCGTGCAGGGCTGTCGCCGCCTGCCGCCAGGCGGTTTCCGCGGCGACCCTGTCCCCGGTGGCGGCCCGGATGCGGCCGAGCTCGATCAGCAGCAGGCCTTCGCGCTGCTGGTTGCCGATGGCATGCGCCAGCCGCAGCCCCGCCTCCGCCTGCTCCGCCGCCGCGACCGGGTCCCCGAGGGCCAACGAGCTGGTCGCGAGATGCTGGAGACACTCGGCCTGCGCGTTGCCGTCCTCCAGCTGGGCGAAGATGTCGAAGCTCTTACGCTCCATTTCCATCGCCGCCACATGATGACCGGCCTCCATGTACGCCTGCCCCGCGATCTGGAGCCGCTTGGCCAGTGACCGCGGGTTGCCCGACTTCTCCGCCAGTACCAGGCTGAGGTCGAACGACTCGCGGGCCAGTTCGTACTCCCCACGCCGGCTGTGCAACCGGCCGAGCGCGAGGTGGCTGATCCCGACGACGGTCTGGTCACCGATCCGCAGGCTCAGGGCGAGCGCCTCCTCGGCCCACTCCAGCGCCTCGTCCAGCCGGCCCATCAACTCCAGCACGTAGCTCAGCGAAGTACAGCACCGAGCCTGGCCCGGGAGATCCTCGATCGCCTGGAACATCCGCAGGCCGGCGCGTAGATGATCGAGCGACGGCTCGAGATCGCCGCCCTCCGCGTCGGGGATCGCCAGGTCGTGCTCGAGCCAGGCAGCCAGCCGTTCGTACCCGAGGTCGCCGGCGATGTCCCGCGCGATCCGGTCGATCGCGCGCATCTCGATCCACCGCGACCGGACTTCGACGTACCCGAAGAAGGCGATCGCCAGCTCTGGTACGAGCCCGCGTAGCTCCGCCGACGCACTCGCTTGCCGGGCGAGAGCGAGGATGTTGGCGCGCTCGTGGTCGAGGAACGTCATGGCGGTCGGTACGTCGGGCAGCACCGCAACCGGTCGCGCGGGCGGACTCGCCAGCTCCAGCCGACGACTGTCGGGATGGGTGAGTTGCTGGCTGCGCCAGGCGACCGCCGTGTAGTGCTGGAGCACCCGGGTCAGCGCATCGGTACGAGCGCCTTCGGACAGCGTCTGTGTGGCGCGCTCGCGGGCATAGGTGCGGATCAGGTCGTGCATCCGGTACCGGCCGGGCACTCCGGAGGAGAGCAGGTTGAGGTCGACCAGGCGCTCCAGGATCTGCTCGGCATCATTCTCGGAGATGTCGAGCAGATGCGATGCCGTGAGGGCGCTGAGGTCAGAGCCGTCGGGCAGCCCGAGCAGGCCCAGCGCCGCCGCTGCTTTCCGATCGAGGGCTTGGTTGCTGTTGGCAAGGAATTCGGCGGTGCCGGCGATGTTGGCCCGTACGCCGGACTCGCCCGTGCCGAACTCGTCGAGCCGCCGGTGCTCGTCCTTCAGCTGCCGCACCATGTGCTCGATCGGCCAACTCGGCCGGGCGGCGAGCCGGGCGCCGATCAGCCGGACCGCCAAGGGGAGACGTCCGGTCAGTCGGGCGATCGACCGGGCCGCGGCGTCCTCGGCGGTGACCCGCTGGCGGCCGGCGATCGTGGCCAGCAGCTCGACCGAGTCCGCCTCGGAGAGCGGGGCCAGCGCGATGTGGCGGAACCCCGGCAAGGTGGTCAGCGCCCGCCGGCTGGTCGCGATGACGGCGGAGCCTGGTACGCCGGGGAGCAAGGGCAGCACCTGGCTTGCGCTGTTGGCGTTGTCGAGGAGGATGAGCACGCGTTGACCGGCCAGGCGTGAGCGATAGAGACCGGCCAGCTCGTTGATGCCCGAGGGAACGCCCCGGTCGTCATCGAGCCCGAGTGACCGGATCAGCTGGCTCAGCGCGTCGACCGGGCTGAGCGGAGTACCGGGTCCGTAGCCGCGCAGATCCAGGTAGAGCTGACCGTCCGGAAAGCTGTCGCCGACCAAGTGAGCCACATGCACCGCCAACGCGGTCTTCCCCACCCCACCCATCCCAGTCACCGCAGCCAACTGCACCTTCTCCGGCCGCTGCGCCACCTCGAACACCTTCACCAACTCCACGACCTCACTGGCCCGCCCAGCAAAGTCCGACAAGGTAGGCGGCAACTGCCGAGGCAACACCCGCCCCACCTCCGCCGCCACCCCACCTGCCGCCACCGGCACCCCACCCGCCGCCACCGCCGCTCCCAGGGCCGCCGCTGCCGCTACCCCTGCCCGCCCGGCACCCGGCCCCTCGGCCCCCGAAGCCTGGACACCCGAAGCCCGGGCACCCGAAGCGTGGGCGCCCGACGACTGCATGCCCGTGGCACCCGCTACGTCTGAAGCCCTGGCACCCGCTACCCCCGAAGCCCTGGCACCCGCCCGCGTACCCGCTACCCCCGAAGCGCGGGCACCCGCCCGCGTACCCGCAGTCCCCGGAGCCTCGGCGCCGGCATGCGTCCTCCTGGCTCCCGCAGCCCCCGAAGCCGCGGCACCCGTCGCCTGCGCGCCCTTGGCACCCGCCGCTCGCGGTGGCTTGGCGACGTTCATCAGTCGCTCGGCCTGTTCAGCGTTCAGCCCGAGCGCAACCCCCAGCGCCTCGATCGTGTCGACCCGCGGCCGGCGCCGCGTCCCCCGCTCGAGCAAGCTGATCGCCTGCTCACTCAACCCAGCCTTCTCCGCCAGCCCCGCCTGCGTCAGCCCAGCCGCCACCCTGTACTCCCGCAGCAACCCCGCCAACGTATCCATGCTCAGCGGCCACCGACCGCGTTCTCAGTTACGGCCTGTCCCTTGCGGAGGCCGTTGGCTACCGCAGTCATGCCGTCTGCTTCGAAGATGGCGATGGCCTGGAGGCGAGCCTGCCGGGCGGCCGTTGGCCGTGCGGTGGCGTCTTGGATCGCGGCCAGGTTGACCAGCAGCCAGCCTTGGCAGTAGGTGTCATCATGCAGCTTTGCCAGCCGTAGGCCTTCCTGAGCTGTCCGTTCCGCCTGCTGGTAATTTCTTCCGTCTACCTCAGCCCGGCTGAGGAACAGGTATGCCAGGGCCAGGCCGCTCGGGTCGTCGAGATCGTTGTACAGCCGGATCGCCACATTGAGGTGCTCGATGCCCTGGTCACGAGATCCAGCAGCCAGGTAGCTCGTGGCAACAAGCCGATGGCGCCGTGCCAGCGATCGGACGTTGCCGGCCGCCTCCGCCAGGTCGAAGCTGGCCTTGAACGCGGCAGCGGCCTCCACGGTCCGTCCGACTCGGTTGTACAGAACTCCGAGTGCCAGATGGTTGGTACCGAGGACATCGAGGTCACCGGCCTCATGCGCCAGCTTCAGGCCGTGCTCACCCCACTCGATCGCTTCGTCGAGCTGATCGAGTCGCTCGCACACGTGACTCAGTGTTGAGCAACAGCGTGCGATCCCGGGGACATGGTGAGCTGCCTCGAAATGATCCAGCGATCGCAGGAGCCGCTCGCGGGCCAACTCGAGATGGCCTTGCTCTACGTCGGGCACGGCGCGATCGTGCTCCAGCCAGCCCCAGGTCACCAGATCGTCCGAAGGCCTGCCCGAGGCCAGTGCGAGATCGAAGATATCGCGCATCCGCAGGTAGTGAGAGCGGATCTCCAGATAGCCGAACAGCCCAAGCGCCAGGGAGGGCCCGAACCGCGGAGCCAGGCCGGGCAGCACTGAAGCCAGCTTGTAGAGGCCGACGATCGAGTCGTACTCGCGATCGAGCCAGGAAAGTGCGTCGACCTGATTGCCGAAGGCCGGCAGGCCGGTGAGATCGAGCTCTTCCGAGGGTTGCCTGGGGCTTGAGGGGTAGGTGATGTGGTGTGCCTGCCATGCTGCCGCGAGGTAGTACCGCAGACCTCGCTCGATCGCCGACCGGCGCTCGGCGCCGCGCTCGCTGGTAGAGAGGCGTTCGTCCGCGAAGGCGCGGAGCAGATCGTGCATGCGATAACGCTGCGGGCTCACCGAGTCCAACAGGTGCATATCGACCAGGCGCTCCAGACGTCCTTCAGCGGTCCGCAGTTCCACGTCGAGTAGACGGGAGACCAGGTCCGCCGAGATTTCCGGCCCTTCGACGAGGCTCAGCAGGTCGAAGGCGACGGCGGCCTCGCGATCCGCGACCCGGGGACTGATCAGCAACTCGTTCAGGCTGGAGGCGAAGGTAGCGCGAACGCCGGAATGGCCGAGGCCGAGCTCGTCGAGGCGGCGGTGCTCGTCTTGGAGTTGGTCGACGAAGTGCTGGAGCGGCCAGTTCGGTCGTGCAATCATCCGGGCACCGATCAGCCTCAGGGCGAGTGGCAGACCGCCGGTCAGCTCGGACAGCGTTTGGGCGGCGGCCTCCTCAGAGTTCACCCGCAGTTCACCGGCGACCCTCGACAACAGTCGCAGCGACTCGCTCGTACTGAATGTCGACAGCCGGACAATCCGGCTGCCCGGCAGTGTCGACAGGAAATGCCTGCTGGTGATGACGGCCGCCGATCCGTTGCCACCTGGCAGGAGAGGAGTCACCTGATCCACGGAGCTGGCGTCGTCGAGCAGGACGAGCATCCGCCGGCCGGCCATCCGCGATCGATAAAGTCTTGCCATCTCGTCGATCCCGTCCGGGATCGCGTCGTGCCGCACACCGAGAGAGCGGAGTAGCTGCCCCAGCGCCTCGACGCTCGTCAATGCCGAGCCAGGGTCATGGCCGCGTAGCGCGACGTAGAGCTGACCGTCTGGGAAACGATCCTCCATGAGATGCCCAGCCTGTACGGCCAGGACTGTTTTGCCGACGCCCCCCATACCGGTGATGACGAGGAGCACGCTCAGGTTGTCGGCCTGGGCGAGGGCGCCCACCACCTTGTCCAGCTCGCCTTGGCGGGCGGTGAAGTCGGCAACCGCCTGGGGGAGTTCCCATGGGATCGCTGGAGAGGCCAAAGGCTCCTTTTGTGGGACAACACCCGGTGCCCGGACGGAGGCCAGAAGATCCTGCTCCGCGGCAGGTGGGAGTTTCAGGGCTCTACTGACGGCGTGGATGGTCTCGGCGCGTGGCCTGCGGCGGGTTCCTCGCTCCAGCAGGCTGACGGCCTGCTCACTGATTCCGGCGAGCTCGGCCAGGGCGGCCTGGGTCAGCCCGGCTTCCAGTCGATGGCGGCGCAGAAGCTCGCTGAACTCGACTGCCATCCCATCCACCTCCCCGTGGCCCGACTGCGCGAAGCGTCCGTTCGCCAACTCTAGGGAAGATCGCCGACAGTGTGCTGATGGTTATCCACAGTTGGGATCCGGAAGGTCGCAGATTCGGTGTCCATGGATCGGTTCATAACAATCGGTACAGGTTTGGTGACAAAAGCATTCCGGTGAATAGCAGGGAGTATCCGAAGGGGAACACTGTGTACAGGGAACCGGTTTGGTCTTTGGTCTTGTTGTGACATGTGACCAAACTGCAAAGACCCCGGTTTTCACCGGGGTCCTCGCTGTAAGTAGCCGCCTGACTCAGGCGTTGGGGCGCTTGCCGTGGTTCGCGCCCTTCTTCTTACGTGCGCGACGCTTGCGGCCGGTCTTGCCCATTTGAAAGCCTCCTTGTAACAACTGCAAAGAGTCACAGTCTCTCATACCATGTCGGTGTGCTCGCCACAGTGCGGCGGGTCACGGTCTGGCTTACAGTGTTTCGGCGCGCGCCTGATGAGCAAAATCTTGACGAGTCAGCGATGTGCTGTCTGCCCCCTGTGCCGGTCGCCCCGGTGCAAGACCGCGACGCTGATCGGAGGTGAGCTGAACATGCTTGGTGATACTTGGGACTGGTAACGGCATACTGAGAGCCATGCGCTGGCTGGATGGTTCATGAGAGCAGGGATGCTTCGTGTCGCCGTCTCCGCGACGGCCATCCTCTCGGTTGCGTTGATCGCCGTCTCGGTGGGTCGGGTCGACAATGCAGCATTGCTCGTCGAGCTTTGCACCCTCATGCTTGGTGCAGGCTTCGTCAAGTTCGGGTTGTCTCGTCAGCACTACCTTTCACTGGATTCGATCGTTCTCACCGCGGTATACGTGTTGGCCGGTCCGTGGGTCGCGATCATCGCGTCGATCTTTGGATACGCCGCCCAGGCGCGTAACCCGGTGCCATTGATCCGCAGGATCTTCAACGGTGCCCAACGGGTGCCGGCTGCCGCGGCCGGCGGTCTCGCCTACAGTCTGGTAGGCGCTCCGACGGGGGACGCGGCACTACGAGCTGTTCCGCACGTGGTCGTGGCAACGGTGGCCGCGACCGTCGCCCATCAGGTGGTCAACGCCGCACTTGTCTGCATGGTCATCTGGATCGACGGCAAGTCGCGCCCGCTGGACTTCATCACCCAGGTCGTCGCACCGACCTTCGGGCCGATGCTGGGCTATGGATGCCTCGGTCTCCTGCTCGCTGTCACATGGCTGGGAGGGCTCGGACCGCTGGCCAGCCTGCTGGTGCTCGTCCCGCTGGTACTCGCCCGGTGGGCGTTGCGGCAGTACGAGGTCGAGCGGGATGCCCAAGCAGCAACCATGCGTGCCTTCATTCAGATCATCGAGACCAAGGATCTGTACACCCGAGGTCATTCCGAACGGGTCAGTGAAGGGGTCGGCATGCTCGGGCGCAGGCTTGGACTGCCTGAGGACAGGCAGCAGGCCCTCGAGCACGCGGGCCTGCTCCATGACGTCGGAAAGGTCGGGGTGCCGACCAGCATCATCCGCAAGCCCGGCCGGCTGGACGACTCCGAGATGGACGCGATCCGCCTGCATCCTGCGCGAGGCGTCGAGTTGATCGGCAACATTCCCTTCCTGGAAGAAGTGAAGTCGGCGGTTCTGCACCATCACGAGAAGTTCGACGGCACCGGGTATCCGGCGGGGCTGAGCGGGACCAACATCCCTTACTTCGCCCGCATCATCGGCATCGTGGACGCATTCGACTGCCTCACCTCGACGCGGTCCTACCGAGCCGCCCGGACGGTGGACGAAACGCTCGCGATCCTCGATCAGGACCGTTACTCACACTTCGACCCAGATCTGGTCGATGCCTTCGTATCGGTGATCAGGACCCAGGGTTGGCAGGCCGCCGCGGCCGAGCAACCCGCGCCAGACGCCAACTTGTCGACGGGCATCGATCACGACGACCTCAGCCTCGGTAGCGGTGGCGGCGCATCCGGATCCGCGGCAGGGCCGGCATGACGACGAATCCGGGCAGTGAAGGGCTCGATTTACGGAGGTTCGGCAGCGGCGTCGTGATCGTTGTCGCCGGTTGCGGCCTGGGGCTGATCGCTTTGCTGGTCACTGCCCGGCAAGGTGTGACCGAGTGGCCTTTCGCCGCGACGATGGGGGCCTTGGTCGCCATCGGCGAGATGGTGCAGTTCAAGGTCGATCGAAGCAGGAACAGGGCGCCGATCGCGACGAGTGCGGCGTTGGGCTACGCGATGCTGCGTGGATCGGATGTCGCCGTCGCGCCGGACGTCGCACAGGTCGTTGCAGTGGTCTGGGTCGCAACCATGGCGGGGATCCTGCCGAGGGCGATCGCTGGGCTGTGGTGGGATCTGGTGGTGTCCAGCCGGCGGGTGATCTCGGTTGCCTGTGCCGCTGCCGTTTTCGCCGCTCTGGTACCGACCGGATTCGTCTGGAATCAGACGTGGCACCGAGGTGTCCCGTTGGTGTTCGCGATGGTGCTGTCTGTGTTGAGCGCGGGCGTCATGGACGCGCTGGTGGGAGCAGGCCAGGCGACCGAGCGGTACAACAGACCCTTCCCTGCCGCATTGCGGGACGAGCTCGCAGTCATGGGCCGGATCGGGATGGCGATGGGGCTGGGCGGGGTGCTGCTGGCGGCTGGAGCGTCGCTGATCGGGTTGTGGGCGGTGCCGCTAGTCGTGGTGCCGTTGTTGTTGACTCAGTTTGCGTTTCGGCGGTTTGCTTCGGCTCAGCGGACGTACCGGACGACGGTTCGGTCGATGGCTCGGAGTACGGAGATCGCTGGGTTCAGTAGTCCTGGGCAGAATGCCCGGACCGCGAGTCTGGCGGTGGCGATCGGGAACGATCTGGGGTTGACGCCGGCTCGGATGGAGGCGTTGGAGTATGCGGCGCTGCTGTCGGGGGTGGGGCAGCTGGCGCTGGCGGATCCGAGTCCGGGTGGGGCGTCGTTGCTGCGGAGCCGGGAGGAGCGGCAGCAGGCTGCTGAGATCGGGGCCTCGATCATCGAGCGGTCGGGGGTGCTGGATCACGTCGCGGAGATCGTGCGGCACTCCAATGACCCTTATCGGCAGGGGCGGGCCAGCAACCCGGACATTCCGGTGGAGAGTGGGATCGTCAACGTGTCGCTTGCCTACGAGCAGTTGGTGGGGGAGGGCAGCGGCCAGACGCCGGGCAAGGCGATGGAGAACATCGGGCTGGGCATCGGCGCGGAGTACGACCCGGTAGTCGTCGAGTCACTTCGCCGGGTGGTCGGCCGGGGGTTCCGCTTCTAGGTCCGACCAGCTGGGCGGCCGGTCGGTCGGGATGTGTCCGGTGCCGCCCATTCCGGCGTACAGGAGTAGGCCGGCGCCTGCGGCTATGAGGACGTCGCCGGGGCTTACTGCTTGGCCTAGGCCGGGTAGGGCTACTGGTACTACGTCGCCTAGCCAGTGGAGACGGGTGGAGGCGTCTACTAGCTCGTGCCGGGGGTCCTCGGTGAACGTTGTGATGCCGGCGCGGGCGAGGGTTGCCGGGGAGACGGGCATGGCGCCGTTCAGGGCGACTACTAGGGCGTTGCAGGTGAAGCCGGCGGCTAGCAGGGCTACACCGGGACGCCGGAGGTTCAGGCGGAGGAAGACGGCTATGCAGACGGCTGAGCCGACCAGGCCTACTGGGTAGGCGACACCGCCGGTCATAGAGCCCAGGACCTGGCCTGTGGCGGCTGCGGCGAGCCAGTGGAGGCCGGTGAGGGTGTTGTCGGCCAGATCCGTCAGGTGCCCGCCGGTCAGCAGTGCCGCCCCGGCGGCGAGCAGCATGACGAGCAGAACCAGCAACATCCTGGTGATTCTGCCCGTCATGGCCCGTCAAATCAGCGCACTCGACTCCTTAGCGTGTCGAGGCAACCACTTTCTGTGTTCCGCGTACTACGCCTTGGCAGCCGCCGCGCCACCCTCGTCGAGCAGATCCGGCAGGTCCTTCACCCCGGGATCGCCCGCGTCGGCCAGGTAGTCGGTCGGGTGGGTGGAGTCCACGCCCTCGCCCACCTTGAGCGCCCGCAGGATCAGGGTCAGGACGACGGTCACGACCAGGTTGATCGAGACGGCCGTGAGCCCGATGTAGACCTGCTTCTCGGTGAACGGGAAGTTCGCCAGCGAGCCGCCGAAGTGCTTCTTCGTCGCCGGGTTGACCACGTTGTACGCCGAGATGGTGCCGAACACCATCGCCACCGCCCAGCCGGTCAGCAGCGCCCAGCGGTGGAACCACCGGGTGAACAGGCCGACCACGATCGCCGGGAAGGTCTGCAGGATCCAGATCCCGCCGAGCAGCTGCAGGTTGAGCGAGATGGTCTTGTCCATCCCGAGCACGAAGATCAGCGCGCCGAACTTCACCAGCAGCGAGGCGAGCTTGGAGACCTTGGCCTCCTGCGCCGGGGTCGCGTCCTTCTTCAGGAAGTCGCGGTAGATGTTGCGGGTGAACAGGTTCGCGGCCGCGATCGACATGATCGCCGCCGGCACCAGCGCGCCCACCGCGATCGCCGCGAAGGCGATACCGGCGAACCAGGCCGGGAATTCCTGGTCGAACAGCCGCGGAATCGCCAGTTGCGGGTTCGCCAGGCCGTCCAGGCCCTTGATGTTGACCTTTGCGGTGATCGCCATGAATCCGAGCAGGGCGAGCAATCCGAGCAGGAGTGAATAGGCCGGCAGGATCGCCGCGTTCCGGCGGACGACATTTCTGTTCTTGGTGGACAGTACCGCGGTCACGGAATGTGGATACATGAACAGCGCCATCGCCGAGCCGAGGGCCAGCGTCCAATACGCCGAGTACCCGGCTTCACCAGGAATGAAGGCGCCGGTCGGTTTTCCGGTGGCCGGGTTCGGGGTCGCCATCTTCGCCTTGGCGGCGTCGAAAATGGTGTCCCAGCCGCCGAGCACGTGCGGCAGGTAGATGATCGCGACGGCGATCACCAGGTAGATCAGGCCGTCCTTGACGAACGCGATCATCGCCGGGGCGCGCAGGCCGGACGAGTAGGTGTACGCCGCCAGGACCGCGAACGCGATCAGCAGCGGCAGGTCCTTGGCCAGCGTGTTGCTGCCGCCCAGGCCCATCGTCTCGAAGACCGCCTGCATGCCGACCAGCTGCAGCGCGATGTACGGCATCGTCGCGAGGATGCCCGTGACGGCCACCGCCAGCGACAGGCCGCGGCTTCCGTACCGGCCGCCGACGAAGTCTGCCGGGGTCACGTACCCGTTCCGGTGCGCGACCGACCAGAGCCGGGACATGAAGATGAAGATGATCGGGTAAACCACGATGGTGTAGGGCACGGCGAAGAAGCCGCTGATCGCGCCGGTCGCGTACATCGCGGCCGGTACGGCGACGAACGTGTACGCCGTGTAGAGGTCGCCACCGAGCAGGAACCAGGTGATGAAGGTGCCGAAGCCACGGCCACCCAGACCCCACTCGTCCAGGCTGTCCATCTCGCCCGACCGGCGCCAGCGCGCGGCCATGAAGCCCATCACGGTGACGGCGGCGAAGATGACGATGACGATGATCAGCTGGACCCAGTCGACCTTGGTGTTCATCGCTCGCCCTCCTTCCGGCTCGAGCCGGCGTCGAGGCCTGCCTCGGCCCGTCGCTTACGCTCCTCGCGCATCACCAACTGGTAGGAGATGCTCACCGTGATCGCGGAGACGAACACCCAGAGCAGCTGGTACCAGTAGAAGAACGGAAATCCCCACAATCGGGGTTCGTCCTTGGCGTAAGTGGAGACAAGTAGCGGTACGACCACCGAGGCCGCCAGCAGTACGCCGGCGATCCAGTACGCGGGTCTGACCGCGGCAAGCTTGGACACAGCAACCTCCTCGAGACACAGGCGCGCGGTGAAGGCTACCGCTCGCTAACGGATAGCGACTAGACCTTCAGGGTGGGGTATGGATACTGATGCGGCGTGGAACCTGCGGCGGGTCGTGCTGTCGGTGCTCTTTCTGCTGGTTGTTGCCGTGCCGCTGTATCCGGAGCTGTACGGGCTCGACGAGGTCACGCCGTTCGCGCAACTGGTGGCCTTCCGGCCTCAGCTCCTGGTTCTGGTGCTTGTACTTGGGTTGGCGATGTTGCTGCGGTGGAACTGGCGGATCGCGGCCGGGCTGGTGATTCTGCTTGCGCTCGTCGGTGGGGTGCTGGTGGCGCCGCGGAAGTTCTCGGACCCGACGCCGCCTCCGGCTGGTACGCGGGCGCTGACGGTGATGGTCGCCAATGTGCTGGGCGGGGGAGCGGATCCGGGTGAGGTGGCCAAGCTGATCAATGCCCACCGGCCGGACATCGTTTCGTTGCCGGAGGCACAGGTCGACGTACGGCAGTCGATCGAGGCGCATCTTTCGGGCTTGCGGTACTACGGGTATACGCAGCAGGCGAACGCCGCGGTGGAGAGCGCTACGAGCGTGCTGGTGTCCGCGGATCTGGGCAGCGTGCATTTCGACTCGGAGAAGCTTGATACGGGGAGCGTCAGCTCACAGCAGCCTGGTACCAAGCCGGGGGCCGGGGATCCGGGGGCCGTGACGATCGGGCCGGTGCAGCAGACGACCACGCAGTTCGGGCACATCATCGTCACGGGCGGGAATCTCGGGAAGCTTCGGCTGATCGCTTATCACGGGTATCCGCCGCTACCGAAGGACGTGACGATCTGGAAGCAGGACCTTCAGGTCGTGAAGGACTGGTGTGCGTCTGGTTCTCCGACTGTGGTCGCGGGCGACTTCAACGCAACGGTCGACCATGCGGACTTCCGCTCCGCCCTCGGCCGGCGTTGCAAGAGCGTCGGCCCCAGCGTCGGCGAAGGCTTCCAGGGCACCTGGCCGGCCGACCGCCCGGTGCTCTTCCGCACCCAGATCGACCACGTAGTCGTCTCCGACGGCATCCTGCCGGGCAAATTCCAGACGTACGAGATAGAAGGCTCCGACCACCGCGCAGTCATCACCACGATCGCCGTGCCGAAATGAGACGGATCTACCTCGTCACGCATGCCGAGGCTCAGCATCATGTGGATGGGCTGGTCGGGGGTTGGTACGACTCGGAGTTGACTGAGCGGGGGCGGGTGCAGGCCGAGCGGATTGGTGAGGTGCTGGCCGGCCGGATCGGGGCCGAGGCGGTGGAGGTTTACTCGTCGGATTTGCGGCGGGCCCGGCAGACAGCGGAGCGGATTGCCGGCAGGTTCTCGGTCGGCGTACAGGTTGATGCTCGGCTTCGGGAGCGGTCCAACGGGGAGGCGGACGGGCGGCCGCAGGCTTGGCTCGACGAGCGGCGGGTGCCGCTGCCGGAGTACGGGGATCGGCTTGGTCATCACGACGGGCCGGCGGGGGCGGAGACTCGGCTGGAGTTGGTCGAGCGGCTGTACCCGGCTCTCGACGACATCATCCGTCGACCGGTCGCCAACCAGATCGTCGTGTCGCACGGCTCCGCGTCGAGCTATCTGATCGCGGCCTGGATCGGTATGCCGATGATGTCGACCGACCGCGGCTTCTTCCCGCTGAAATCGGGCAGCATCACCACTCTGCTCCGCAACGACACCCACTTCAGCCACCAGGTCGTCACCCTCAACGAAACCCAGCACCTCCACGACCTTTGAGAACCAGGTCTCACTCGCCTGTCTCATTGACCGCCCGGCACCAGATGTCGGTGGTGTCCTCGTCACCCCATTCGGCGGGGTTCGGAATGATCTCGAGACCGGTGGCGGGGATGTCGACGCCGAAGCTCGTCTCGACCCAGTGGCGGTAGGGGAGATTCGCGACCTCGCCTCCGGGTTCGGGCACCGGCGGCTCAGACCAGTCGTCGTTCCAGCAGACCTCTTTGTAGCCGATGGCGAGCAGGCGGAGGAAATCCACGGCGTCCTCTCCCAGCACGCACATCAGCAGCGATCCGCTTCCAGAGGCCAGATGGACGATGAGATCCCGCCCGTCGGGCGCGCGCCACAAAGCAGCCATGGAACCGTCACCACCGGTTCTGCAGAACGGCCACAGCACCGGTACGCCGTCGCGCACCGGCGCGAGCCAGCCGGCCAAGCGGTCGCCCACCTCGTCAGTGGTGTTGCCGCGAAGAAGGAGGTATGAGCCGGGTCCGTTGAACGGGTCGTCAGACAGCGAACCCCAGAGTTCGCCGTCCTCGTCCGTGTGGACGAAGCCGTTGATATCCACCCACTCGAACAACATCCGCAACGGATCCGGTACGCCGATGCCCGGCGGAACTCTGGCCATCGTCACTTCCGCAAACCGCCCCATCCCGCGACGGTACGGGCCGCGCCCACGACCTGTCGACCGCGGCATCCTCCGACGAAGAGGACCGAGCGGCTACGCGACGTAGACGAGGTGGGGGCGGAACCGGAACGCGGTTTCGTCGTCTTCGAAGACCGCGATGTCCAGCACCAGGTCGGTGCGGCCGTCTTCAGCGGACCAGAGGTCGATCAGGCAGTCCCAGCGGTTGCCTTGCCAGCTGGCGATCGAGGTGCGCCAAGTCGCGTCCGGGAGCGGGATCAAGGTGGGTGATCCGTACGCCTCGATCAGTTCGCGACACAGCGCCGACCGATCTTCGGCGAGGGGATCGACGTTCTCGAGGTTCTGGCCGATGCGGGCGTCTCCGCGGAGGAGGGAGTCGACGATCGCGCTGAGGGTAGCTCGCCAGGCGTGCGGTACGGCGGTCTGGACGGTGACCTTCAGGGGCGGTATTTCCTCAGTCATCGGAGTTGGCGAGGTTGATCCAGTACCGGCGTACGGATCGGTCGCCTCGGTGCTGGGTGTCTGTTGGTACTCCGCCGTGGTGTTCGATGGTTTTGGTGGACGGGAGGTTGTCGGCCAGGCAGACGAGCATTACGCGGGGGATGCCCAGAGTGCTTGCGTGGTTGAGGATTTCGCCCAGTGCCCAGGTGGCGAGGCCGCGGCCGCGGGCGGAGGGGCGGATGCCGTAGCCGATGTGACCGTTCTGTTCGTGGAGGTGGTGGCGGAGGGCGATACCGCCTTGCACCCGGTTGTCTTCGAGGATCCATCGGAGGGTTGCGTTCGGCTGGCCTGTCAGCCGGGCGACCCAGGTTGCGAATCCTTCCGCCGATTCGACGTCGTCGGTCTCGGCGATGCCGAAGCCGTCCTCGTGAAGGCCTGGTCCCCACTCCGCGTGCGCCTCCAACCACTCGGCATGCAGGCGAACAGTGGGTGCAATCAATAGCCGCGACACCCGCCAAACCTACCGTCCGCAGGTGGCGCGACAGCCCGCCAAGCCGCCCGCGCGGCCGGGGTATCGGTGCCGGTTTGAGGTCAGGTGGTCGGCACCGGGATCGGCCTGGCCAGCAGTTGGTCCAGCGCATCGGTGATGAAGCGCGCGGGGTCCGGTACCGCGGCACTGACACGCATCGCGACGATCGCGTCCGGTCGTACGAGCATGGCCCCCTCATCGGACAGCCAAGGCACAGACACCCGGTACGCCGGTAAGCCCAACTCGGCCGCAGCAGCAAGCCACCGGTCGCCCCCAGCGCCCGCGTTACCACCCCCGCCATCCGGGCGACCGTTCCTGGCGTCTGCGTGGTTGTCGGTAGCACCTACTAGCAGGGTCCAGTGGGATGCGACCAGGTCGAGGGTTGATAGGCCGTCGACCCAGGCGTGGGGGACTCGGGAGCCGGGGGTGCCGTCCAGTGCTGCGGCTAGGTCGGTTGTGGACGGTAGTACCGGCTGGGGGTTGATGATGGCGGGTGAGGCGTAGCGCTGGCCTAGGTGGACGACCGGGGCTGCCCAGACCCCAGCTGCCGCTCTGGCTGCGTCGGCTTCGGGGCCGCGGCCCCAGTGCAGCGCAGGATCGCCTACACGTCGCATTGCTTGGTCCAGGGTGGCTGCGGCGATCGGCTCGCGCTCCTGGGCGTAGGTGTCGAGCAGGGCGACGCCTGCTTCGCCGTGGTGGACCGCTGCAAGCTTCCAGGCGAGGTTGTGGGCGTCGGCGACGCCGGTGTTGAGGCCGAAGGCGCCCAGCGGGGAGACGGTGTGAGCGGCGTCGCCGACGAGGAAGACTCGGCCGACGGCGAAGCGGTCGGCCAGCGAGCTTCGGGGGCGCCACGGAAGTACGCTGCGGATCTCCACGGCGAGGTCAGGATCGCCTACGGCTGCGCGGACGATTGCGACACAGCGTTCGGGTGTGAAGTCCTCGGGACGTTCGCCGGCGTCGACATCGCAGGCGACATGGAAGACCCAGGTCGACTCGCCGTCGACGGTGACCAGCAGGCCAGGCGCGTCCGGCGTGGTGATCGTGCAGGTACCGAACGACATCCCTTGCAGATAAGGCCGCAGGTCAGCGCGGAACAGGATGTTGATCATCGACTTGCCCAGGTCACCCGCTCCGGACGTACCGACGCCGAGCGCAGTCCGTACCGCGCTATGCCCACCGTCCGCGGCCACGACCCACGAGCACCGGAGCGAGTAGCGACCGTCCGGCCCGTCGAGTTCGACGTCGACCCCATCGGCGTCCTGCGTGATGCCGACCAGATTGGTCGACCAACGCAGGTCCGCGCCACGGCGTACCAGGTCGGCCGCCACCACGGCGTCGAGCCGGTCCTGTGCGCAGACACCGCGCAGCTTGAACGGCGTCACGTCCAGCGCCCCCGCGGGCGGGGTGGGCATGGGGACGGTGACCACGTCGCCCGCGCCCATCTCGATGACGGTCCGCGCCACCGCCTTGACCACCGCCCCGGCGCCCTGGAGGTCGACAGCGACGGCGTCGGCGGCTGTGTCGAGCCCGAGTTCGCGGAGGATCTCGACCGTACGGGACCCGATGCCGGTGGCGCGCGGGTGGATCGACGGCCCATCACGGCGTTCGACGAGCACGGCCGGTACGCCGTGATGGGCGAGCAGCGCGGCGGCGATCAGCCCGACGCTGCCGCCGCCTGCGACTAGTACCGGGGCTTCTGGATACGCTGTATTCGTCATGGCTACAGCGTAGCCATAAGCTAGGATGGCGTGTCAACGAGGAAAGGAACCCGCTCGATGACCGACCCTGCGCCTTCGTCGGTGTGGACCAGGCAGCGCCCGCAACCGGCCCGCCGCGCGCCCGGCGTCGACCAGTACGTCGCGGCCGCCCTCGCCGTCGCCGACACCGAAGGCCTGGACGCCGTCTCGATGCGCCGCGTCGCCGGCGACCTCGGCTCCGGCACAGCCACCCTCTACCGCTACATCACCAACCGCGACGAACTACTCGACCTGATGATCGACGCCGTCCAAGGCGAAGATCCCCTCCCCGACGACACCGACAGCACCCGGGATGCCGGCAGCACCGGAGATACGGACGGCATTGGAGATGCCGGCAGCACCGGGGATGCGGACGGTGGCGGGGATGCCGGCAGCACCGGGGATGCGGACGGTGGCGGGGATGCCGGCAGCACCCGGGATACGGACGGTGGCGGGGATGCGGACGGCACCGGGGATGCCGGCAGTGCGGGGGATTGGCGGGCTGGCTTGGCTGCGGTCGCTCATGCCCTGCGGGCGACTCTGCTGCGGCACCCGTGGCTGGCGGGCGAGCTCACGGGGAGGCCCTCCCTCGGCCCCAACTCCTTGCGCAGGTCCGAAGCCGCCCTGCGCGCCGCCGTCGCGCTCACCCCCGACATCACCCTGGCGTCGCAAGCCCTCAGCACCGTTCGCGCGTACGTCCTGGGCTCGGTCGCCGGCCAGCAAGCTGCCCTGCTCGCCGAGCAACGCAGCGGCCTCACCAAGGAGCAATGGCAACACAGCCAAGGCCCCTACATCACCCAGATCCTCGCCGCCGGCGAACACCCCATGCTCGCCCGCCGCATCCACGAAGCCGAAGAACCCGACCCCGACAACGACTTCACCTTCGGCCTCAACTGCATCCTCGACGGCCTCGCAACCCACTTCAACCGCTAGGCATTCTCAAACTCACGGCGCGATGACCGCCGTCGTCCACGGGTCCCCGACCGAGCGCGGCATGATGGCTCCGTGGTGTCGCGGATTCTCCTTGTCGATCTTGTTCCGAGCTGGTGGACGCCTGGCGCGAGGTCTTCGCGGGGGAGATCGCCGAGGGTGCGATCGAAGTGCGGCATGGCTCGCTGCTCGATGTACTGACCGAGGTCGACGCCGTACTGACGGCAGGCAACAGCTATGGGCAGATGGATGGCGGGGTCGACCGGGCAATCGCCGAGTACTGGCCTGGCGTGCAGCGGTCGGTGTGGACGGCGCTGGCCGACGAACACCACGGCTACCTGCCCGTTGGTTCCGCTGCCGTCGTCCCGACTGGTGGCGATCCGTGCCGCTGGCTGGTCACGCACCCACCATGCGCGTGCTAGCCCCTAGCCGCAACCTTGTGCTCGACCTGAGCATTCAAACGCTCGCGAAGCACTCAGGTGAAGCACAAAGTCGCCCCGATTGAGGATCGCCGTCGGCCGCTCGGTTGACCACGGCGCGCCGCGGCGTGCCGTGCCGGCCACGGCTGACAGCGCCAGCTCGCGTTCGCCGGCGTGGGGAGTCAGGTGTTGTTGGCGGCTGGGCGGTAGATGTAGGGCTGGGAGCCTCGGACAGCCTCCGTCAGCATCAGGAGCATGTCGGCTCGGGCTTCGATGGGGCGGCCGAAGAGTTCGTCGTCGCCGGGGATGGGGAAGCCTTTGACGCCGATGGCGAGCTGGCTGAGCAGCACATGCAGCACGCTGCGTGCGTTGAAGACGTTGGGGGTCGGCCACTCGGGCAGCGTCTCGTGCATCAGCGGCTGCTGGGCCGCAGTAGCCGCAACCGGCTTGAGCCACCGTTCCAGTTCGTCGCTGGTCAGCATGTTCCGGTGCAGGATCGTCATCACCGCATGGGCGACCCGGTCATGCTCCTCATGCACCCACCGGTACTGCGTTTCCTTCACGATCCGGTCAGCCAGTACGTCGAGCAGCGCCCGCAGCACCCCCGCGTCGCAGTGCCGTGAGCGGGCCAGTGCGCCGATGGCGTCAGCCCCATGCGCCACGGCATGCGCCCACCCGCAGTCGGCGACATACCCACGCAGGTCGCGCTCGCGCAGCAGCCAGGTGGCCAGCCGGTCACCCCACCGCATCACCACCTCGTCGTGGACGAGGAACTCGGCGTTGTCGCGATGGATCACCTCCGCCAGTGTCAGCGCGGTGAACGAGCGGCGGAAGACCGTGTCGGTGCCGTCCTCCCCGAGCCCGTAGGCGAGTCCGGCGCAGAGACCGTCACCGAAACCAGGCAGCAGGTCGTCGTAGACCCCGCGCTCGAGCCAGGTGGCCAGGGTCGGGTAGGCCAGCGCATCCCGCACCTGCGGGTTGGTACTGGCCAGGCCCCGGACGAGCTCCTCGGTGAGGTCGGTCAGCGCACGGTCGCGGGGTACCGCGTAGTCCGCGGCCATCACGTCCTGCCAGTACGTCGACTCCACCAATGCATCCTTTCACTTGGACCTGCTCAATCAACACCCATCCACCCGCTCCTGTCGAGCCTGCCCACGCCCGACATCGGCAACCACCCCGTACCCAGCCACCCCAGACCCAGCCCCACCTGCCCGAAGTACCGCCGGCAACCCATGCCCTAGGCTCAGCCCCGTGCCGTCTTTGAGCGATGTGGCGCGGAACCACACGACGCTGGACCAGGCGGACCTGGACCGGCTGCAGTTGCTGGTGTCCGACTGGCAGATGCTGGCCGACCTGTCCTTCGCGGACCTGGTGCTCTGGCTGCCCGACACCGAGGGGCTCGGCTTCTGGGCGGGCGCGCAGATGCGGCCGACCACCGGCCCGACGGCGTACCTGGACGACATCGTCGGCAGTTTCGTACCGCGCGACCGCCGCCCGCTGCTCGACCAGGCCTACGACACCGGCCGGATCTGCCGCGAGGGCGACCCCGAATGGCGCGACGACGTGCCCGTCCGGGTCGAGACGATCCCGGTACGCCGCGGCGCCCGCGTGATCGCCGTGATCGCCCGCAACACCAACCTGCTCGGCGTCCGGACGCCCAGCCGGCTCGAGATCGCCTACCTCCAGAGCGCCACCGATCTCGCCCGGATGATCACCGACGGCATCTTCCCGTACGGCGGTGAGCGGCTGCTGTCCACCACCCCACGCGTCGGGGACGGCTGCATCCGGGTCGATCGTCACGGCATGGTGACGTTCGCGAGCCCGAACGCGTTGTCCGCGTACCGCCGGATGGGACTGGTCACCGACCTGGTCGGCAGCCGGCTGAAGGACATCACCGGCGAACTCATCCACAGCGGCCAGAAGGTGGACGACGTGCCGGCCTCGGTGCTCACCGGCCGGGCCGCCAAGGAGATCGAGATCGAGAACTCCGACGCGACCCTGTTCCTGCGGGCGATCCCGTTGCGGGCCGAGGGCGAGCACGTGGGCGCGCTGATCCTGCTCCGCGACGTCACGGAGCTGCGGAGCCGGGAGCGGGAGCTGGTCACCAAGGAGGCGACCATCCGGGAGATTCATCATCGCGTCAAGAACAACTTGCAGACCGTCGCCGCGTTACTGCGAATGCAGGGAAGGCGCATCACCGTGCCAGAAGCCCAGTCTGCGCTGGCCGAAGCCGTCCGCAGAGTGGGATCGATCGCGATCGTGCACGAGACGCTGTCGGAGTCGTTCGACGAGCACGTCGACTTCGACGACGTCGCCGACCGGGTCGCCGCGATGGTCGCGGACGTGTCGACGATCTCGGCCGAGGTGACGATCAGCCGGACCGGCACGTTCGGCGTACTGGACTCCGAGGTGGCGACCCCGCTGGCGATGGTGCTGACCGAACTCATGCAGAACTCGGTCGAGCACGCCTTCAGCAGCAGGTCGACCGAGCACCCGACCGGCACCATCGAGCTGGCCGCCCAGCGAAGTGTCGGGCGGCTGCGGGTGGTGGTGACCGATGACGGCAAGGGGCTTCCGGCGAACTTCGACTCCGAGACGTCCGGCAACCTGGGGTTGTCGATCGTCCGCACGCTGGTGATCGGCGAACTCGACGGACTGCTCGAATTCCACCCACGCACCGACGGCCCTGGCACAACGGTCGTCCTTGACTTTCCAGTCAAGGAGTAGTGCCCGTAATTTCTGAACAGCCGTGGGTCCTTGTCCACAGTTCTTCGGAAACAACGCGAGCTTTTTACCGCAGTTACAAGGGAAATCGAAAGGCCCCGCGGATCCCGCGGGGCCTGCGTCGAAACTCGTGTCAGGCGGTGCGGATGCGAGCGCGGGCGTTGCGGCGCTTCAGAGCGCGTCGCTCGTCCTCACTCAGACCGCCCCAGACACCGTGGTCCTGGCCGGCTTCCAGCGCCCAGGCGAGGCACTGTTCACGCACGTCGCAGCGACGGCACACCTGCTTGGCCTCCTCGATCTGCATGATCGCGGGCCCGGTGTTGCCAATGGGGAAAAATAGTTCCGGGTCCTCATCGAGGCAAATGGCCCGGTGGCGCCAATCCATGGCGGATCCCATCTCTCTCAGTAGTTTGGTGACGCTGACGGCCTGGTCTGTGCCCAGTCAGCGCGCCTGTACTCGCACGGGGGTGGTGCGGAGCGTTGTGAACGTTTTCACGAACGACTCCATGTTCCCAATCTAGTGTGATCGAAACAAGGGTTCTGGAGTTGTCGATCCGATCACAACACTCTCTTAACACTACGAACCGGTGCACAGCGGTTCACCGCGTCCGGAAACCGGACGAGGGAGCCTCGGTGCGATCACCCGTTCACTGCAAGTAACCGATCCAACAGCCCTGGGGTTACGCAAAACTTCAATCCCTGTGGGGCTGAGGTTCTCCGACCCTTGAGCTCCCGGGGGAGGAGGGTCGTCGTCCCGGTTGCTCTCCGGCCGGGCGCACTACCGCTCCGCGCCCAGCACTACGCTGGAGCCCGTGCCGACCGAAACGACGCCGTCCACAGCTCCGCGCCCGCTCAAGCTAGCTGCGGCTGTGGTCGCAGCGGAAGGGCTGGTGCTCGCCGTTCTGGGAATTGTCGAAGCAATTACGATCGACAAGGACCGGCTGGTGCTCGGTCTGACCACCGCCGGCTTCCTGCTCCTGTACGGCGCCGGCCTGCTCTTCGTCGCCCGCGGGCTCTACCGGACCTCGCCCTGGAGCCGCGGGCCGGCCGTCTTCGCCCAGCTGATCCAGCTGTTCATGGCGTACAGCTTCTGGGGCGGCTCGACCAAGTTCGTCTCGGTGATCCTGGCCGTCGCCGCGATCGCCGTGCTGGTCGCCGTCTTCCAGAAGCCGTCGATGGAGGCCCTCAACCGGGAGCCGGGCGAGGACCACCCGGTCCTGTAGCAGTCACTCCTTGAGCAGGCCTGCCCGCAGTTCGGTGAGCGTGCGGGCGAGCAGCCGGGAGACGTGCATCTGCGAGATGCCGATCTCGTCGGCGATCTGCGACTGGGTCATGCCCCGGAAGAACCGCAGCGTCAGGATCCGCTTCTCGCGGGTGTCCAGCTGGGCCAGCAGCGGCTTGAGCGACTCGCGGTACTCGACGCTCTCCAGCGCCTCGTCCTCGCCCCCCAGGCCGTCCAGGACCGTCGTGGCGTCCGCCTCGTTCTGGTCCGGGGCGTCCAGGGACAGCGTGTTGTAGGCGTTCGCCGACTCCAGGCCCTCGATGATCAGGTCGGCCGGCAGCCCCAGCCGCTCGGACAGCTCCCCGACCGTCGGCGCCCGGCCCTGCTCCTGCGTCAGCTCGGCGGTGGCCGCGGTCAGCGACAGTCGAAGCTCCTGGAGCCGGCGCGGCACCCGGATGGCCCAGCCCTTGTCCCGGAAGTACCGCTTGATCTCCCCGAGGATCGTCGGCGTCGCGTAGGTGGAGAACTCCACCCCGCGATCGGAGTCGAACCGGTCGATCGCCTTGATCAGGCCGATCGTGGCCACCTGGACCAGATCGTCGTACGGTTCGCCGCGGTTGCGGAAGCGCCGGGCGAGGTGCTCCACCAGCGGCATGTGCAAGGAGACCAGGCTGTCGCGGGCGAGCGTGTGGGCCGGATCTCCTGGGGTCGAACCACCCATCGCGGCGAAATAGGTGGCGGTCTTGGTGCGTAGGTCGGGTTCCTGGGGCTCGCTCTCCAGGGGTCGTTCGTCTGTCACGCCTTCTCCGACGTGGTCGCGGACGACGACACCGTGATCGTCAGCCGCCCGTCGACGGTCTCGGCAGCGGCAGACTCCACCAGCGCGGTCAGTACGGTCCACCCGAACGAGGTGGTGTCCGGCTTCCAGCCGTTCGGCACGGTGGCCGTCGTACTGATCGTCAGCTGCGGCGGGGCGATCTCGAAGACCAGGTCCAGGACGCCGTCGGAGGCCTGCGGGAGCAGCAGCGCGCACGCCTCGTCCACCGCGATCCGCAGATCGTCGATCGCGTCCACGGTGAAGTCGTTGCGGGCCGCCAGGTTGCCGACGACCGACCGCGGCACCGCGATGTAGGCGCTGTCCGCGGGAATGCTGAGGCGGACCTCGGCGGATCGTCCGTTGCTGCTCACAGTGCTTTGCCTCCCAGGCAGGGCTGACGCGATGGGCGCCTGGCCCATCGCGTTACATCTTCCACTCTTCAGCCCAGCTATGCACGCCGAGCAGCCGTACTGCGGCCTACGGGTGCTCGTGCTCCGAACGCAGCCGGCTCAGGAAGGTCTTGGTGCGCTGGTGTTGCGGGTTGCCGATCACGTCGGCCGGGGCGCCGGCCTCGACCACCACGCCGCCGTCCATGAAGACGACCGTGTCGGCCACCTCGCGGGCGAAGGACATCTCGTGGGTGACGACGATCATCGTCATCCCCTCGGACGCCAGCTCACGCATCACCGACAGCACCTCGCCGACCAGTTCGGGGTCGAGCGCAGACGTCGGCTCGTCGAACAGCATCAGCTTGGGCTGCATCGCCAGTGCCCGCGCGATCGCCACCCGCTGCTGCTGGCCACCTGACAACTGCGCCGGGTACGCCGCACAGCGGTCGGCCAGCCCGACGCGTTCGAGCAGCTCGAGCGCACGCTGGCGGGCTGCCTTCTTCGACTCGCCCTTGACCTGGACCGGCGCCTCGGCGACGTTCTCGATCGCCGTCATGTGCGGGAACAGGTTGAACCGCTGGAAGACCATCCCGATCTCGCGCCGCTGGGCCGCGATCTGCTTGTCGGGCAGCCGGTACAGCTTGCCGTCCCGGTCGGCGTACCCCATCAGGTCGCCGTCGACCCAGATCCGGCCGCCGTCGATCGTCTCGAGCTGGTTGATGCAGCGCAGGAAGGTGGTCTTGCCCGATCCCGACGGGCCGAGCAGGCAGACCACCCGGCCCTCGTCGACGTCGAGGTCGATGCCCTTCAGCACCTGGTTGTGGTGGAACGACTTGGTCACGTTGACCGCGTGGACCAATGGTCCGATCATCAGGCGCCTCCTGCCCCGGCCGGCCGGGCGGCTCGCGGGGCCTTGGTCCCGAAGCCCTTGCCGAAGTGCCGCTCGAGGAAGTACTGCCCGACCATCAGCACGCTGGTGGCGGCCAGGTAGTACAGCGTCGCGGCGACGGCGACCGGGAATGTCTTGTAGTAAACGCTTCCGATCGACTGCAGCTGGTAGAACAGCTCGGTCGTCACCGGTACCGCGATCAGCAGTGAAGTGTCCTTGAGCATCGCGATCGTCTCGTTGCCGGTCGGCGGCACGATCACCCGCATCGCCTGCGGCAGCACGACCCGGCGCATCGCCTTGCCCCGGTTCATCCCGAGCGCCTCGGCGGCCTCGAGCTGGCCCTTGTCGACGCTCATGATGCCGGCCCGGGCGATCTCGGCCATGTACGCCGCCTCGGACAAGCCGAGTCCCAGCACACCGGCCACGATGCCGGTGAAGACCTGGTTGGCGTCCAGGGTCAGGAACCGCCAGTCACCCGACATCCCCAGCCACTCGATGATCTTCCAGTCGAACGGGAAGCCGAACGACAGCCCGTCCTTGAACAGGATGCCGAGCGTGGCCATCGTGAACAGCAGGATGTACCGCGGCACGCTGCGGAAGAACCAGGTGAACAGCCAGGCCACGCCCGACAGGATCGGGTTGTCCGACAGCCGCATCACGGCCAGCAGTACACCGCCGCCGACCCCGAGCACCATGCTCAGCACGGTGACCAGCAAGGTGCCCTTGACCAGGCCCTCGAGCACCGGCGACTGGTTCATCGCCTGGAAGACGAACTTCCAGTCGAACTCCTTGTTGGTCAGCACCAGGTGCGCGAACATCGCGAACAGCACCGCGAGGACGGCGATGGCCACCCAGCGGCCCGGGTGCCGGACCGGGACGGCGTCGATCGCGCCCGGCCGGTCAGCCGCCGTGGTGGCGGGCTGGTCGACCGGACCCGGGTCGTCGGTACCTGACGTCATCTCAGGGGTTCACGGCGAAGTCGGTGATCGCGCCCGACTCGTTGCCCCAGGTGCTCAGCGCAGCCTTGTAGGAGCCGTCGGCATCGACCGCCTTGAGGGCCTTGGCGAGCGCGTCGGCGAAGGCGGTCTCGGCCTTCGGTACGACGTACCCGTAGGGCGCGGCGTCGTAGATGTCGCCGAGCGCCTCGATCTTGCCCTGCGACTGCTTGGCGGCGTAGAGGACGACGGGGGAGTCGGCGAGCATCGCGTCGGCCTTGCCGGTGGCGACATCGGCCGTGGCGGCGTCCTGCTTCTCGCGGATGATCAGCTTGATCTCCGGCTTGCCGGCCTTCTTGCAGGCCGCCTGCTTGACCGGGAGGTCGTCCTCCAGCTGGGTGGTGCCCTTCTGGACGGCGATCGTCTTGCCGCAGGCGTCGGCCGGGTCGACCTTCTTCGGGTTGCCCGCCGCGGTGGCCCACTGGGTGCCGGCGTTGAAGTAGCTGACCATGTTGACCTGGGCCTTGCGCTTGTCGTTGATGGTGAACGACGAGATGCCCATGTCGTACTTGCCGCTCTGCACACCGGTGATGATGGTGTCGAAGCCGGCCGGCTGCCAGTCGACGGTGACGCCGAACTTCTTCGCGACGGCGTTGAACACGTCGACGTCCATCCCGGCGACGGTCTTGCCGCCCTGCAGGAACTCGTTCGGCGGGTAGGTCGCGTCCGTGCCGACGGTGATCTTGCCGGCCGACTTGATCTTGGCCGGCAACGCCGCTGCCAGTTCCGGGTCCACGGAGCCGCCGGCGGTCGGCTGGCTCGACGACGAGGTGCTCGTCGACGGGGAACTACCCGACAGGCTGTCCGAACCGCATCCACTCGCGGACAGCACCACGACCCCACACACGGCAAGGGTCATACGCAGAACTGACATCTCAAGGCCCTCCAAGGCTGCTTTTTCCGCATCTTGGCACAGCCCCCGACCAGTTGCGCACTGACAAACACCGATTGGAGACCGGATCGTAGTCATCGTCACACTCGGTACTGGGTCCGTACGCCGCGGCCGCCACGGACTGTCGGCGGCCGCGCACGGACGGTGACTTCATGTTGCGTATGGCAACGATCAGGTCGGCTCGACGTGGGTCGGGTCGAGCACCCGGCGCAGGAAGGTGCGGGTGCGCTCCTGCTGCGGGTTGCCGATCACCTCGGCGGGCGGGCCCTGTTCGACGATCACGCCGCCGTCCATGAAGACCACCCGGTCGGCGACCTCGCGGGCGAAGGCCATCTCATGGGTGACGACGAGCATCGTCATGCCGTCCAGGGCGAGCTTGCGCATCACCGTCAGGACGTCGCCGACCAGCTCTGGGTCGAGCGCCGAGGTGGGCTCGTCGAAGAGCATCAGGGCCGGGTCCATCGACAGCGCCCGGGCGATCGCGACCCGCTGCTGCTGACCGCCCGACAGCTGCATCGGGTAGGCGTTCACTTTGTCGTTGAGGCCGACCCGATCGAGGTTGGCCCGCGCGATCTCCCCGGCGGCCGACGCGTTGCGTCGCAGTACCGTCGTCTGCGCCACGGTGCAGTTGGCCAGTACGGACAGGTGCGGGAACAGGTTGAACTGCTGGAACACCATCCCGATCCGGGCCCGGGCTGCGTCCAGGTGGCAGTCGGGGTCGGTGATGTCCTCGCCGCTGACGAGCACCTTGCCCTTCTCCGGTACTTCGAGCAGGTTGACGCACCGCAGCAGCGTCGACTTGCCAGAGCCGGACGGGCCGATGACGCAGACCACCTCGCCCTCCTCGACGGCGAAGTCGATGCCGCGGAGTACGTGGTTGCTGCCGAAGGACTTGTGCAGATCGTGGATTTCTACCAGTGCCATCAGCGCGCCCTCGCAGCCTTTGCCTCGAGCCGGCGGACGAGGATGCCCAGCGGCAGGGTGATGATCAGGTAGCAGATGCCGGCCACGATGAGCGGCGTCAGGTTCGACTCACTGTTGGCCAGCTCGCGACCGAACCCGGTCAGCTCGTTGGCCGACGTCGAGACGCCGATGATGAAGACCAGCGACGAGTCCTTGACCAGCAGGATCAGGTCATTGGCCAGCGCCGGCAGCACGATCCGGAACGCCTGCGGCAGGACGATCTTGCGCAACGCCAGCCCGGGCGGCATCCCGAGCGACCGGGCCGCCTCGATCTGCCCCTTCGGCACCGCCTGGATACCGGCCCGGATCACCTCGGCCATGTAGGCGGCCGCGACGATGCCGAGCGCGAGCCAGACCACGCCGTACGGATCGAAGGGAATCGTCATCCCCTCGAACGCGAGCGGCAGCAGGCTGAACGCGATGAAGACCACGATGGCCGGCAGCCCACGGAAGAACTCGATGTACGCCGTCGCCAGCCACCGGTACGGACCGACCGAACTGAGTCGCATCAGGGCCAGGATCGTGCCGCCGGCCAGGCCGATCACGAACGCTCCGGCGGTGTACTCGAGCGTCTTCAGCAGCGCCTCGGGCAGCCCCTCGGTGAAGGCCGCCTTGATCAGCGCCGGCCGGAAGAAGACATCGCCGATCTGCTTCCAGTCGGCCGAGAAGATCGCGACCACGACCAGCGCGGCCAGTACCGCGTACTGCGCCAGCCGCCAGCGCTGCGACCGCTGCCGGGGACTCAGCCCCCGCCGGGGTACGGCGGGGGCGTGTTCGGGCGCGCTCACTTCTTCGGCTCGGTCTTGAACCACTTCTTGTAGATCTCGGTGTAGCTGCCGTCGGATTTGGCCTTCTTCAGCAGCTCGTTGAACTTCTCCACCAGCTTGGTGCCGGACGGGTCGTCCTTCTTGGCGGCGAAGCCGTACTTCTCACCGGTGTCGAACTCCGCGACCACGGCGGTGTCGGGGTTCTCCGAGACGAACGGGTAGAGCACGCCGTTGTCGTTGATCGCGGCGTCCACCCGGCCGGACTTGACGTTGTTGGTCTGCAGCGTCAGGTCGGCGAAGACCAGCACCTCGTAGCCGTTGGCGGCCTTGTACTTGTCCGCGTAGTCCTTGCCGGTGGTGTCGGCCTGGGCGCCGATCTTCTTGCCCTTCAGGTCGGCCAGCGACTTGTACGGCGAGTCCTTCTTCACCAGCAGGACCTGGGTCGCGTCCATGTAGGGGTCGGTGATGGCGAGCGCCTTCTGCCGGTCCTCGCGGATCGTCATCGCGCCCATCCCCATGTCGCACTTCTTCGCGGCGAAGGCGGCCCCGGAGGTGATCTGCGACCACTCGATGTTGACCACCTCCTGCTCCACGCCGAGGTCCTTGGCGACCAGGTCGAGCAGGTCGTAGTCGAAGCCGACCACCTTGGTGCCGTCCTTGAACTCGAACGGCTTGTACGGCAGGTGTGTGCAGACGGTCAGCTTGCCGGACTTGACCAGCGTGATGCCGGCCGCCTTCGCCTTGTCGTCGCTGCCGCCGCCGCTACCGGAGTCGTCGCCACCGCAGGCGACCAGGGAGAGGGCGAGAACGGCCGCCGAGGCGGCTGCCACCGTACGGCGGCTGGTACGCAGAATCTGGTTCATCGCGAGTGCTCCTCGTGCCGGTTGTGGAAGGTTCGCATCCTGGCACAGCAGGCAGTCACGTGACCGCTGCTTTCGGTGGACGAGACTCGATCGTCATCCGCGGTACTGCAGTGTGTGAACCCTCACAGATAGGACCAGTGTGTCCTGTGGTTTACTCGTAGCGACGGGTGACCCCCTGGCAACGGCGCCGTTCGACGCACCCTCATCGAACGCTCGCTCCTGCATTTCTTCTGCCTGCTTTCCGAAGTGAAGGGTCCCTTTCATGGTCGCCGAAGTGGTTCCGTCCACCCCGCAAGCCGATCCCTACGCCGGTGATCCGGTCTTCGAGCTGCACCTCGGTGGCAAGATCGAGGTGACGTCCTCGGTCCACGTCACGAACGCCGACGAGCTGTCCCGCGCCTACACGCCCGGCGTCGCCCGGGTCTGCACCGCGATCGCCGAGGACCCGGCGCTGGTCCGCAAGTACACCTGGAAGTCCAACGTGGTCGCGGTCGTCACCGACGGCACCGCGGTGCTCGGACTCGGTGACATCGGCCCGGCCGCGTCGCTGCCGGTGATGGAGGGCAAGGCCCTGCTGTTCAAGGAGTTCGGCGGAGTCGACTCGGTGCCGATCGCCCTGGACTGCACGGATGTGGACGAGTTCGTCGAGACTGTCGTCCGGCTGGCGCCGACCTTCGGTGGCATCAACCTCGAGGACATCTCCGCGCCGCGCTGCTTCGAGATCGAGCGCCGGCTGAAGGAACGGCTCGACATCCCGGTCTTCCACGACGACCAGCACGGTACTGCGGTCGTCGTACTGGCTGCCCTGCGCAATGCACTGCGCCTGACCGGCAAGTCCATCTCCGACATCCGCGTCGTCATCTCCGGCGCGGGTGCGGCCGGGGTGGCTTGCGCGCGGATCCTCTTGCAGGCGGGCGTCGGCGACCTGGCCGTCGTGGACAGCAAGGGCGTGCTGCACGAGGATCGCCCGGACCTCAACCCGGTCAAGCTTTCGCTGGCCCAGGACACCAACACGGGTGGACTTTCCGGCCGGCTGGTCGATGCGCTGGATGGCGCTGACGTCTTCCTCGGTGTGTCGGGCGGGACCGTGCCGGAGGAGGCCATCGCGCGGATGGCGCCTGGCGCGATGATCTTCGCGCTGGCCAACCCGAATCCCGAAGTACACCCGGACATCGCTCACCGGCACGCCGCGGTCGTCGCCACGGGTCGCTCGGACTTCCCGAATCAGATCAACAACGTCCTGGCCTTCCCGGGCATCTTCCGGGGCGCCTTCGACGTCAACGCCAGCCGGATCACCGAGGGCATGAAGCTGGCCGCCGCCGAGGCGTTGGCTGCGCTGATCCCGGAGGACGAGCTGCGGGCGGACTACATCATCCCGTCGCCGTTCGACGCGCGCGTCGCCCCGGCCGTAGCGGCAGCCGTCGCCGAGGCGGCCCGCCGCGACGGAGTAGCCCGCGACTGAGCAGGCCAGCGTCGAGCACTGCGGTGCTCGATGCTGCCCTGGCCCTCTCGTGCTAGACGGCGACGAGGGCCAGGTAAGCCATACCGAGGATGCTGCGGTAGCCGCCGAAGTACGCAGCGCGCTTCGCGGCGGCCCGGGCCAGTATGCCGTCGGCGTCCGGGTGCCCGGTGCCGTGCTCGGCCAGCCAGCGGGTGTACCGGGCGTTGGATCCGGACTCGAACTCGTCCCACTCGTCGAGGTTGGCCTCGTGCACCTGAATCGGCTGGAAGCCGTGCGCGACGGCGAGCTCGATCAGTTCGCCCATCCCGACGAATTCGTCCGGCCGGCCGGCGAGCGGCGCGATGGCCTCGGGCGTCGGAGTACGCGACCAGATGCCCTCGCCGTACAGGACCCTGCCGCCCGGAGCGACCAGCTTCCGCAGGGCGCGCAACGCGCTCACGTAGTCGAGCGGCTGCCTCGCCTCGACCGGCGGGCCCCAGATCTGGCTCGCGCCGATGCAGATCACCGCGTCGGCCGATCCGTCGGGCTGCGCCTTCGCATCGCCGTCCGTGAACGTCACCCGGTCGGCCAGACCGCGGTCCCTGGCCAGCTTCCGGCCGTGCTCGATCGCCGGCTGGTCGAGGTCGATGCCGATTCCACGAGCTGTCGGCGAGGCTTCGACCACCCGCAGGAGCAGCTCTCCCCAGCCGCAGCCGAGATCGAGAACTCTTTGCTCCTTGTGCCGCTGTGGGCTGGTGGCCAGGAACTCTGTCAGCCGTCCGGCCCGCGCCTGCGACAACGGCGTCATGAAGGTCAGGTCTTCGGACGGGTGGTTCATCACGATGCTCATCCGGCGAACCTTGCACCAGCCCCGATGCGGTGCTCAACCCAATAAGGTGGACGACATGCTTGCTGCTTACGCTGCCAGGTTCGACGCGGACGACCCGATCTCTGCGCTGGAGGTGGGGGAGCGGCCCGAGCCGGTCGCGGCTGACGGGTGGGTCACGGTCGACGTCAAGGCGACGGCGCTCAATCACCATGACCTGTGGTCGTTGAAGGGTGTCGGGCTGGCGGAGAAGAATCTGCCGATGATCCTTGGCTGCGACGCGGCGGGGATCGACCCGGACGGCAACGAAGTGGTGGTGCACGCGGTCATCTCGGATCCCTCGTGGAAGGGCGACGAGACGCTCGATCCCAAGCGGTCGCTGCTGAGCGAAGTGCACCAGGGGACGCTGGCCCAGAAGATCGCGGTGCCGGCCGCCAACGTCGTACCGAAGCCTGCTGGGTTGAGTTTCGAGGAGGCCGCGTGCCTGCCGACGGCCTGGCTCACGGCGTACCGGATGTTGTTCACGCAGTCGCCGCTCAAGCCGGGGGACACGGTACTTGTCCAGGGCGCGGGTGGTGGGGTCGCGTCGTCGCTGATCACGCTCGCACGGGCTGCCGGGCTGCGCGTCTGGGCGACCAGCCGGGATGAAGGCAAGCGGGCGAAGGCGGTCGAGATCGGGGCGCATGAGGCCTTCGAGTCGGGTGCGCGGTTGCCGGAGCGGGTCGATGCGGTGATGGAGACCGTGGGGCAGGCGACCTGGTCGCACTCGCTGAAGTCGCTCAAGCAGGGCGGCACGGTGGTGATCTCCGGCGCGACCAGCGGGCAGGCGCCGAAGTCGGCCGAGCTCAACCGGATCTTCTTCCTGCAGCTGCGGGTGCAGGGCTCGACGATGGGGACGCGGGCCGAGCTGGCCGAGCTCGTGCAGTTCATGGCCAATGCGGGCATCCGGCCGCACATCGACAGCACCTACGCGCTCGCCGACGCCCGCGAGGGCTTCACGAAACTGAATGCGGGTGACGTCTTCGGCAAGATCGTCTTCACTGTCTGAATGGAGATCGAGATCCGCCGCGCCGTCGTCGCGGACGCGGAAGCCGCTGCCTGGTGCCATCTGACCTGCTGGCAGGAGGCGTACGCCGGGCTTGTCGACGCGGACCGGTTGACCGAGAAGACGAGCGATCTGGAGCTGCGGGTCGAGCGGTGGACGGAGCGGCTGTCGCAGGGGGTGCAGCGGTGGGTCGCGGTCAATCCTGATCCGGCGGCCGCGGTACGGGACCGGGTGATCGGGTTCTCGTCGCCGGGGCCGACGCGGGACGAGGATGCGCCGACGGCGTTGGAGCTGTACGCGATCTACGTGCGTGAGAAGTGGTGGGGGAGCGGGCTCGGGTACCGGCTGCTGGACGTTGCCATCGGCAAGGAGGCGGCGAGCCTCTGGGTGCTGGCGGGCAACGAGCGGGCGAAGGCGTTCTACCGGCGGCACGGGTTCGTCGAGGACGGCACCCAGGTGGACGAGCCGTTCTTCGGCGTCCCGGAACTCAGGATGGTTCGTCCCAGCCAGTGACCGCCAGGGTTGCCCCGCTTTGATACACGATCTATGTTACATAGAGAATGTTGTATCTCGGCCGGGAGGTTCTCCATGCACGGCACGGATCAGACTGCACGGCGGTTGCTCGACTCCTCGGCGCGGTTGTCGCGGGATCCGGCGACGGAGATCGACTGGGAGGCGCCGCTCGGTGACGGCTACGGGCTGAGTCCGGAGTGGAGCACGCTCTACGGCACGGCGTACTGGGATGAGCTGACCGAAGCGCAGCGCGTCGAGCTGACCCGGCATGAGGCGGCGTCGGTCGCCTCGACGGGGATCTGGTTCGAGATGATTCTGCAGCAGCTGATCCTTCGCGACGTCTACTCGGTGAATCCGGCCAGTGCGGAGTTCCAGTGGGCGCTGACCGAGATCGCCGACGAGTGCCGGCACTCGATCATGTTCGCGCGGGCGTCGGGGCGGCTGGTCGACGCGGAGTACCGGCCGGGGACGAAGGCGCGGGAGCTCGGGCGGATGTTCAAGACGGTGGCGACCGGCGAGACGGCGTACGCGGCGATCCTGGTCGCGGAGGAAGTGCTCGACGTGATGCAGCGGGACTGGATGCGGGACCGCCGGGTCGAGCCTTTGGTACGGACGGTGAACCACATCCATGTCGTCGAGGAGTCGCGGCACATGGTGTTCGCTCGGGACGAGACGCGCCAGCGGCTGGCCGGATCCGGTGCGGCCCGGCGGTGGGTGAGTGCGCTGGTGATCGCGATCGCGGCCGACATGATCGTGAGCAGCATGGTGACCCGGGCTGTCTACGCGAACGCCGGTCTCGATCCGGAGCGGGCGCTGCGGGAGGCTCGGGCGAATGAGCATCACCGGTCGTTGCTGCGGTCGAGTTGCGCCAACCTGATGGACTTCCTGGGCGAGGTCGGGTTGCTGACGCCGGCGGCGACGCGGGTTTACCGGCGTACGGGGTTGCGCTGATGGCCTACGTCATCACGGGCGAATGCTGCTCGGACGCGAGCTGTGTGGCGGTGTGCCCGATGAACAGCATTCATCCGTTGGGTGGCATGGATGGGCTGTTCGTCGATCCGCGGACCTGTATCGACTGTGGGGCTTGTGCGGATGCGTGTCCGGTCGGCGCGGCCAAGCCGGCCGAGCAGGCGACGCCGGTCGAGGTAGAGCTCAACCGCTCGTACTTCGAATCGACGCCGGCTCTCGACGCACTCGACCTGAACACCTGGGAGGCGCCCACCTTCTCGCCGTGGACTTCGGGGCCGCGGCGGGTTGCGGTGGTGGGGGCGGGGCCGGCGGGGATGTACGCGACTCGGGAGCTGCTGTTGCGTAGTACCGCCGAGGTGACTGTTTATGACCGGCTGCCCGTGGTCGGCGGGCTGGCGCGCTATGGCGTCGCCCCCGACCATCCGATGACCAAACAGATCATCTCGACCTTCAGCCGCATCCTCGACCACCCCCGAGTCACCTGGCGCCCCGGCGTCGAGGCAGACGCGGTGGAGTTGGAGAGCCGGTACGACGCCGTGATCCACGCGGTCGGCTCCTACACCAGCCGCCGCCTCGGCATCCGCGGCGAAGACTCCGCCGGCAGCTGCCCCGCCTCCTCGGTAGTTGCCTGGTACAACGGCCGCCCAGGCTTCGCCGACCTGCCGGTCTCTCTGCGCGGCCCCCGAGCAGTGATCGTCGGCAACGGCAATGTGGCCCTGGACCTGGCCCGCCTACTGGTCAGCGACGCCGACCGCCTGGCTGACCTCGACCTACCGCCCGCAGTCCGCACGGCCCTCGCAACCAGCGGCATCACCGAGGTGGTAATCCTCGCCCGCCGAGGCCCCGAAGCCGCCGCCTACTCCGACTCGGCCCTCCGCGACCTGCTGGACCTCGAAGGCGTCGATGTGTCCCGAGCGACAGGACATAGTGACTCAACCAGCCCGTCGCCGCGCTCAGAAACCCCGCCGGCAATCGCCGACCAGCCACTATGTCCTGTCGCTCGGGACACATCTCCCGAGCTGGGCGTGCCGCCGCTGCCTGGGCGACGGATCGTGCTGCGCTTCAACACCACGCCGACCGCGTGGGATCCGGGTGCCGGGCTCAGCACCAGCCGTGGCGTCATCTCGGCGGGCAACCTGTTCACGGCGGTCGGGTTCGTCGGCCAGCCGGTGGCTGGGTTGCCGTTTGATGAGGTGCGTGGGGTGGTGCCGAATGAGCGAGGGGCTGTGGTTGGGCGGCCGGGGCATTTTGTGACGGGGTGGATCAAGCGGGGGGCGCAGGGCGGGATCGGAGCGAACAAGGCTTGTGCTGAGGAGACCGTGCGGAGTTTGCTCACGGGGGCGGCGAATCGGGGGTTGGCGGCGGCTGCGGTGTGACATTGTCCGGTCGTGACGTTTCATGGCTGAAACATTGCCGTCGCACCGGGGCAACGAGGCTGGCGCACGCTGGTCGTACCGCGGGAAACCCCCCGGATCGATCCGCCCGATCGATGAGCTTTGAGCAGGAGTGCCCATGAGGCCGACCTTGACGGTGATCGCCGACCCCGCCGACCGCTGGATGATGCGTGCGGCATGCATCGGCCAGGCGCCGGCGTACGACGAGACCGCGAGCGCCTGGGAGCAGCGCAAGGCACAGGCGATCTGTATGACCGCCTGCCCGGTGATCGAGGAGTGCCGTGAGTGGGCCCGCCGGACCAAGTTCACCGGTACCGCCGCCGGCGAGAAGTTCCTCTCCGGCCGCCGCCGTGGCCGCCCCGGCCCGCAGGAGCGCCGCCGCCCGACCCCGATGGTCGAGGAGCAGCAGGCCAGCTAAACCCCCGCCAACTCCGACTCCTGTTCCGCCGTGACCTTCGAGGTGCGGCGGAACGGTGATGTCAGGGTCTGTACGACGTACTGGCGGTTGTAGCTGAGTGCCCAGATCGCCAGCGCCAGGTAGATGCCCGAGAGCACATAGCGCCCGGTCTGCCCTGGTACTGCGAACTGCACCGCGAACAACCCCAGCAGCGTCCAAGCAGCCCAGCGCGGGAAGCGCAGGCTCAGCAGGACCGCCAGGCCGAGCACCGTCTGGGTAGCGGTCAGCAGGAACTCCTCGACCTGGCGACCGTCCAGCGGAAGAGCAGCAGGGCCGCCACCGATGCCGTAGGCGATCGGGAGGCTGCCGATGAGCAGCGTCCACTGGTTCACCTTCGCGGAGATCAGCAGGCCGAGTGCGGCCGCTCCCTTGCCGCGCCAGGCGAACAGGATCGCCACGATGAACTCCGGCGCCTCAGACGCCAGCGGGGCCAGCCACTGGACGAGCAGGAACTGGTCGATGCCCAGTGCCTGCCCGCCCTCGACCAGCGAGTCAGCAAACGGCTCTGCGGACAGCAGGATGATCCCGGCGGCCGCCACGAACATCGCGACGACAGTGATCCGTCGCTGCACCTTGGCGAGCGCACCGATCCGGGCAGCCGGTCCGATGAGGTCCGGCTCGTGGCCGCTGTCGGCCGTAGCCGCGCGCCAGAGGTAGTACGCGAAGAAGGCCAGCAGGGCGATGCCCAGGAGCAAGTGGATCTGCCCGGTGATCGGGATGATGAAGGCCACGATGCTAGCGACGGCCAGGAAGCCCAGCTCGCGGCGGTAGCCCGTCTCGAGCACCAGGGCCTTGATGGTGCGGCCGCTGCGCTTGCTGGCGACGTACAGGCTGATCAGTACGACGCTGGACCAGCCGAGGCCGAGCAGTAGCCGGTTGGAGCCGGTCATGTTGGCGGCGGCGTAGGCGACGTACTCCGGTTGGCTGCCGGCGGTGTGGGCGAAGTACAGGTCGACCGCGTACTCCGGAAGTACGGCGATGACCGCGAGCAGCGCGATCGCGAGGCCGCCGGAGATGTCGACCTCGGCCGCCTCGGCCGCCCAGGCCAGCACGAACGACGCCGCGACCACTCCGAGCCCGAAGACAACGATGGCCAACGGAGCTGCCGGATGGACGCCGCTGAGCCGCAGCGCGATCGCCGGAACAGCCGCGAGAAGCAGCATCAGGACGGGGCGGAGTGCTCTGATCACGATGTCCAGCCTGCCATCGTTTTGATACTTTCGCAATTGCGCAAGTATGAGACCGTACTCACGCTCGGCCTGCCGAGTACCAGGGGACCTCCGGAAAGGTCACAATGACTCCGCGATGAGCACACCCCCTGAACCCACCCGAGCCCAGCTCGACGCCGCCGCCAGCACGTTCGCGATGCTCTCGGCGCCGGTCCGGCTGCACCTGGTGTCCCTGGCGGCCCAGGGCGAGTACGACGTCGGCACGCTGGCCGACCGCGTCGGCGTCAGCATCGCCACCGCCAGCCAGCACCTCGGCAAGCTCCGCCTGGCCGGCATCATCACCGCCCGCCGCGAGGGCCGCCGGCACATCTACACCGTCGACGACCCGCACGTCCTCAACATGGTCGACCAGATCTTCGAGCACATCGCCCCTGATGGCTCCCTGGCCCCCGACCCGCCGCTGCGCCGCCGTCCGCCGCATACGGACTAGGGCCGTACTGCGTCTGAGGGCAACTGGCACCGGGCTTCGAGGGCAGGGTGTGGTGGTCGCTGGGTCAGGGTTGGGCCGAACCCATGCCTTGGGCACCTAAGTTCGTGGGTGGCCGAGCCGGTTCGTGAGGAGCCGGCCGAATCGCGGGGGCCGGCCGACCCAGGGGAGGACTCATGAAGAAGGCACGGCTGGCCGGGATCGCGGTCGCGGTGGGGCTGATCGGAGTGGGGAGTGTCGCGTACGCGGCCATTCCGGACGATGACGGCGTGATCCACGGCTGCTACAACAAGGGCGGACTGCTGCAGGACAAGGGCGCGCTGCGAGTCGTCGAGAAGGGCGAGAGGTGCCGCTCGACCGAACTGCCGACGACCTGGAGCCAGACCGGGCCGCAAGGTCCGGTGGGACCTGTCGGACCGGTAGGGGCGACAGGCGCCAAGGGCGACACCGGCGCAACCGGTGCCGAGGGACCTGTCGGGCCCACAGGGCCGCAGGGTGCGCAAGGGGAGCAAGGCGCTCCTGGCTTCAGCGACGCCTACATGGCCGGTGGAAACGTCGACCTGCACAACCACACCGAGACGCCGGTCGCTTCGATCCAGCTGCCGGCCGGCTCGTACGCGCTCTTCGGTAAGGCGGAGCTGCAGAACCTCGACGGCGACAACCAGAACGGCTACTGCAAACTCAGCACCGGCGACGTAACTCCCGTGCGCCTCGGCTGGAGCATCACCTCCCCACGCATCCCCGTCAGCGTGCAGGACCTGCTGGTCCTCGACGCTCCCGGCACCGCCACCCTCTACTGCTCCACCTACAACGGCCGAGCCCGCTACGGCCGAATCACGGCGCTCAAGGTCGGTCAGGCTCATTACCAATGACGTGGCGTAGGTAGCGTTCGGGGGCTTCGAGGTAGGCGCGCCAGTTCTGGACCAGGAGGAGGTCGGGCCAGGTTGTCTCGCGGAGGCCCCAGTCGCCGACCTCCAGGATTGTGGCGCCGGGGAGGGAGCAGACGACGGGGGAGTGGGTGGCGCAGATGACCTGGCCGCCGCCTTTGGCCAGCTCGTCCAGGACGCCGACCAGGGCGAGGCTGGAGGAGAACGAGAGGGCGGATTCCGGTTCGTCCAGGCAGTACAGGCCCGGGCTGTCGAAGCGGCTCTGGAGTACTTCGAGGAAGCCTTCGCCGTGGCTCAACTCGTGGAACTTCGGGTCCCGTCCGCCCGGGTTCTGCTCCAGGTACGTGTAGTACCCGTGCATGGTCTCAGCCCGGAGAAAGAAGCCCCAGCGCGCTGAGCCTGCGCCGCGGGTCAGCTGGATGTCTCGCGAGAGCGACGACTCCGAAGCACGAGTCGTCAGCCTGGCACCGGTCGACCCGCCCTCAGGCGACATACCGAACGCAATAGCGATCGCCTCCACCAGAGTCGACTTGCCCGCCCCGTTCTCCCCGACCAGGAAGGTGACGCCGGGGCCGAGGTCGAGGCCGTCGGTCAGGAGTTGGCGCACGGCCGGGATGGTGTGGGGCCAGGTGCGGGACACGCTGATGCCCTCCGCCGCGGCTACCCGGCGTACCGGATGACTGGCGAAGGGCATCTGCACAAACTAAACCCAGAGGGGTTCTCAGTCGTCTTCGTCGTCCAGGCGGGCGAGCCAGGTGGCGAAGCGTTCGATGGGGGTTTCGAAGTCGGGGTTCAGGTCGACGAACTCGCGGAGGCGTTCGGCGATCCAGGCCAGCGGGACTTCTTCTTCGCCCCGCCGGCCCTCGAGCTCCTCGATTCCTCTGTCGGTGAAGTACACGTCAGCTGAAGGCCTGCTTCATCAGCGTCGCCTGCTCGGCGACGTGCACGCCGTGCGAGCCGACCGACGTGGCGGACATGGCCGGCCGGGACACCCGGTAGAACGGCTTGCCGCCCAGGTGCTCGGTCAGGTTCAGCGCCATGAACGGCCAGGGACCCTGGTTCGCCGGCTCGTCCTGAACCCAGCGGATCTCCTGCAGGTTCGGGTACTTCGCCAGCTGGGCCTTGATCTCCTCGGCCGGCAGCGGGTACAGCTGCTCGATCCGCAGGACCGCCGTGCTGATCTTGTCCGGCTCGGCCTTCTTCCGCTCGGCCAGCAGGTCGTAGATGATCCGGCCCGAGGACAGGATGACCCGCTCGACGGCCGCCGGGTTCTGCTCGGCCTCCGCGTCGCCCAGCACCGGGTGGAACGTACCGCTGGTCAGCTCCTCCGGCTGCGACACCGCTGCCTTCAACCGGAGCAGCTGCTTCGGCGTGAAGACGATCAGCGGGTTGTGCTCCTCCTGCAGCGTGTGCCGCCGCAGCAGGTGGAAGTACGACGCGGGTGTCGACGGCTGGGCCACGGTCATCGCGTTCTCGGCGCACAGCGCCATGAAGCGCTCGATCCGGGCCGACGAGTGGTCGGGGCCCTGGCCCTCGTAGCCGTGCGGCAGCAGCAGCACGACACCGGACTTCTGGCCCCACTTCGCCTCACCGGCCGAGATGTACTCGTCGATGATGGACTGGGCGCCGTTCACGAAGTCACCGAACTGCGCCTCCCACAGCACCAGCGCGTCCGGCCGGGCCACGGAGTAGCCGTACTCGAAGCCGAGCGCGGCGTACTCGCTGAGCAGCGAGTCGTAGACGTAGAAGTTGGCCTGCTGCTCGTCCAGGTTCTGCAGCGGGACGTAGTCCTGGCCGTTGACCCGGTCGATGACCGCGGCGAACCGCTGGACGAACGTGCCGCGGCGGCTGTCCTGACCGGCGAGCCGGACCGGGCGACCGGCCAGCAGCAGCGAACCGAAGGCGGTGATCTCCGCGGAGGCCCAGTCGACCGGGCCCTGGGTGATCGCGGCGGCCCGGCGCTGCAGCTGCGGCATCACCTTCGGGTGCGCGGTGAAGCCCTCCGGCAGCGTGGTGTACGCGTCGGCGATCTTCTTCAGCACCTCGGGCGTGGTCGCGGTCGCGTCCGGACCCTCCGGCTTGTCCGGGTAGACCGGGACGGTGACGTACGGCGCCGGCGTGTCCGGCTGGCTCTTCGCCTCCCGTACTTCGGTGAACACCCGCTCGAGCCGCTGCTGGAAGTCGCGCATCGCCTGCTCGGCCTCTTCGACCGTGATGTCGCCACGGCCGATCAGGGCCTCGGTGTACAGCTTGCGGACCGACCGCTTCTGCTCGATCAGGTCGTACATCAGCGGCTGCGTGAACGACGGGTCGTCGCCCTCGTTGTGACCGCGACGGCGGTAGCAGACCAGGTCGATGACGACGTCCTTGTTGAACGCCTGGCGGTACTCGAAGGCCAGATCGGCGACCCGGATGCAGGCCTCGGGGTCGTCGCCGTTCACGTGGAAGATCGGCGCCTGGACCATCCGGGCCACGTCGGTGCAGTACATCGACGAGCGCGACGAGGCCGGCGAGGTGGTGAAACCGACCTGGTTGTTGACGATCACGTGGATCGTGCCACCGGTCCGGTACCCCCGCAGCTGCGACAGGTTGAGCGTCTCGGCGACGACGCCCTGACCGGCGAACGCCGCGTCACCGTGGACCAGCACCGGCAGGACCGGGAAGGCGGCGCCCTGGTCGAGGATGTCCTGCTTCGCGCGGACGATGCCCTCGAGCACCGGGTCGACGGTCTCCAGGTGGGACGGGTTCGCCGCCACCGACACCTTGATCTTGTCGCCGAACTCGGAGACGAACTCGCCCTCGGCGCCCAGGTGGTACTTGACGTCACCGGAGCCCTGGACGGTCCGCGGGTCGATGTTGCCGTCGAACTCGCGGAAGATCTGCCCGTACGACTTGCCGACGATGTTGGCCAGCACGTTCAGCCGGCCGCGGTGCGCCATCCCGATGGTGACTTCGTCGAGGCCGGCCCCGGCAGCCTCCTCGCACAGCTCGTCGAGCAGCGGGATGGTGGTCTCGCCACCCTCCAGCGAGAACCGCTTCTGGCCGACGTACTTGGTCTGCAGGAAGGTCTCGAACGCCTCGGCCTCGTTCAGCTTGGCCAGGATCCGGAGCTGCTCCTCGCGCGGCGGCTTGGTGTGCGGCCGCTCGACCCGCTCCTGGATCCACTTGCGCTGCTCGGGGTCCTGGATGTGCATGTACTCGATACCGGTGGTCCGGCAGTACGAGTCGCGCAGGATGCCCAGGATGTCGCGCAGCTTCATGAACCGGCGGTCGCTCTGCTCGCCGAAGGAGCCGGTGGCGAACTCGCGGTCCAGGTCCCACAGCGTCAGGCCGTGGGTGGCGACGTCCAGGTCCGGGTGGCTGCGCTGCTTGTACTCCAGCGGGTCGGTGTCGGCCATGATGTGGCCGCGCACCCGGTACGCGTGGATCAGCTCGAGGATGCGGGCCTGCTTGCTGATGTCCTCCTCGTGGCTGTGCGGGAGGTCGGCGGCCCAGCGGATCGGCTCGTACGGGATCCGCAGCGACTGGAAGATCTCGTCGTAGAAGCCCTCGTCGCCGAGCAGCAGCCGGTGCAGCCGGCGCAGGAACTCACCCGACTGGGCGCCCTGGATGATCCGGTGGTCGTAGGTCGAGGTCAGCGTCATCACCTTGCTGACCGCGAGCTTGGCCATCGTCTCCTCGGCCGCGCCCTGGTACGCCGAGGGGTAGTCCATCGCGCCGACGCCGACGATGCAGCCCTGGCCGCTCATCAGCCGCGGCACCGAGTGCTGGGTGCCGATCGTGCCGGGGTTGGTCAGGCTGATCGTGGTGCCCTGGAAGTCGGGCAGCGCGAGCTTGTTGTCCCGGGCCCGCCGGACGACGTCCTCGTAGGCCATCCAGAACTGGGCGAACGTCATCGACTCGGCGGCCTTGATCGACGGCACCAGCAGTTGCCGGGTGCCGTCGGGCTTCGACATGTCGATGGCCAGGCCGAGGTTGATGTGCTCGGGCTGGACCAGGGTCGGCTTGCCGTCGGTCACGTCGTACGACGCGTTCATCTCCGGCAGCGTCTTGAGCGCCTTCACCAGCGCCCAGCCGACCAGGTGGGTGAACGAGATCTTGCCACCGCGCGCCCGGCGCAGGTGGTTGTTGATGACGATGCGGTTGTCGATCAGCAGCTTGACCGGCACCTCGCGAACACTGGTCGCGGTCGGGACCGTGAGGCTGGTCTCCATGTTCTGCGCGGTCCGGGCGGGCGCGCCGCGCAGGATCTTGCGCTCCGCGTCCGCGGCGGTCGCGGGTGCGGGCTTGGGTTGCGCGCTGGTCGGCTGGTTCACCGTGCCTCCGGTAGGGGTGCCGCCTCCGGCAGCAGCTGCCTTCTGTGGGGATGAAGCTGTCTGGGCCTGCGCCGCGGGCTGGGCCGGGGTCGCCGGGGCAGCCGGAGCCGGTGCGGCCGGCGCGGGGGCCTGCGCCGCGGCCTGGGCAGCCGGCTGGCTGGAGGCGGGGGCGGCAGCGGCCGTACCGCGGCTCGGTGCCTCCGGGGTCTTGTTGTCTGACACGGCGTCCGGACGGGGAGCGTCGACCGGGCTGGACGTCACCGGCTTCGCATCACCCGGGCTGTTCCCCTTGAAGCTGTCGGACTCGAAGTACTTGATCCAGGCCGGGTCCACCGACTTCGGATCGGAGAGGTAGCTCTCGTACATCTCGTCGGCCAGCCATTCGTTCGCGCCGAAGGCTGCAAAGGGGTCAGGTTCTGATGGCTCGGTGGCCACTGGGCAGTTCGCCTCTTCCGATCGGGTCAGAGTTATGACTAGGGAAGTTATGAGGGACTTCCCGAGCCAAGGCTAATAGCTGCCGCAACAGATCCGCAGCCCGGGATCACCGGACCAGTCGATCGAGTGGTTGGCGCCCGCGCAGTTGATCGATCGAGGGCTGAAACACTGCCGTGGCAGGTGTTCCAGCGATCGCCCCGCCGGGTCGCGGCGGCGGGAACTGGACTGACGGCGGATTGACTGCCGGACCCGTTGCAGGGGTGGGGTTCCGGCGGACGTTCCGGTCTACCGGCGATGGTCTGGGGAGCCTTGCTGGCCACAGTATGCAGCCGGGTGATCGCCGGTCGTGATGGACTTTCTTCCGTACATATGTGGCCAACGTCACTCAGCGGATCAGTCCAGTTCTCACCGATTGGCCAGCCGGCGGACCAGTTTGAGCCCCGACCAGGTGGCATCGATCGCACACACCTTCACATCCACCACCCCGAGCGGCAGGGCCAGCTCGCGGACGCCGTTCTCGTCCAGATCGGTCGGTACGCCGGAAGCGCGCTTCGGCCAGGCGACCCAGATCATCCCAGCCGTGCTGGTTCTCGGCAGGAGTACGGGAAGTCTGGCCGAGAGCCGGGCGCGATCCGGGCAGAAGGCAAGGATCACGTCGTACTCCGCCCTGCCGGGCCGGGTGAGTGTTCTCGTGCCGTCCGGCAGGCCGTCGATGGCGAAGCCGGGTGGGGCGTTGTCGAGCACCACGGTGTGCTCGGGCTTGATCCCGAGCTTCGTGGCAAGCGGCTTCCCGGAGTACCCGTCCGTCATAGCCCTGATCATCGGTGCTCGACTGCTGCGTGCCAACCGGCGGATTTGGCGCCTTGCGACCGCGCGTAGCGGCATACTGACCGAATGGCGTTGACGGATGAGGCGATCGTCAAGATCAAGGACATGATCACCTCGGGGGAGTTGAGGCCGGGCGACCGGCTGCCCAAGGAGGCGGACCTCGCGGCCCGGCTCGGGCTGTCCCGCAACTCCCTGCGGGAGGCCGTGAAAGCGCTCACCCTGGTCAACGTGCTCGACGTGCGGCACGGCGACGGGACCTATGTGACGTCGCTGGACTCGGCGCACCTGCTCGACGCGCTCAGCTTCATGGTCGATCTGCACCAGGACGACTCGGTCCTGCAGTTCTTCGAGGTACGCCGGTTGCTGGAGCCCGGCGTCGCCGCGCTGGCCGCCGTTCGCATCAGCCGCGAACAGCTGGCCGAACTGCGGTTGCTGACGAGTGACCTCACCGCCGACGCGGCCATCGACGACCTGGTCGCCAACGACCTGCGCTTCCATCGCGGAATCGCCGAGGCCAGCGGCAACGCCGTCGTCTGCTCGTTGCTGGACGGCATCTCCGGTGCCACCCAGCGGGCCCGCATCTGGCGCGGCGTCACCCAGGCCGGCGCCGTCGAACGCACCCTCGCCGAACACACCGCCATCCTCGACGCCATCGAAGCCAACGACACCGACGCCGCCCGAGCCTGGATGACAGCCCACATCTCCGGCGTGGAAACCTGGCTCCGCAAAGCCCGCTGATCAGGGATCTGGGGAGGGTTGTACCCCCGGATCGGGTCAATTTCCTCCCCGCTCTCCAGACAACCTGCGACGAGACCATCAACCGCTCGACCGGCGTGGCACCCAGCTCCTGTCGGCACCAGGTGACGAGCCAGGGATCTATGGGGGAACCAACCACAAGGGCGTGTCGAGAACGGGGAATCGGTTCCGACGTACCGCATGTCAGGCAACCACTCAGAGCAGAAGGACCACTCAGATGACCGAGAAGAACCCCACCGCCGATGTCCGCCCCGGAGCGTTCCTGCTGGAGTTGGTGATGGTGCCGGTCAGCGACCTCGACAAGTCGAAGGCGTTCTACGCCGACCAGCTCGGGTTCACTGTTGATGTCGACGTGGCGCCGGCCGAGGGGGTGCGGATCGTGCAGCTCACGCCGCCGGGGTCGTACGCCTCGATCACGCTCAGCACCGGGATCGCGCAGGCAGACATGCCGGTCGGGTCGTTGCGCGGTCTGCACCTCGTGGTCGCGGACATTGAAGCGGCCCGCGACGAGCTGATCGGCCGTGGCGTCGACGTCGCGCCGGTCGAGGACATGGGAGGCGTGTTCTACGCCTGGTTCGCCGACCCGGACGGCAACACGTGGACGCTCCAGCACATGCCTTGGCGCAAGTAGGTCCCGCAGTACCGGTCGATCTGTTGCTTGGAGCAACCGATCGGAAATGGAGTTGAAGCGCGGGCGGGGGAGCGCCTACGCTTGTCGGTGTCACATTGCCGGCGTCAGGGGTTCGGGTTGTCGAACTGAGATCTCTCTTCAGTAGCGGTTGATCGCCACCGATCGGTGGGCGGTCTCGTTCGAGATCTCGGAGCACCCCATGTCTTTCTCTTTGACCTGTACTGACCTCTCCTTCGCCTGGCCGGACGGCGGCGTGCTGTTCGACGGGCTGACCTTCGTGGCGGGACCCGTGCGGTCCGGGCTGGTCGGGCGCAACGGCGCCGGCAAGTCCACCCTGCTGCGGCTGATCGCCGGACGCCTCACGCCGCAACGCGGCGCGATCCGGGTCAGCGGCGAGCTCGGGTACCTGCCGCAGGACCTCACCCTCGACACCACGCTGCGCGTCGACCAGGCGCTCGGCATCGACGCGATCCGGGCCGCGATCACCGCGATCGAGGCCGGCGACGCGTCCGAGCAGAACTTCGCGATCGTCGGCGACGGCTGGGACGTGGAGGAGCGCGCCGACGCGATGCTCGGCAAGCTCGGGCTCGGCGCGATCACCCTCGACCGCAGCGTCGGCGAGCTGTCCGGCGGCGAGACGATCCTGCTCGGGCTGGCCGCCGAGTTGCTCAAGCGTCCCGACGTACTGCTGCTCGACGAGCCCACCAACAACCTCGACCTGCGCGCCCGCAAACACCTGTACGACGCGGTCGACGCCTTCCGTGGTGCGTTGCTGATCGTCAGCCACGACCGGGAGCTGCTCGATCGCGTCGACCAGATCGGGGATCTGCGCAAGGGCGAGCTGACCTGGTACGGCGGCAACCTCACGGCGTACGAGGAAGCTGTCGCGGCGGAGCAGGAGGCGGCCGAGCGGATGGTCCGCGCGGCCGAATCCGACCTGAAGAAGCAGAAGCGCGAGCTGGCCGAGGCGCGGATGAAGATGGACCGCCGGCGAGCGGCGGGTCAGCGTGCCTTCGAGCAGGGCGGCATCCCGAAGATCGTCGCGGGGAACCTGAAACGCAACGCGCAGGTGTCGGCGGCCAAGCACATCGGCATGCACAGCGATCGGCTCGACACGGCGGCCAGCGCGCTGGCGGAGGCGGAGGAGAAGGTCCACGACGACGACACGATCCGCGTCGACCTGCCGAAGACCACTGTGCCGGCCGGGCGGATCGTAGTACGGCTGGAAGATTATGTACTCCGTACCGGACTGCATGCCGACCTGGAGATCCGCGGCCCCGAACGCATCGCCCTCACCGGCCCGAACGGCGCAGGCAAGAGCACGCTCCTCCACGCCATCGCCGCCGACGACAAGCCGCTGGTCCCGTGGCGCCTTCTACCCCAGCGCCTGGACCTGCTCCAGGATTCCTTGTCCGTAGTGGAAAACCTGGCCCTGCTGGCTCCGAGCACGGAGAACCAATACCGCCGCTCGCGCCTGGCCCGCTTCCTCTTCCGCGGCCGGGCCGCCGACCAACCGGTCAGCACCCTCTCCGGCGGCGAACGCTTCCGGGCAACCCTCGCCGCGCTGCTACTCGCCGAGCCTCCACCCCAACTCCTGATGCTCGACGAGCCGACCAACAACCTCGACCTGGCCAGCGTCGCCCAGCTCCAAGACGCCCTGGCCTCCTACAACGGCGCCCTGGTCATCGCCAGCCACGACCTCCCTTTCCTCCGGGAGATCGGCATCACCCGCTGGCTCCACCTCGACCACAACGAACTGACCGAGATCGACCCGCTCTAGCTTTTACCGAGGCAGTTCGGCGACGCACAAAACCTGTTCGGCGCCGAACTCCTCGAACCGCTCCACCTCGGCAAACCCCAACTTCCCAAGCAGCCGCAGCGAAGCCGCGTTGGCCGACTGAGTGGTCGCGACAACCGTCTCGTCCGGTACGACGCCCGGCAGCCAACGCAACACAGCGCCAACCGCCTCCTGCGCATAGCCCTTGCCCCAGTGCTCCGGCAGCAGCAGGTAGCCGATGTCGAGCGCCCCGCCCATCGCTCCCGGCCACTCCTCATCCCGCCGCTTCAAGCTGTACGCCTCCACCGAGGACAACAACCCGAGCAGCCCGTCCCGATCGAGTTCCCGCGCCTCCCGAAGTACCAGCCGCTCCGTCCCCAACTCCCCAACCGGCCAGGTCTCCAGCACCAGCTCAGCCATTCCAACGACCACCGCGGGTTCGATGGCTGGTCATGCGAGCAGCTGCTCGAGGGCGGGTGGGAGGGGGAGGTTCAGGGAGGTGAGGAAGTCGGCGGTCTTGACCTCGACGTAGATCTCCGCATCGGGGAGGTCTTCGTCGTCTTCCTCGTCCTCGTCCTCGTCGAAGGTGTCTTTGTCTTCGGCCAGGTAGGGGAGGAGTTCGGCGCGTTTGGAGTCCGCGGTGGTCGGGTCCGCGGTCGGCGTGTGGTTGGTCCACCAGGTGGTGAGGGCGGCGGCTTCCTGGGCGGGGTTGGTGCGGGAGTCGTCCTCGGATTCGAAGTACATGCGTGGGGTATATCCCAGGTAGGCGACGCCGGTGCCCTCGTACTCCGGGCTGTACGTGACGATCGTGAAGTCGCTGTCGTGGATGTTGATCCGGAGCCAGGGGCCGGGCTCGTTGACCGGCTGGTCCGGATCGTGCTCGGTCCATTGGTCGCCGGCGTACAGGTACGTGCCGAAGAACCCCACGGTGCTTCCTCCCCAGGTCAAGTGCCTCAGGGGCGAAACGATAGCGAGTGGGCCGACCGCCAGCCCATCAAAGGCTCGGCGCGGCAGGCCGGCGCGCGCTCGAGTGGGGGCTGGGGCCCGACCGACCTCGACCTATTGATGGGCTGGGCGTCGCTCCTACCCCGGAGTCGGCGCATCCTCGCGCAGGAGGCCCCCCGACTTGAGGTCGGACCAGACCTCGGCCGGTACTTCGGTACGCGCAAGGGCCGCGTTTGCGTGGACCTCGTCGGCCGTGCGGCACCCGACGGCGATGCCGGCGACGGCCGGGTGGGCCAGCGGGAACTTGAGGGCGACGGCGGGGAGGGTGACCCCGTGGGACTCGCAGACGTCGGCGAGCTTGTTCGCCTTCTCGAGCAAGGCGGGTGGGGCCGGCGCGTAGTTGAAGGTGGCGTCGGGGGCGGGGCGCGGCTGGGACAGGAGGCCGGAGTTGAAGATGCCTACGGCAACGACCTGGACATCGTTCGCGAGGCAGGCGGGGAGGACGTCGTCGAGGCCGTCGGGGTCGAGCAGGGTGTAGCGGCCGGCGAGCATGATGACGTCGATGTCGACCGACTCGACGAAGCGGGTGAGCATCGCGGTCTGGTTCATGCCTGAGCCGATGGCGCCGATCACGCCCTGGTCGCGCAGTTCGATCAGCGTCGGGAACGCCGTCGCGACGGCCTCGTCGTAGTGGTCGTCGGGGTCGTGGACGAAGACGACATCGAGGCGGTCGACGTCGAGGCGGCGCAGCGAGTCCTCGATGCTCTGGAGGACGCCGTCGCGGGTGAAGTCCCAGCGGCGGCGTCGGTTGGAGACGACGGCGAAGCCTTCGTCGTCCGGTGCGGGGGTGTCGGCTTCGTAGATGATGCGGCCGACCTTCGAGGAGAGCACGTACTCCGAACGCGGCTTGCCCGCGAGCCCGGCGCCGAGGCGTTCCTCGGCCAGCCCGAGGCCGTAGTGCGGGGCGGTGTCGAAGTACCGCCAGCCCTCGTCCCAGGCAGCTTGGACGGTGGCGACCGCTTCGGCGTCGGCGACAGGGGAGAAGAGGCCGGCGAGAGGCGCGCCACCCAGCCCGATCCGGTTGTCGTCCGCAAAGAGCTTCATGACCGAGGAGCCGAGGTCGGGGCGGGAGCGGCCGGGAGGCGGAGGTTTTGCATGCCGCCGTCGACGGCGAGCGCAGTACCGGTGGTCGAGCCGGCCAAGGGACTGGCCAGGTAAGCAATGGCGGCAGCGACCTCCGAGGCCGTCACCAGGCGGCCCATCGGTTGCCGGGCTTCCAGGGCAGCACGCTCCGCGGCAGGATCGGTCGCCACATCCAGCAACCGCCCGACCCAAGGCGTATCCGCAGTACCAGGATTGACGCAGTTGACGCGGATCCCCTCGCGCACATGATCCGCTGCCATCGCCATCGTCAACGCCAGTACGGCGCCCTTGCTCGCGCTGTACAACGCGCGGTTGGGCAGCCCCGCCGTCGCCGCGATCGAGCACGTATTGACGATCGCCGCGGCCGACGACCGCCGCAGATATGGCAGTGTCGCGCGAGTGACCCGAGCGATCCCGACGACGTTCACGTCAAGCACCCGATGCCACTCGTCGTCGTCGTTGCCCGCGACCGTCCCCTGGGCGCCGATCCCGGCGTTGTTGATCAGGATGTCGATCCCGCCGAGCTGCAACGCGGCGGCCGACACCGCGTCCCGGACCGAGGCGTCGTCGCTCACATCGGCGGCGATCCCCCTCAGCGGCGCGGGCACGTCCGGCTTCAGGTCGAAGACGATCACCTCGGCGCCCCGGGCGGCAAGCAGCGAGGCCGCCGCCAGCCCGATCCCCGACGCTCCTCCGGTCACCACGGCCTTCAGGCCGGCGAAATCGGTCACTGATCGCTCTCCTTTGTCAGCTCGGTCCAGATCTTGCCAGCCGGATAGCGGTAGTCGTCCAGCGTCTTCGCGTCCATCTCGGCGCTGAACCCCGGCCGCAGCGGCGCGACGTAGTTCCCGTCCTTGATCACCACGGGCTCCAGGAAGTGTTCGTGCAGATGGTCGACGAACTCGATCACCCGGTTCTCGGTACTGCCGCTGACCGCGACCAGATCGAACATCGACAGGTGCTGCACCAGCTCACACAGTCCTACCCCACCCGCGTGCGGGCACACCGGTACGCCGAACTTCGCCGCCAGCAGCAAGATGGCAATGTTCTCGTTGACGCCGGCCACCCGGGCCGAGTCGATCTGGACGAACGACAGCGACTCCGCCTGCAGCAACTGCTTGAACACGACCCGGTTCTGCACGTGCTCGCCGGTCGCCACCCGGACCGGCGCGACGGCGCGGGCGATCGCGGCGTGCCCGAGGATGTCGTCCGGGCTGGTCGGCTCCTCGACCCACCACACGTCGAACGGCTTCAGCGCCTCGATCCAGCCGATCGCGTCGCCGACGTCCCAGCGCTGGTTCGCGTCGATCGCGATCCGGATGTCCGGGCCGACCGTCTCCCGGGCCAGCCGCATCCGGCGGATGTCGTCCTCGAGGTTCGCGCCGACCTTGAGCTTGATCTGGCTGAACCCCTCGGCGACGGCCTCGCGGCAGAGCCGGACCAGCTTGGCGTCGTCGTACCCGAGCCAGCCGGGCGTGGTCGTGTACGCCGGGTAGCCCTGCTCGCGCAGGAGCGCTTCCCGCTCGGCGCGGCCGGGCTGAGCGGCGTACAGGATCTCCAGCGCCTCGTCGCGGGTGAGTGCGTCGGTGAGGTAGCGGAAGTCGACCAGATCGACGATCTGCTCGGGGGAGAGATCCGACAACAGCTTCCACAGCGGTACGCCGGCCCGCTTCGCGGCCAGGTCCCAGACCGCGTTGACGACCGCGCCGATCGCCATGTGCATGACGCCCTTCTCGGGACCCAGCCAGCGCAGTTGTGAGTCGTGCACCAGCGACTTCCAGAATCCGCCGAGGTCGCTGAGCGTCGCGTCGACGTCGAGCCCGACGACGTGGTCGCGGAGCGCCTCGATCGCGGCGGTCTGGACGTCGTTGCCGCGGCCGATCGTGAAGGCGAAGCCGTGGCCTTCCAGCCCGTCGCCGGCGTCGGTGCGGATGATCAGGTACGCCGCGGAGTAGTCCGGGTCGGCGTTCATCGCGTCGGAGCCGTCCAGGTCCAGCGACGTGGGGAAGCGGACGTCGTACGTCTCGACCTCGGAGAAGCGCGGCATGCAGAGACCCGTTTCTGGCAGTGATCCGATCTGTCCCGTAGATCCTATAGGATATGTGGGTCAGAGTGCACTGGTTGACCCATTTAATTCACCTGCTCAAGAAAATGCAATGGATAGAGTCGCCCCGTGGCTGACGACGAGGCTGACGGCGGGACCGGGCACGGCGCCGTGGACGGGGCCGAGGACAGGGTCGGCGATGGGGTGCTCCGGCTCGGCGGGCGGAGTTTCGGGCCGGGGGAGTTCGCCGTGATGGCGATCCTGAACCGGACGCCGGACTCGTTCTTCGACGGCGGCGCGACCTATGCGACCGAGGCGGCGCTCGAGGCGATCGACCGGGCCGTCGCGGACGGAGCCGACGTGGTCGACGTCGGCGGGGTCAAGGCCGGGTACGGCGAGCACGTCAGCGAGACCGAGGAGCTCCGCCGGACGGTCGACTTCGTGGCCGAGGTCCGGGCGCGGCACCCCGAACTGATCATCAGCGTGGACACGTACCGCAGTGGAGTCGCCCGGCGGGTCGGCGAAGCGGGCGCGAACCTCATCAACGACACGTGGTCGGGTTCCGATCCCGAGCTCGCCGGGGCGGCCGCCGAGGTCGGCGCAGGGCTCGTCTGCAGTCACGTCGGAGGGCTCGCGCCGCGGACCGATCCGCATCGGATGGCGTACGACGACGTGGTCGCCGACGTCATCCGGACGACGACCGCTCTCGCCGAGCGCGCGGTCGCGGCCGGCGTACGGCGGGACGCGATCGTGATCGATCCGACCCACGACTTCGGCAAGAACACCTGGCACTCGCTGGAGGTGACGCGCCGGGTCGACGAGCTGGCCGCGACCGGCTGGCCGGTGCTCGTCGCGCCGTCGAACAAGGACTTCCTCGGTGAGAGCCTCGATCTGCCGTCCGGGCGGAGGGGGCCGGCGACGATGGCGGCGGTCAGTGTGATGGCTTGGTTAGGTGCCCGGGTCTTCCGGGTGCACGACGTCGCCGGGATCCGGCAGGCGCTCGACCTGATCGCCGTTCTGCAGCGGACGAAACAGCCCGCGTACACGAGAAGGAGCCTGGTTTGATGCATCGCTGGTCTGCCGAGGGCAAGGAGCTGACCGGCGAGGAGTTGATCGCCGCGTACGCCGTACCGGACCGCTCGGCGCGTCGGCTTCGGGCCAACTTCGTGACGAGCATCGACGGGGCGGTGACGCTGGACGGGCTGTCCGGTGGGTTGTCGTCGAAGGACGACCAGAATGTGCTCGGGCTGCTGCGTCAGTTGGCGGATGTCGTGCTGGTTGGGGCTGGGACGCTGCGGGCTGAGCAGTACAACGGTTTGAAGTTGGGCAAGGCGCGGCGGGAGTGGCGTGCCTTGCAAGGGTTGCCGGAGAATCCGGTGCTGGCGGTTGTTTCGGCGCGGCTTGATCTGAGCGCTGGGAGCTCTGTCTTCACCGAGGCGCCGGTGCGGCCGATCGTGATCACCTGCGAGTCGTCGCCGGCGGATCAGCGCAAGGCGTTGGCGGAGGTTGCCGACGTACTGGTCTGTGGGGATGACGTGGTTGATCTGACCAAGGCGGTCGATGCCCTGGTCTCGCGCGGGTTGCCGCAGATCTTGTGTGAGGGTGGGCCGCATCTGCTGGGGGCGCTGACTTCGGCGGGTCTGGTGGACGAGATGTGTCTGACGGTGTCGCCGTTGCTGGCCGGGCCGGGGGCGCGGCGGATCACGGACGGGATCGCCTCGACGCAGGTCCATCAGTTGACGCCTTTGCATGTGCTCAACGGGGATGACGGTTACCTCTTCCTGCGGTACGGAAGGAACTGAGGGTGCCTGTCGTCGCGGCCGCGGTCTGCCCGCATCCACCTCTGCTGATCCCCGAACTCGCCTCCGGGGCAGCCTTCGAACTCGATCCACTCCGCGCCGCGTGCTTCGCCGCCGTCGACCGGCTCGCCGATGCGGACGCGCTGGTGATCGTCGGCACGGGGCCTTTGACTGGCACGCGGTACGACGCGTCCGCCCTCGGCAGCTTCGGTCCGTATGGGGCTCCCGAGGTAACCGTCGGCGGCCCGCGCTCGGCCTCCGGTTCCAGCGCCGGTACGCCGGTACTGCCCCTGTCCCTTGCTGTCGGCACCTGGCTCGTCGAGCAGAGCAAGGCGGCGGACCTGCCGCGGACCTCGATCACCGTGGCCGCCGCTGAAGCTCCGGCCTCTTGCCTCGCGCTCGGTCAAGAGCTTGCCCATGGCAACGAACGGATCGCCTTGCTGGTGATGGGTGATGGCTCTGCGCGACGCAGCGATCACGCCCCGGTACATCTCCACCCACGCGCGGAAATCTTCGACAGTACGGTTGCCGCCGCACTGGAATTGGCCGACGCGGAGACGCTGGCCGCGCTCGACCCCGATCTCGCGACCGAACTCCACGCCGCGGGCCGGGCCCCTTGGCAGGTACTGGCCGGTGCGGCTCCTGGTCTGCGCGGCCGGCTCGGGTACAACGCCGCGCCGTACGGCGTCGGCTATTTCGTCGCGAGCTGGGCACTTTAAGGGTTTCTGAAGACCCTCGTGGAATCTGTTGGGTAGGGCCGGTTCGAGACGGGCCGGCCTCCAGATTTCAAGGGGGAGAAGAGGATGCCTGACAAGGAGAATCCGGTGGAGACGGGCAACTACCCGCTACCGGAGGACGGCGCGCAGGACCAGGTCGTGCAGACCCGGCTGCCGCAGTACGACGAGGACCTGGTGGACGGTGCGACGCTGGAGTCCGACTCATGAGCGGCACGGTGCGGGAGCTGCTCACCTGGGCAGCGGCGCAGGTGCGCACGATGGAGAAGCCGCTCGGTTCCAACAAGAACCCGTACGCGGCCAAGGCGGGTCACGCGAACGGCCAGGCCTGGTGCGCGACGTTCCTGGTCGCGGGCTGGAAGATCAACAAGGTGCCGCTGGTGGCGGGGACGGACACCGCGTTCACCCCGTCGATGCAGGCCGGCTTCAAGAACGCCGGCAAGCTGTTCAACAGCCCGCGGGCGGGTGATGTCGGCTTCCTGTTCGACAAGGATCTGGGCCGGATCGCGCACGTCTTCTTCGTCGAGCGGGTCGAGGGGGACTTCGTCAAGACGATCGAGGGCAACACCAACCTGGACGGCAGCAGGACCGGCGTCGGGGTGTTCCGGCACAGCCGGCGCTGGACCGGTGGGGCGACGATGATCCGTGGGTTCGGGCGTCCGGACTACAAGGCGGTCGGGCGCGGGAGCGCTCTGCGGCCCGGCGTACCGACGGTGTCGCTGGCTCGCGTGGTCGCTGCTGCGAAGAAGGACGCACCGGGTCCCGACGGTGCGACCTCGTTCCCGGCGGAGGTCCGGGTCGTGGAGGCCGCGTTGGTGGCTGAGGGCCTGCTGTCGCCGGCCTTCGCCAAGGACGGTTCGTTCGGCACGGTCACGATCAAGGCCTATGCACAGTTCCAACGCAAACTGGGCTTCACCGGCAAGGACGCCGACGGCATCCCTGGGATGGACTCGCTGAAGAGGTTGGGCCTGAAGCACGGCTTCCGGACGGCGGCCTAGCGACTCCAGTGCCTGTGGCGTGGAACTCGGGTCCGTTGCGTAGCAAGCCTCAGGGCTGTTGCGTGACGACTTCGGGCCAGCGGGTCGCGGTGGCTGCAAGGTCATCGTGGCCCGCTTCGGCCAGCTGGTTGACGAACTCGACCCGGGCGGCCCGCACCGCGTCGGCGGCTTGCTCGGCGGTCGGGTAGGGGCCCGACCAGTTGCAGACTGCGTCACCGGCGTACCAGTCGCCCGTGCGCGACCGGCGTACCTGAGAAGCCGCGAGCCGATCCGCCGGCAACGCGTCCCCGCGCTCAACGGCCGCCTGCACCACCGCCTCCACAGCAACCACCTCAGCCGCCAGGTCCATCACCGGCCGCAACTCAACAGCATCAGTACGAACGAACTCGTACCCCTCCGGCGCTTGCTCCGCAATCCACCCGAACGCCACCTCAGCCAACTCCGCCAACTGCCGAGCAACCTCCGCGTCCTCGATCGTCTGCACCCCACAAACCCGCGGATCAGTAGGCCGCAACAACCCCTGACACCGCCGCATCAACATCTCCTCAGCAGTAGCCTGCCGCCGCCCAAGAATCCGCGAGAGCCCAACGACGTCGAAGTTCAACTCATCCGGCGTCCGCTTCACCCCAGCCTCAAATGGCTCCCCCAGAACCGACCCCCGCGCCGTCCACGGCCCCACATGCCAACGCTCCAGTCCCATGCGCCGACCCTACCCGGGGGTGGAACGTAGGGTGGGGGTGTGGATTACACCGTGGGGCGGCTCGCGGGCAAGCTGGATGGGGAGGTTTCCTGGCTGGCTGTTCGGGCGGCGGGGGCGGTGCCTGGGCCTGAGTGGATTTCGTGTGCTGAGGTGCTTGAAGAGCAGTTGGCGGGTGGGGATCCTACGTTGGGGTGGCGGCAGGATCTGCTGGATGATTATGGGCGGGAGTACGGGATCGAGCCGCCGGTGCAGGTCGCGGCGATGTTCGTGTTGATGTGGTACGTGTCGGTGCCGGCGATCGTGGCGGGGATCTCGACCGCGTTGACCGGGGTTTCGCCGGACGTGTCGGCTGAGGCGCTTGCTTTTCGCAAGCATCCGACGGCGCACTATCCGATGGAAGTCGCCTTGCTGTCGGAGCGTGTGGTGTCCATCGAGGAGGCGGCTCGGCAGGTTGAGGAGCACACTCGGGCGTTCACGGATAGCTACCGGCCCGGCGTGAAGATGAGTTCCCGGCAGAAGCGTGGTGCGGTCGAGGATGAGCTGCGGGCGGCTCTTCGGCTGCCGGAGGAAGCGGTGCAGGCGGCTACGGCAGCCGAGGCATTCAGGATTGATCTGGAGCAGAAGGTGCGTACTTCGTGCTGCTTCGTCTACGCGCTTCCCAACGTCAACCCCTGCGGCGGATGCCCGCGGGTCAGAGGCTGAAAACAGCAGGCACGGATCCGGCGCCGGTCACCAGGTCGGTCAGGTAGCGGGCGACCAGCGGTACGAACTTGAAGCCCTCGCCGTGGAAGCCGGCCGCCACGCTGATCGGTCCGCGCCGGTCGATGACGAAGTCCCCGCGCACTGTGTTGTCGTAGAGGCAGCTGATCGCCTCCGACCGCGCAACATCCACGCCCGGAAACCACTCCCGCACATACTCGACCAGCGCCGCATCCCGCGTCGGCTCCACCTGGAAGTCGCGCTGGTCAAGTGAGATCACCGGCCCGGTCGCATGCAGCCCGACCTTCACCCCGCGTCCCTCCTCGAACACCCCGTACGCCGGAGTCTCCTCCCGCCGATGCACGAACACCGGCCACTCGGCCGACTCGTCCCGTGCAGCGAAGAACCGCGGCTGCTCCTGCGACACCGCGATCGCCGGCACCTCGAGCACCCCAGCCAGCAGCCGATCAGTCCAGGCCCCAGCCGTCACCACCACCTGCCCAGCCCGTACGACGCCGGCCTCTGTCTCAACCTCAACCCCATCCCCGACAACCCGTACTACGTGAGCCGCGCACCCACCCCGGAACTCAACCCCCAACGCCACCGCCGACTCCCGAATCGCCCCCAACGCCTGCGCAGCCAACGCCCGCCCCGACCCCGGTTGGTACAGCACAGACCCGTCGAACCGCATCCCCGGCCACCGCTCACCAGCGGCCTCGGCCGTCAGCACCTCGTGCTCCACCCCATGCCGCCCAAGCAGCGAGGCAGACTCCGACACCTGCGCCTCGGACATGCCATGGTCCACACCCCCGACGAGGTCCAGCATCTGTACGCCGGTAGCGCTCTCCAGTTCGTGCCAGAGCTCCCGGGACCTTGCCGCCCGCAACAGCTCGCCCTCATCGTCGATCGCCAACCGGAACAGCCTGGTACCACCGTGCGACCCACCCCGGTCGTGCCCGAGCTCGTACTGCTCCAGCACCAGCACCTCACGCCCGGCCACCGCGAGTGCACGAGCCGCAGCCGACCCCATCGCGCCGGCCCCGATCACGACCACGTCATAGGTCTGCATGCACCCTTCCTACCCGTCCGGATACCGCTCAGCACGCAGGGGGTTTCGCTCTGAGCGCAACGGACCGCGGTGGCTCGTCACGGCGTACCGGCGGGGACGACCGAAGCGCTACAAAAGGGTGCTTGCCGTGCGCGCGAATATTGTCGGTGGCCGCAGGCACGATGTCGATCATGAATTCGACACAGTGTTGGACGGTTCCGGCCCCGGCTGCCACGTCATCGAGGGGTAACCCACTATCGGTTGAACGCGCCCAGGGGCGCGGTTAGGTTCGCTGACGTGACCGCGCCCGGCGAGTTTCCGGCGACCACCCCGATCGGCTCCCGCGTGGAGGCAGAGGGTTATGTCGCGATGGTGTGTTTCAAGCATGGTCCTCCACAGCTGCACGGCGTCGAGCTGGAGTGGACGGTGCATCACGCGGATGATCCGCATCGACCTCTCGACGCCGCTCGACTCAGCACCGCCCTGGGCGTGCACGCGCCCCCGACCCTGGTCCCGGACAGCCCGCAGCTGCCACTCGGCCGGGGTTCTCTGGTCACCGTCGAGCCGGGTGGCCAGGTGGAGATCTCCGGCCAGGCCTCGGACTCCATCCCCAGGCTGATCGACGACACGACGGCCGACGCCGCGCAGCTCACGCAACTGCTCGCCACCCAAGGCCTCGTGCCTGGACGGCACGGCCTCGACGCCTTCCGCCCACCCCGCCGCATCCTGACCGTTCCGCGGTACGCCGCGATGGAGCGAGCCTTCGCACAGCTCGGCCCGCATGGTCCCCGGATGATGTGCAGCTCGGCCGGTCTGCAGGTCTGCCTCGACGCAGGCGAAGCGGACCAGACCGCACTGCGCTGGCGAGCACTCCACGACTTCGGGCCGGCCTTGGTCGCCCTCTTCGCCAACTCGCGCCACCGCGAAGGCAGCGACACCGGCTGGGCCTCCGCCCGCACCGAGGCAACCTTCGGCACCTGCGCCCCCTTCACGGAGCCCCCGTCCCTCGACGGCGACCCCGCCGAGGCCTGGGCCCGCACTGCGATGGAAGCACCGGTCCTCTGTCTGAGACGGGGAGACAGCTGGGACGCACCGGCAGGGCTCACATTCGGAGCATGGGCCGACGGTGCCCTGGACGGCACCGGCCTGGCGAGCGGCGCCGGGACTGGTGATCCGCTGGCAGACAGGCCGACGTATGGGGACTTGGAATATCACCTGTCCACGCTCTTCCCGCCGGTGCGGCCGCGAGGCTACTTGGAGGTCCGCTACCTCGATGCTCAGGACGGCGACGGCTGGATCACGCCGACCCTGCTGTTGTCCGCGCTGATGTCCGACCCGGCTGTCACCGACCAGGCACTGGCTGCTGCTGCGCCGGCGGCCGGTCGCTGGTTCCCCGCGGCACGGGAAGGTCTGCACGACAAGCCTGTACTGCAGGCCGCGCGCGATCTGGTCGACCTGGCCACCACCAATCTGAGCCGGACCGGAGTCGATCACGACCTGATCACCGAGGCCGGCGAGCGACTGCACTACATCGTCGACGACACCCAGAGAAGGCGAGCTTCATGAACCACCAGTTGTCAGATCTGACCGCCGAGGGGCTGCGGTCGTTCGTCGCCGAGCAGCTCGAGCGCTCGCGCGACCGGACCGTCCAGCTGACCGACGCGGTCGATACGGACGACCTGATCCGGCAGCACTCGAAGCTGATGTCGCCGCTGGTCTGGGACTACGCGCACATCGGCAACCAGGAAGAGCTCTGGCTGGTCCGCGACGTCGGCGGCCGCGACCCGGTCCGGCAGGACATCGACGAGCTGTACGACGCGTTCATGCACGCCCGGGCCGACCGGCCGTCGCTGCCGCTGCTCAGCCCGACGGAGACCCGGCAGTACGTCGTCGAGGTGCGCGACAAGGTGCTCGACGTGCTGGATCACGTGAAGTTCGGTGGCGACCGCGAGTTGGTCGACAACGGGTTCGCGTTCGGCATGATCGTGCAGCACGAGCAGCAGCACGACGAGACGATGCTCGCCACGCATCAGTTGCGGACCGGTGCTCCGGTGCTCGATGCGCCGGCGCCGCCGCCCGGTCGACGGCTGGCCAAGGCCGAGGTGCTCGTACCGGGTGGTGTCTTCGAGATGGGTACTTCGATCGAGCCGTGGGCGCTCGACAACGAGCGGCCGGCGCATGCGGTGCACGTCGATCCGTACGTGATCGACACGGCGCCGGTGAGCAATGGCGACTACCTCAAGTTCGTCACTGGTGGTGGGTATCAGGATCCGCAGTGGTGGTCGGAGGCCGGCTGGGCGCATGTGCAGAAGGCGTCGCTGGTCGCGCCGCGGTTCTGGGAGCGCGAGGACGGCCACTGGGTGCGGACGCGGTTCGGGCATCGGGAGTTGCTGCCGCTCGACGAGCCGGTGATGCACGTCTGCTTCTACGAGGCGGAGGCGTACGCGAAGTGGGCCGGCAAGCGGCTGCCGACCGAGGAGGAGTGGGAGTTCGCTGCCCGCTTCGACCCGGCGACCGGGCGGACGCGACGCTTCCCGTGGGGTGATGAGAGCCCCGGTCCGCAACACGCGAACTTGGGTCAGCGGCACTTGCGTCCCGCTCCGATCGGCGCCTACCCGGCGGGTGCGTCGCCGCTGGGGGTCGAGCAGTTGATCGGCGATGTCTGGGAGTGGACGAGCAGCGACTTCAAGCCGTACCCGGGTTTCCGCGCGTTCCCGTACGACGAGTACTCGCTGGTCTTCTTCGGCAACGACTACAAGATGCTGCGCGGCGGCTCCTTCGGCACCGACGAGATCGTCGCCCGCGGCACCTTCCGCAACTGGGACTACCCCATCCGCCGCCAGATCTTCGCCGGCTTCCGCTGCGCCAGAACCCCAACCCCGGAGGAGCTGCCCCGGTGATCGCCGAACACCGTAGGCGGCGCAGCAGGCGCCCTCGCTGGGGTGGTTGCTGATGTGCCGCCACCTGGCGTACCTCGGCCCGCCCGTCTCCCTCGCCTCACTTGTGCTGGAACCGCCGCACTCTCTGTATCGGCAGAGTTGGGCTCCGGCGGACATGCGTGGCGGCGGCTCCGTCAATGCCGACGGCTTCGGCATCGGCTGGTACCCCGACGACGATACCGGCTCGGCCCGATCGGCCGGTGCGTCCGTTGGCCGCCTGCCTGTGCGGTATCGGCGGAGTGTGCCGATCTGGGCTGATGAGTCGTTGCCGGGGTTGGCGGGATCGGTCAGCTCGGGGGCGGTGCTGGCGGCAGTGCGGAATGGGACCGTGGGGGCGCCGCTCACGGAGATCGCCGTGGCGCCGTACACCAAGGACCAGTGGTTGTTCAGTCATAACGGGCTGATCAGCGGTTGGCCGGGGGCGGTGTCCAAGTTGGCGGAAGCCTTGCCGGTGTCTGAGTTGTTGACGCTCGATGCGCCGATGGACTCGGCGTTGCTGTGGGCTCTTGTGCAAGACCGCTTGCATTTGGGGGCGCCTGAGGCGGTGGCTTCCGTAGTACGGGATGTTGCTGCGGCGGCACCCGACAGCAGGCTCAATCTTCTGCTCACCGATGGGGAGCAGATCGTCGCCACCACCTGGACGCATTCGCTCTGGGTCCGCCGTACCACCGACTCCGTTGCGGTCAGCTCCGAGCCCTGGACCACCGAAGGCTGGGAAGAGATCCCCGACCATTCATTGCTACTGGCAACCAAAAGCACGCTAGCCGTCACCCCCTTGCTGGAAGGACGACAGTGTCACATCTGAGCCCACCCCACCGCCCCGGACAGGGGACTTCAATCGATATCCACCTCACTGCGGACTATGCCGCCCGCGCCCTGCGGGAGGATGCCCGCAACGGTCTGACGGCTGAGCCGAAATGGCTTGCGCCGAAGTGGTTCTATGACGCGCGCGGCAGCGAGCTGTTCGAGGAGATCACCAGGCTGCCGGAGTACTACCCGACCCGCGCGGAGCGGGAGATCCTCGACGCCCGTTCCGGCGAGATCGCCGAGCTCACCGGCGCGCACACGCTGGTCGAGCTCGGCTCGGGCTCGTCGGAGAAGACGCGGCTGCTGCTCGACGGCCTGCGCGACCACGGCACGCTGACGACGTTCGTACCACTCGACGTCTCGGAATCGGCCCTGCGCGAGGCCGCCGCCGCGATCAACACCGACTACCCGAGCCTCACCGTGCACGGCGTGGTCGGCGACTTCACCGAGCACCTCGACAAGCTTCCCGGCGAGGCGCCGCGCGTGGTCGCGTTCCTCGGCGGCACGATCGGCAACCTGCTGCCGGACGAGCGCGCCGACTTCTACAAGTCCATCCGCGACGTGCTCGAGCCAGGGGAGTGGCTGCTGCTCGGCACCGATCTCGTGAAGGACCCGGCCACCCTCGTCGCGGCGTACGACGACAGCGCCGGGGTGACCGCCGAGTTCAACCGGAACGTACTGCGGGTGCTGAACCGCCAACTCGGTGCGGACTTCGACGTGGACTCCTTCAGCCACCGCGCGATCTGGGACCCGGAGAACGAGTGGATCGAGATGCATCTGCGCGCCGACCGGGCGATGAAGGTCCTGATCCCGGAGATCGGCCTCGAGGTCGACTTCGCCGAAGGCGAGGAACTCAGCACCGAGGTCTCCGCCAAGTTCCACCGCCACGGCGTCGAGGCCGAACTCGACAAGGCCGGCTTCACCAACGGCGCCTGGTGGACAGACTCCGAGGAACGCTTCGCGCTCTCGCTGTGGCAGGCGGTCTGATCACAGCCGCCTCGGCAGGCGGGTGCTGAGCGTCAAGGTCAGCAGGACCAGGGCGGCCAGGGCGGCGACGGTTTCGGCCAGCGCTTTGCCCGGGTCGCCCTGTGCTGTCTCCAGCGACAGGAAGAGCGTCCCGATCACGGCAGCGCCGAGGGCGAAGGAGGCTTGCTGGAAGGTGACCAGTACGCCGCTGCCGATGCCGGCCCGGTCGGCGGGGAGATCGGCCAGCACGATCCGGAAGAACACCGGGATCTGCGAACCCGAGGCGACTCCCCACAAGGCGAGCGCGGGAGCGAAGTCGAGCGCGGTCAGGTCCGGCCAGCCGCGCAGGACGGTGACACCGAGGACGACCAAGGCGATCAGGTGGATGGACGCGGCCACCTGGATGACCCGGCTGCCGAAGCGGCCGATCAGGCGCGGGCTGACGAGCGACGCGAGCAGGTGGGTGACCGCGAGCGGCGCCAGGGTGAGACCGGCCTGGACCGGGCCGAAGCGCAGACCCTGCTGCAGAGCGATCGCCATCACGAACATGAAGCCGCCGAAGTTGATCGAGAACGGCACGATGAGTCCGAGGCCGAGCCGTACTCCGCCGAAGCCGAACAAACTCGGTGGGAGCAGGGGAAGTCGGCCGGCGTGTTCTTGCCGGCGCTCGACGAAGAGCAGGGCGACGGCGGCGATCGGGCAGGCGGCCAGGCAGAGCCAGGACCAGAGCGGCCAGCCTGCCGCTCGGCCTTCGCTGAGTGGTACGAGGAGGGCGGTCAGGGTGATCGCGAGGAGGGCGGTACCGGCGAGGTCGACCGGAGCTGGACGATCGGAGCGGGTCGCGGGGACCGTGCGCCAGGCGAGGATGAACGCGATCACGCCGACGGGACCGTTGACGAGGAAGACGGCCCGCCAGCCGGCTCCACCGATGTCGGCGGCGACGAGCAGGCCGCCGAGGATCTGACCGGCCACCATCGCGAGGCCGGCCATCGCGCCGTACAGGCTGAGAGCGCGGTTGCGCCGGTCGCCGGAGGTGGTCGCGTGCAGTGTCGCGAGGACCTGTGGGTTGAGGAGCGCGGCCGATGCGCCCTGCAGGATGCGGGCCCCGACGAGCACGGCTGCATTGGGTGCCAAACCGCAGGCGATCGAGCTGAGGGTGAAGGCGGTCATCGCGATCAGCAGCAACCGGCGTCGCCCGAAGGTGTCGCCAAGCCGCCCACCAAGCACCAGCAGTACGGCGAAGGCGACGCCATAGCCGGCCACCACCAACTCCAGCAGGGCCGGCCCGGCCCGGAGCTCCCGACCCATCGAGGGCAAGGCCACGTTGACGATGAAGAAGTCGAGGATCGGCAGGGCGGCGCAGAGCAGCAAGGCAAGCAACCCGGCCCCGGAAAGCACAGAGGCCCGGCCGGTCCGCGGGGTGGGAGGAGCGGCTGCCACCCCCGCCCCGCCCGCGGCGGTTGGGTTGGCTGCGCCGTGGGCAGTGGGGGATTGGGCTGTTTCGGTCATGGGTCGAGCGTCGCTGGGTTCTCAGGGTGGTACCAGAGCGTCTTTATCCTGGTACAAGAAGTACCTTGTACCAGGATTGCCGATGCGGCATCGTGGTATTCGTGACGGATCAGCGGCGGGAGGAGCTGGCGAGCTTCCTGCGGAGCCGGCGGGAGCGGATCGCGCCTGAGGAGGTCGGGCTGCCGCGTGGGCGGCGGCGCCGGACTCCGGGGCTGCGGCGGGAGGAAGTGTCCCAGCTCGCGGCGATCGGGACGACTTGGTACACCTGGCTCGAGCAGGGGCGCGACATCCAGGTCTCCGCCGAGGTGCTGGACGCGATCGCCCGGACGCTGCGGCTGGACCAGAGTGAGCGGGAGCATCTGTTCGCGCTGGCCGGGGCGATCGACCCCAGCCCGGCCGCCGCCTTCACGCCCGTCACCGACGCCCTGCGCGATCTGCTGGATCAGCTCGAGCCGCTGCCCGCCTGCGTACAGAACGGCCGGTACGACCTGCTTGCCTACAACCGTCCGTTCAGCAAGCTCATGTGCGACCTCGACGCCGTTCCGCCCGAGGATCGCAACGTGATCTGGCTCGGCTTCCTGAACGAGCAGTGGAAGGCGACCCTGCCTGACCTGGAGCAGACCCAACGCGCGATGGTCGCCAAGTTCCGCGCATCGATGGTCGAGAATCTCGACGACCCCACCTGGAAGGCGCTGCTCAAGCGACTCCAGGCGGCATCACCGGAGTTCGCCGAGTACTGGGACGACCACGAGGTACTCCGCCCCGGCAACCAGTTGAAGGTCTACCACCACCCGCAGGCCGGCGTACTGCGCCTGTCGGCGACCAGCCTCTGGACCCAGCCCGGCTCCAACCGCCCGAGGCTGGTCACCTACACGCCTGTCGATGAGGAGACCCGGGAGAAGTTGCACCTTCTCACCGGGCCCCCTCCGCTGGTGACGGTCTAGCCCTGCGACTTGATCAGGTCGTTGATCTTCCCCACGTACGCCTGCAGATCCGAAACAGGCTTCTTCCCACTGAGGATCGGCTGGTACATCGCCGTCGTCAGATCCCCGACCTGCGAGGCCCATTGCGTCGTGAACCGCACCCCGACCGTCTTCTCTGCCGAGAGATCAGCCTTGACCGTGTCCACGACCGTGGTCTGACCGGCCTTGGTCAACGCGCCGAAGTAGCTCTCCTGCGCCGGCGTATAGGCAGGCGGCGCGACGGGCGACGCAGGCAGTACGGCGTCCCACACCTTGGTGTTCAGATACGAGAGCACCTTGTACGTCGCATCCTCGTTTGCCGTGTACTGCGGAGTGCAGATCCCCACCGAGTCGTACAGCGTGGCCGGTGTCGTCACCTGCGGGAACGGCGCGAACCCGTACTTGATCTTCGGCTTGTCCGTCTGGAACCCGGCCGCCAGCCACTGCCCGCCGAACATCATCGGCACCTTGCCGCCGGAGAACAGCGCCGGCACGTTCGACGCGTCGTACCCGGGAGGCGCCACCGCCCCGGACTTGATTGCCGCGGCCAGCTTCTCCACGCCCTCGGTGTACTTGCCGTCGATCTCCGCCTTGGTCGGGTGGTTCACGTCGTCGGTGAACGGTGCGCCACCAGCGGACACCGCGTACATCGACATCGTGAACGGCGCGTCCGCCGAGGTGAGCTGATCCGCGACCAGCCCGTACTTCGCTCCGTTCTTCCCCGCGAGCTTGCCGGCCGCGGAGTACATGTCGTCCCAGCTCCACCCCGACTTGGGCTCCGGGATCCCGGCCGCCTTGAACGCGTCGGCGTTGTACCAGACGCCGTAGGTGTTCATCAGCGACGGCAGCCCGCCCATCTGCCCGTCGCTCGTCTTCCAGTTCTTCATCGCCGAGCCGACGAAGTCGTCCGCCTTGAGGCCGCCGTCACCGCTGTCGACCCGCTTCGACCAGTCGACCAGCAGGCCCTGGGACGTGTACTGCTGCTCGGTGTCGTTGCCGCACCAGAACAGGTCGGGCAGCTTCTTCGCCTGGGTCAGCGACGCGAGCTTGTCGCCGTACCCGCCGCTCGGGGTGTCGACGAGCTGGACCTTGACGTTGTCATCCTTGAAGCCTTCGAGCGCTTTCTTGATGGCCGTGTTCGTCTCGGGGGTTTCCCACGTCATCACGGTCACGGTGACCGGGCCGTCGGACTTGCCGCCGGAGTCCGAGCCGCTGCAGGCAGCCGTTGCCGTCAGCAACCCGGCGCAGGCGAGGGTGGTGCCGATGATCGCTTTCACTGTTGTGCTCCTCAGGGGGTGAGTCACTTCTGCGTCGTGCTGCCCAGCGAGCCGAGGCCCTGGATGAAGTAGCGCTGCGCGGCGAAGAAGAGGATCAGCGGCGGCAGCATGTAGAGCAGGTTGGTGGCCATGTAGTAGCTCCAGTTCGGCGTCTGCCCGGCGAAGGGCGAGACGAACTGGGCCATGCCGACCGACAACGGCCACTTGTCGGCGGAGTACAGGTAGACCAGTGGATTGAGGAAGTCGTTCCAGGACGCCTGGAAGGCGAGGATCGCCATCGTGATCCAGGCCGGCCGGGTCAACGGCAGCATCACGCTGACGAAGATCCGCAGGTGCCCGGCGCCGTCGATCTTGGCCGCCTCGTCGATCGAGTACGGGATGGCCAGGAAGTACTGCCGGGCGAGGAAGATGAAGAGCGGATTGCCGCCGAAGAAGGCCGGCACGATCAGCGGCAGCCAGGTGTCGTACCAGCCGATGGACTTGTACAACTGGAACAGCGGGATCAGGCCGACCACCCCGGGCAGCAGCATGCTGCCGACGAAGAGGTAGAACCACACCTTCCGGCCCGGGAACCGCAGCCGGGCCAGCGCGTAGCCGGCCATCATCGCGGTCATCACGCCGCCGAGCACGCTCAGCACGGTGATGATCGTTGAGTTGAGCAACAGCCGCGGGAAGTGGATCGCCTGCGGGCCGTCGAGGAAGTTGCGCCAGTGGAAGTCGTGCGGCAGCAGCCTAGGTGGTACTTCGAAGACGGCGTTGCGGCTCTTCAGGCCGATGGTGATCATCCACAGCAGCGGGACGATCATCACCGCGCAGATGAACAGCGCGGTCGCGTACCAGGCGGTCGTGCCGCCGAACCGGCGGCGGGACTCAGTCGGGAGTGTTGTCACTGTACGTCCAGAGCGAGGAGAACTTCGCGGTCAGGGCGATCACGGCGATGATGACGATGAACAGCACCCACACCTGGGCGGAGGCGTAACCGAGCTGCGGAACCCTGCCCAGGTTGGAGAAACCGTTGTTGTAGATCGACAGCATCAAGACGCTGGTACTGAAGCCAGGCCCGCCGTTGGTGAGGATCTTGGGCTGGTTGAAGGTCTGCAGCGCGGCCGTCGTCTGCAGGATCACCTGGAGCAGCATGATCGGGCTGATCATCGGCAAGGTGATCCGGAAGAACACCGAGTACGGTCCGGCGCCGTCGACGCGGGCCGCCTCGTAGAGCTCGGTCGGCACCGCCTGGAGTGCGGCCAGGAAGATGATCATCGTCCCGCCGACGCCCCACAGCATCACGATCACGATCGACGGCATCGACATCGTTGGGCTCTGCAACCACAGGCTGGTCGGCAGATGCAGTTTGTCGAGGATCGTGTTCGCCAAGCCCACTTGGGGATTGAGGATGAACTTCCACAGCGTGATGGTCGCGACGGCGGGCAGTACCACCGGCAGGTACGCCAGGGTCCGGACGATCCGGACGCCGGCGAAGCGCTGGTTGCAGAACATCGCCAGCGCGAGGCCGAGAGCCAGTGAGAGCGGCACATAGAGGACCACCAGGTACCCCGTTGCCCGCAGCGACGGCCAGAACGCCGGATCGACGGTGAACAGCCGGCGGAAGTTGGCCAGGCCGACGAAGACCGGGTCGGTCAGGCCGTTGTACTTGGTCAGCGACAGATAGAACGAGCGGACCAGCGGATAGCCGACGAAGACGGTGAATCCGATGATGGCCGGCGCGATGAACAGGTAGGCGGCCAAGGTGTCCGAACCGGCGTTGCGGCTGAACCCGGTCCGGCCGCCACGACTCCGTCCGTCACGATTCATCCTGCCTCCTGGACGGTAACGTTTCCAAAGTTTACTGTGAGGTGACGATGCCGTGCCCTGAGAGGGAAGTCAACCCTGTGTCCGAAACGTTTCCAAGACCAGCCGAGTCCGCCCGGCCGACGATGATCGACGTGGCCAAGCGGGCCGGTGTCGGGTTGGGTACGGTCTCCCGGGTGGTCAACGGCGGAGCCGGTGTGCGCGACGAGACCGCGAGCCGGGTCCGGGTGGCGATCGACGAACTGGGTTTCCAGCGCAACGAGGTCGCGCGAGCGCTACGGCCGGGCAAGAAGTCGTCCAGCCTGGCGCTGGTGCTCGGCGACCTGACCAACCCGTTCTACGCGACCATCGCCAAGGCGTCGCTGGAGGTGGCCGGGCAGGACGGGTTCGCCGTTGTGCTCGGCTCGGTCGACGAGGACCCGGAGGGGGAGCGGCGGGCGATCCAGGAGTTGGTGGGGCGTCAGGTCGCGGGGCTGATGATCGTTCCCGACCAGGGCGACCATTCGTTCCTGGCGGGTGCCGGCGTACCGGTGGTGTTCGTGGACCGGCCGGCGCACGGGATCGAGGCCGACATCGTGATGGTCGACAACGAGGGTGGTGGCAAGCTCGCCACGGATCACCTTCTGCAGCAGGGACATGAGCGGATCGCGATCCTGCTCGCCCCGTCGTACTACACCACCGGCCGGCGGTTGCGCGGCTACCGGCGAGCTTGCCGAGCAGCCGGTGTCGAGGTCGACGAAAGCCTCGTCATCCAGCTCCCGGAAGGCACCGCGGAAGCTGCCGAGAAGGCGACCCGCGAGCTGATGCACCGCCCCGACCCGCCCACGGCGTTGTTTGCCTCCACCAACTTCCTCACCGAAGGCGTACTCCGCGCGCTGCGCGAGGTCACCAAGCAGCCCGGGTTTGGTGAGCCCGCGGTCGTCGGCTTCGACGACTTCCGCCTGGCCGACATGCTCCCCACCCCGGTCACCGTCGTTGCCTCCGACATCGCCGAACTGGGCCGGATCGCCGCCCGCCTCCTCCTCGACCGGGCATCCAAATCCGACACCCGACCACCCCAACGCATAGTCCTCCCTTGCCAGCTGATCCAACGCGGCTCCGGCGAGCGTTCTGCCACGGGCAAAGCAGCGGGACGATCCGGTGGATGAGTAGGTAGCTTGATCGGGTGACGTACTACGAGTCCTTCGGTGAAGGTCGCCCGATCGTGTTCCTGCCGGGCTGGGGTGGCGACAACGGCGAGAGCCAGGCCGTCCACGAGCCGGTCTTCGCCGACCGGACCGGCTGGCGCCGCATCTACGTCGACCCACCCGGCACCAACCACCGCCCTGGCGACCCGTCGATCGCCGATCAGGACGGCATTCTCGACGCCATCGCGGAGACGATCGCCGAAGCTCTGGGGGATGACACCTTCGCTCTGTCAGGTACGTCCGCGGGGGCATTGCACGCGCGGGGGCTGGTCAGGCGCGACCCGGCGCGGGTGCTGGGGTTGTTGCTCCGCGTCCCGGGCGTCATCGCGGATCGTGCTGCTCGCACCTTGCCGACAGACGACTATCTTCACCACACGGCCGCGTTCGACGCCGCCGTACAGGCCAAGGACGACGCCTACTACGACCCAGCCGAGCAGGCTGCGGATCTGGAGTTCCTCGACCGGATCCAGGCCGATCCGTCGACCTATGCCTTGCGCGAAGACCCGGCTGCACGGTTCGAGCGGCCGACGTTGATCGTGACCGGCCGGCAGGACACCATCACCGGGTACGCCGACGCGTGGGCCCTGCTCGACGACTACCCGACCGCGACCTTCGCCGTCCTCGATCAGGAGGACCACGGCCTGCCGGTACGGCGACCAGCGCTCTACCAAGCGCTGGTCGCCGACTGGCTGGACCGCATGGAGGCTAGCTAGCCACGCCGATCAGCTTCCACGGCTCGTGATCCGGGTCGGCCCCGGTGCCCGGCGCATTGTTCATCGTCTGCCACTTCGCCTTCCAGATCTTGTTGTTGTACTTGACGGTGACCTGCTCCACCGGCTGCGCGGCCGGGTCGTAGGTCTTGGTGGAGTCCCAGTTGGCCGCATTGCAGCCGCCGGCCGGCGGGGTCGCGGTGCCGAGTCCCTTGAGGTTGTCGGTGACGGGTGCGTACGACGTACCGCCGATCGACAGGCTCGTGTTGACCGGACCGGTGATGGGGAGGAAGTAGATGATCGGCAGGTCGAGGGTCTTGCCGGACGGGATGATCTGGCAGTAGTCGAGCGTGGTGGTGATCCGGTGGAAGGTGGAGCCGGGCGTGAGCTTCCATTGGCCACCCTGATCGCCGGTCTGCCAGTTGACGTCCTTGACCAGCGGGGACGTCGAGGCCGGGATGTCGAACGACAGCTTGGTGTCCTTGCCGCCGCCGAGGGTCCGGCCGGTGTTGTTGGTGATCCGCACGGTCGGCTGCAGCGGCCAGAGGTTGGCCGTCTGGGTCGGGTAGTTGACCATGTCGACGCTGATGTTGGCGGTCACCGTGGGCGCGGTACCGGTACTGCCGCTGCGCAGGTTGTTGTCATAGGCACCCGAGTTGCCCAGCTTCTCGTTCAGCCGGGTGGTCAGGGTGTAGCCCATACCGCAGGGATGCTGAGCATCGACGACAGCCGGGCAGGCGAAGTCGCCGCCGAGCTCCCACATCATCACGCCGCCCGCGCCGGTGGACTTCACCAGGTCGACGACAGCGTCGATGCCTTGCTCGTCCTCGGTCGACAGGAACACCTTCTTGTCGTTGTTCCAGAGCCAGGACGTCTTGGTCGTGTTGTCCCAGAACCGCGTGTACTGACCGGTCAGCCGGTCGGCGGCGTCGGTGTCAGGCGTCAGACCGACGCTCGGCGCGTACCTGGGGAGGATGTTCTTCTCCAGGTTCTTGGTGTGCCAGAGCGGGTTGGTGCCGGAGCCGAGCTCGCCACCGTTGGAGGTGTCGTCGTGCCAGATGTTGTCGATGCCGACCGCGCCGTCGCCACACGGGCGGCGGATGCCGGTACCGGGTTCGCAGTCCGGCTTCTGCGAGTTGCCCCACAGACCGTTCGTGCCGCCGGTGACGTTCTTCCAGCCGCGCGTGTAGTACGGGATGCCGATGTTGACGCGGCCCGCTTGCAGTGCGCCGCGCAGGTACTTCGTCGCCCAGCTGGTGTTGAAGTAGCCGATGCCGCCGTACTCCGGTACGGAGTACTGGTCGGCCAGCTCCGGGTCCTTGCCGTCGTCGAAGACAGCGGCGTTCGGACCGACCACGTTGTTCCAGGTGCCGTGGTAGTCGTAGGCCATCAGGTTGGTGAAGTCCTGGTAGTCGAGCGCGGTCTGGTTGGCCATCCCGCGCACCAGGTAGCCGGAGGCGGACGACGCGGAGGTCAGCAGGTAGTACTTGTCGTCCGCGACCGATGCCCGGTTGAGCGAATCGCGCAGCGTCTTCATCAACGCGGCGTACGCCGTGGGCAGCCCCTTGCGACGCGGGTTCGCCGTACCCCAGTCGTTCGGGTTGCCGGTGTCGTCGAGCACCGTCGGGTACTCGAAGTCGATGTCGACACCATTGAATCCGTAGGTCCGCAGGAAGTCGACGACCGAGCCGGCGAACGTGTTGATGCCGGCCTGGTTGACCGAGCCATCGGCGTTCGTCGTCATCGAGTAGAAGCCACCCGATCCCGCCCAGCCACCGACGGAGATCATCGTCTTCACCCGCGGGTGCAGGCGCTTGTACTTCGTCAGCAGGTTGAAGTGCCCCTTGTACGGCAGCGAAGTGTCCATCTCCGCCCCGACCTGACCGGGCCACTCCATCCCGGTCGCCGGGTTGTTCGGACCGGGCGCGCCGACCGAGATCCGGTTGGCGTCCACCGAGGCGAACGCGTAGTTGAGGTGCGTGACCTTCGACCACGGGATGTTCTTCACCAGGTAGTGCGGGGTGCCGTCGGCGCCCGTGCGGCCACCGTTGAAGTAGGCAACGACTCGGCGGTCCCGGCCCTGACCGAGCCACTCGCGACCGTCACCTTGATAGATCTTGCAGTACGGCGTCGCGACCCCGGGCGTGGTCGCGAGACCGTCGGGCCGGCAGTCGCCGCTCGCGGGCGGGCGGGTTCCGCCGTCGTCGCCGCCCGGGTGCTGCTCCATCGGATCGCCGACTCCGCCGTTGGCAGCCGCCACGCGGTCGGTCGGCAGCAGCCATCCATCGACACCCTTGGATGTCGAGTTGAACAACAGGAAGTCCGAGACCTTGTCGGCGTCGAGGTCGCCGAAGTCGCCGACGGCGCCGCCGAACGCGTTGCCGGACCGGATCTTGCCGAGCGCCTTCCAGCCGCCGTCAGCAGCCGCCGCCCCGGTCTTGCTCTTGGCCTTGGTTTCACCCCAGCCACCACCGAGGTTCTCCCAGGCGTCCACGTCACCGGTCGTGTACCGGACGACCACGACGTCGGCCTTGCCGTCACCGTTGATGTCCGGGTAGGAGACCGACCCGACCGGGCCTTCCGCGGGATGGGTGAAGCCCTCGATCTTGTTCCAGTTGCCCGGCTTCGGCAGCCCGCCGGTCGTGGTGTTCTCCCACGCGGTCAGGAAGTTGAGGCGGTCGGGGATGATGATGTCGTCGTCCCCGTCACCGTCGAGATCGGCGAACACCGGGATTCCGACGTACCCGAGATCGTTCGCGACGATGACCGGGTTGGCCCAGCGGACGTTCTGGCCGTCGGACTCGTTGCGCCAGACCTTCATCGCGGCCACGCCGGTGCCCGATTCGGCGGCGGTGAGGAAGTTGACCAGGTCGTCCTTGCCGTCGCGGTCGAGGTCGCCGAAGAAGGCCGGCTTCGGCGTCTGCCTGGCGCTCGCCGGGGCGGTGTCGCCCAACGGGAACCAGACCCGCTTGCCGTCGGATCCACAGCCGCCGTTCTGCCATGTGTACAGCCGTCCGTTCACAGTGACGGCGCGATCGACGTCCCGATCGCCGTCGACGTCCATGAACCTGGTCTGCGCACCGTCGGCGCTCCGGACGATCTGGCCGAGCGGAGCCCAGCCGCCGGGCTCGTCGCCGACCGACTCGCGACAGGTGCCCGTCGCGGAGGCCGCCGAGCGCAGGTAGCTCGGCAGGTACTGCTCGAGCGTGTCCAGCATGCCGGCCAGCGCGTCGCCGGCCGCGTGTCCGCCGAAGAAGGCCTCCACGGTCCGGACGAAGCGGACGAGCGATGCGCTGGTCGCCTTGTACCAGGCGAGCATCTCCGGCGTACCGGCCCAGGCGATCGCGAATGTCATCAGGCCGGCGGCGATCGACTTGGCCATCGTGTTGGCCCACTCGTCGGCGTCGCCGAGCTTGCCGTCCGCCCATTGGGTGAGCGCGCCGTTCACGAACTCGCCGACGAATCCACCGACTCCGGCGCACACGGTCGCCGGCCCACCGGCGTACACGCAGGCCGCGCCGGCACCGAAGCCGATCAGGATCGAGCCTGCGACGATCAGCGCGCCTTGCCACCAGGTCGCGTCGACCTCGACGTCCGGCGCCTTGATGGTGATGGTCGCGATCGTGCCCTCGACCTTGGTCTCCGCGTCGAACTCGATGTAGCGGAGGCTGGGCATGACGTCTTGGAGCTGACCCTTGGTCTGCTCCTCGAGGGCCTGGCTGAGCTTCTGGCCCTTGGCCTTGATCGCGTCGAACTGCTGGATGTAGTGGGCGGCGAGCGCCGGGTTCTCGAAGTTGTGGCTGACCACGCGGTCCTCGGCGGCCGGTTTGGCCAGCGCGGGCTGGATTCCGGTGTTGGCGAGCAGGACCGCGACCGCGGTCGCCAGGGCGATCAGGAGAACAGTTGGCTTACAACGATGGAACAAGCGTGAGCGTTGTGAGCTCATCTCGAATCCTTCTGTCGGGGCGGGCAGATGCGCTCGGATGAGAGCGTTTGCACGCACCGTACCGACGGTTCAGCGGGGTGGCCATGAAAGTAAGCGCTATCCGTGAGTGACGTCACAGTCACGCACGGTTTCGAACGTTCAGAAGCACCCAGGCGCTTGAGGGGCGGGTGCGCCTGGGTGCTTGGTGTCCCTTCAGCCTCCGTGCCTAGGGCTGATGGGAGTTCAGAAGTTGGGCCAGGCCCAGCCGAGGTAGGAGTTGAAGTAGGGGAGTTTGGCCAGGCCGATCTTGCCGTTGACGCTGGTCGCCCAGAAGTAGCCGTCGCCGCGGGAGACGCCGACGTGGCCGTAGGGGGCGGCCAGGTCCCAGAAGACCAGGGCACCCTTGGGGGCGTTCAGGTCGCGGTGGGCGACACCGCGGGCGACGGCGTCGTTCCAGTCGGCCTTGGCGGAGGCCCAGATGCCGGTTTTGCCGTAGGAGTTCTCGGCGGCCATCTCGCAGTACCCCTGGAAGGCGGTCGAGCCGTTGCGGGCGGCGTACCAGTTGATCGCGTTGTCGGCGCGCGGGTTGCTCGTGCACAGCGGGGCGACCAGGCCGCTGCTGCCGGTGTTGACGTAGGAGTCGGAGATGAAGCCCTTGCCGGGGACGTGGTCCCAGACCAGGCTGCGGCCGAACTTGCCGGTCACCGGCTCGCCGTAGATCTGGCAGTCGATCTGGACCGCGCCGTTGGGCTGGGTGCCGACCGCGCCGAAGGTGGTCGCGTTGCCGGAGCGGATCGTCACCCCGGCCCCGGAATCGGTCACGACGGTGCCGGTGGCGGCGTGGGCCGGCAGCGCCGCGCCGCCGAGGACGGCGACGCCGCCGAGAAGGGTGGTAACTGTGAGCCTGGCGAAAGTACGGGTGAGGGCGGTCCGCATGGTCGTGGCCTTTCTGGGAGTGAACTGTCGCTCGGAGTGGGCGGATCCTTGGCGATCTGGCACTACACCCCACAGAATCAGAGCGTCACGGAGTTGTCGCAGTAGGCAACGAAAGCGAGTAACCGAAACCAGGTAGTCTCCGTGAACTAGTGACACTGGGGAGTTCGCTGTGAGGCCAGCACAGGCGCGGTACGTGATCGGCAGCCGGATGCGCGAGTTGCGAGAGGCGGCAGAGGTGCCGCTCACCCGCGCGGCCGCGCTGTCCGGCTGGGACAAGGGCCATCTCTCGAGGGTCGAGCGCGGGCACACCAAGCCCAGCCGCGAGTTGATCGAGTGGTACGACGACTCCTTCGGCGCCGGTCGCGCTCTGGTGAACCAGTTGATGGAGCTCGACGCCGCCGTACGGGCCGGCAAGGACATGTCGATGCGGGACCTGCGCCGCCGCGACTCGCTCCCGCACCCGACGCTGCTGGGCGGGTCGGTACCGGCCGACCATCATCCCGAGGACCGCGCGGAGCTCGTCGGCGAGACCGTGCCCGACGGCACCCGGGTGATCCGGGACGAGGAGTTCGACAAGACCTGGGAGATCCGCAACAGCGGGGAGAGCAACTGGCACGACCGCTGGCTCACCAGACAAGGAGCAGCCGGTACGCCGGGATGGCTCCGCTCGCCGTCTCGCGCCCGGCTGCCGGACGCCGTACCGGGCGAGGTCGTGACGGTGAAGATGCGGCTGCAGGCGCCGTCCCAGGTCGGAGCGTCCACGGCTTATTTCAAGGTCACCGACGAAGCCGGCCGGCTGTATTACCCAGGACTCGAATCGCCGCCGGTGTACTGCACGATCTTCACGGTGTACGAGCTGTAGACGCGGGTTTGCCCTTGCGGTTGGGCCGATGGGTGTCGCCGACGGTGTCCGGCCGAATACGTTGACGGCTTCCCGTCCGCCTGACACAGGGAGTTCTCAGCGTGCCCAGCCCCCGCAAACTCGCGGCCGCCGTCGCCGTCGCATTGCTTGCTCCGTTGCTGACGGCCACTAACGCCGTGGCAGCCACCGCCGCCTCCGGGCCCCAGGATCCGGCCGTGCCGGCGATCCCGCAGCGCTACCTCGACCAGCCGATCAACTGGTCGGTCTGCGCGTTCGACGCCACCATCAAGCGGAACTATCCGCAGGCCCCGACCACCAACTGCGCCAAGGTCAACGTGCCGATGGACTGGGCGCATCCGGACGCGCACCCCGACATCCAGGTCGCCGTCTCGTACAGCAAGGCCACCGGTACTTCGAAGGGCCTGCTGACCAGCAACCCCGGCGGACCTGGTGGCGCCGGCCTCAACCTGACCGCCAACCTGGGCGTCTCGAAGCCGCAGCTGTTCAGCGACTTCGACCTGTTCGGCTTCGACCCGCGTGGTTTCGGGACGAGCACTCCGCTGCAGTGCCTGGCCTCGGCCGAGGACATCGCGGCGATCCCGGTCACTCCTGACTACAAGGAGCGCACCAAGCAGACCCACAAGGTCGAGGTCGCCGAGGCGAAGTTCTACGCCGACGCCTGCTCCGCGACCGAGTTCGGCCAGTTCGTCAGCAGCCAGCAGACCGTCTACGACATGGACTTCCTGCGGGCGCTGTTCAAGGCCCGGCAGCTCAACTTCATCGGGTACAGCTACGGCACCTGGCTCGGCGGCTGGTACGCCGACACCTACCCGTCGAAGGTCGGCCGGTTCGTGCTCGACTCGAACATGGACTGGACCCACACCCAGTGGGACAACGTGAACTTCGACCCGTTCTCCGGCCAGCGTCGCCGCGACACCCAGTTCTTCCCGTGGATCGCCCGGCACGCCGACCAGATCAGCGGGTTGGGGAGTACGCCGGCGCAGGTCACCGCGAAGTACAACGGGATCCGCGCGTCGCTGACCACGCTGGTGAAGGCGGGGGAGAGCTCGGTCCGTGGCGACAACCTCGACGGGCTGATCTACAGCGCGATCTACAACAACACGCGTTTCATCCGGGCGACCCTGGACGTCCTGGTGCATGACGAGTTCACGAAGGCGCCGACGGCCTCGGGCAAGATCGAGCTGGCGCAGGTCGACGCGGCGTGGGCGCGGTTGTCGCCGGAGTTGCAGAAGTTCGACACCCTGGCGGCGCTGCGGACCCGGTACGGCGTGACGCCGACGACTCCGACGGCGAGCGCCGTCGCGGCGACGCAGGTCGACACGTTGCGGTCGATCATCGCGGACGCGAAGGTCTCGGCGGCTCGCGCCAGGTCGGGTGACGAGCTGGTGAACGTCGGGGCGATCAGCACGACGGTTCGCTGCAACGACACGGCGTGGAGCAAGGACACGAACTTCTACCTGAAGGAAGCCGATCGGATGGCCAGGAAGTACGACTTCTTCGGCTACCTGAACGGCGTCCCGATGTGCGCCTTCTGGAAGTACGCGCCGCAGGACCGAAAGCTCGACCTGACCGGGTCGCCGCGGATCCTGATCGTGCAGAGCGAGATGGACCCGGCCACGGCGTACGAGGGGTCTTTGCGGACCCACAACGACACCAAGAACGCCACCCGCTTCGTCGCGATCGACGACGAGGGCCAGCACGGCCAGTACATCCTCGGCAACCGCTCCTCGTGCGCCGAGCAGATCGGCGACAAGTACATCTTCACCGGCGAACTCCCCGCCAAGGACCAGTTCTGCGGCACCACCCCGTTGCCCGGCGACCTCTCGGTCTACGCCGTCAAGGGCCCGGTCGACGGCAAATCGGTGCACCTGCCGAAGTCGAAGGCAGCCGCCCCCAAGACCAACCCGCTCCTCCAGCAGGTAATGGACACCGTCGCAGCCAGCGCCCTGCGGTAACCACACTGCGGGTGGCCGGCACACTGCCGGCCACCCGCACCACCAGCCCCCAACCAGCGACAGTCACCGACGAGTGCGAGCCGCCGACTAGTGCCAGGCACCCAGCACCTGGAGCGCTCGCCTGCCTCTCGCCACCCCCGCCTTCGAGCGGAGCGAGAAGGCGGGGTTTTCAGCTGTTGTCTTCGGCTTCTATCTCGGCGTCGATCTCCGCCTTGCGCTTGATCCAGCGCTCGCTCAGGCCATCGACCTCGTTCTGGATGAACTCGACGAAGCCGATCGTCGCGCGGATCCGGCGGCTCGCCTCGGTGCGGGCGCCGACGTACGGGAGCATCTGGCGCAGGATCTCCTCCCAGCGGCTGAGCCCGCGGTCCTGGCTCATCATCGACTGGAACCAGAAGTCGTCCATCACCACGTACACATCGCGCCGGCTGCCGGGCTCCCGCTCGCGGGTGGCCAGCCGCAGCTGCAGCAGATAGTTCACCGCGCCGGAGATGGCGGCCGGGCTCGCCTTGAGGCGCTCGGCCAGCTCGGCGGCGGTCAGCCGGCCGTCCTCGCTCGCCAGGATGGCGGTGAAGGCCCTGGCCGACATCCGCGGCCAGCCCTGCTCGGCCAGGGTGTTGCCGAATTGCTCGGCGTACCGCTGGACCACCGCTTCGTCTCGCTCCATCGCTGCGCTCACCGTCCCATCATCTCCTTCCGGCACCGAAAAACCTGACGCGTGAGAAATCTGTTAGTAAGATTCACAAACTTCTGAATGAAGTGTACGTTATGAATCATGACATCAGCCATAGTGGTCTCCGGACTGCACAAGTCGTACGGCAGCACGCACGCCCTCGACGGTCTCGACCTCGATGTCGCGACCGGTGAGGTGCATGGCTTCCTCGGCCCGAACGGCGCCGGGAAGTCGACCACCATCAGGGTCCTGCTCGGCCTGCTGAAGGGCGACGAGGGCGACGTGTCGCTGCTCGGCGGCGATCCGTGGCACGACGCGGCGAAGCTGCACCGGCGGCTCGCGTACGTCCCTGGTGACGTGAACCTGTGGCCGAACCTGACCGGCGGCGAGGTGATCGACCTGCTCGGCCGGCTCCGCGGCGGGCTGGACCCGAAGAAGCGCGACGACCTGCTCCGCCGCTTCGACCTGGACCCGACCAAGAAGGGCCGGACCTACTCCAAGGGCAACCGGCAGAAGGTCGCGCTGGTCGCGGCGCTCGCCTCCGACGTCGAGTTGCTGATCCTCGACGAGCCCACCTCCGGCCTCGACCCGCTGATGGAAGAGGTCTTCCGGCAGTGCATCGAGGAGGAGCGGCACCGCGATCGCACCGTGCTGCTGTCGAGCCACATCCTGTCGGAGGTCGAGGCGCTGTGTGACCGGATCAGCATCATCCGGCGCGGCAAGGTCGTCGAGACCGGCACGCTGGGCGACCTACGGCACCTCACCCGGACGTCGATCCAGGCGGAGTTGGCCTCCTCGCCCAATGGGTTGGCTCAGCTGCCCGGAGTACACAGCCTCGATGTCGAAGGCAACCGGGTGAGCTGTGAGGTCGATACCGCGCAACTCGACGGGGTGATGAAGCAGCTCGCGGCGAGCGGGATCAAGAGCCTCGTCGCCCAGCCGCCGACGCTGGAGGAGCTGTTCCTGCGGCACTACGAGGACGATGCCGCGCCTGAACCGGTGGCGGCCGCGCGATGAACGACTTCGCTGGTACTACGACCCTGGTGCGACTCGCGCTGCGGCGGGACCGGGTGCTGCTGCCGATCTGGATCCTGGTCTTCGTCTCGATGGCCGCCGGCTCCGCCAAGGCGTCGATCGATCTCTACCCGGACGTCGCCTCGCGGGTCTCGGCCGCCAACACTTCGAACTCCTCACCGGCCCTGGTCTCCTTGTACGGAAGGATTTTCGACCCCTCGTCGCTCGGCGAGCTGTCGCTGTTCAAGCTGACCGCGTTCGGTGCGCTGCTGGTCGGACTGCTCGGCGCGATGCTGGTGGTCCGGCACACCCGCGCCGAGGAGGAGAACGGCCGGCTCGAACTGCTCAGCGCCGGAGTGCTCGGCCGGTACGCCGCGTTGACCTCAGCGCTGATCGTCTCGGCCGGCACTGTGATCGTCCTCGGCCTGCTGACCGCGCTCAGCCTGATCGGTACCGGCCTCCCTGCCGCCGGATCCTTCGCCTTCGGGCTCACCTGGATCGTTGCCGGGCTCGCCTTCGCCGGCGTGGGTGCACTGGCCGCGCAGTTGACCGAAGGCGCCCGCACGGCCAACGGCATCACTGCGGTCGTACTGGGCGTCAGCTACATCCTCCGCGCGGCCGGCGACTCGGCCTCCGACGGCGGTACTGCCTGGATCTCCTGGTTGTCTCCGATCGGCTGGGCCCAGCAGATCCGCGCGTACGCCGGTGACCGGTGGCTGGTCGCGCTGCTTCCGCTGGCCTTACTGGGGCTGCTGATCGCCGCCGCCTTCGCGCTGCTGCGTCGTCGCGACGTCGGCGCCGGCCTGGTCCGGCCGCGGCCGGGGCCTGCGACGGGTGCGGCGTCCCTGCGGTCACCGCTCGCGTTGGCGTGGCGGCTGCATCGCGGTTCGCTCTCTGCGTGGGGCGCTGCCTTCCTGCTGCTCGGCTTCGTGGTCGGCAACATCGCCTCGAACGTCGACGGCTTCGTCACCAGCGACGGCGCCCGCGACATGGTGGAGAAGCTCGGCGGCGTCAACGGCATCACCGACGCCTTCCTCTCCACCGAGATGGGCATCCTCGGCCTGCTCGCGTCAGCCTTCGGTATCCAGGCAGCGCTCCGCCTTCGCTCCGAGGAGACGGCCCTACGCGCAGAACCGTTGCTGGCAACGGGTGTCACGCGCTACCAGTGGCTTGCCAGCCATGTACTGATGGCACTGCTCGGTACCGGCGCACTGGTCCTCGTAGGCGGCCTTGGCTCCGGCATCTCCAGTGGAGCCTCACTAGGCAACATGGGCCGCCAACTCCCACGCATGCTGGCCGCCGCGGCAGTCCAACTCCCCGCCATATGGCTGGTCACCGCCCTGGTAGTACTCCTCTTCGGCCTGGCCCCCAAGCTCATCACCGCAGCCTGGGCCCTCTTCGGCGCCTTCATCCTGCTAGGGCAATTCGGCCCCCTCTTCGACCTACCCCAAGCCCTGATGGACATCTCCCCGTACGCCCACACCCCCCGCCTCCCCGGCGGCGACTTCTCCGCAACCCCAGTAGTCGTCCTAGCCGCAATAGCCACCGCCCTCCTCCTCACCGGCGCCACCACCTTCCGCCGCCGAGACATCGGCTAGCCCTTTGCAACAAGCTGCAATCCGCTCCTCCCACACCCCGAGCGCTGGTACGCTCCCCGCGCTCGGGGTGAGCAATCTGGGGAGGACCTTTGACCGGCAAGTACGTCCGCAGCAGCATGCCCGGAGCTGGGCGCCGCAGCACACTGACCGCCTTGGTGGCCGGTGTACTGCTGGCCCTGACCGGCTCTCTGCTGGTAGCCACGAACGCCGCGGCGACACCGTCGGCAACGCCTCCCAAACCGGCCGAAGCCACCACGAAGGCCGCCAAGACGACCAGCGCTGCCAAGAAGGCCTCTGCTGAGGTCTGCGGGGGAGCGATCAGTTGGTACACAGTCGTCTCGTGCGCCGGAATCGAAGACGGGCAGGAGCACGCCTACACGCTGCCCAGCCTCGAGGCGCCCGACCGGCTGCTGTTCCGGATGTCGGAGGCGAACCCGGAGGCGCGAGTCGTCGGGCATCTGACCGCCCCCGACGGCACACAGTGCATCTTCAGCCCGTTTCCGGACGTGAGGGAGTGCGCGGTCGGCGAAGCTGGGACCTACCGGATCACCGTCGACAGCGACGGATCGTCCGCGTACACATTGTCGGTCGCCTCGATCCGCTCCTCGGCCTGTACGCCGCTGAGCGCGGCCGACCTCTCGCCGACGGCGCCCGGTCGTACCGGTGACCTGGCGGCGACCACGGTCGGCGACTGCTACCAGTTCGCCGGAGTAGCCGACGACATCGTGCAGATCGGCGGCGGCACGGAGATCGTCACGATCTACGACGCCGGAGCCACCGAGGTCTGCGGCTCGAGGTTCTATCAGCCGACCAGTTGCACGATGACCGGCACGGGGCCGTACCGCGCCCTGGTGCTGCAGCCGCGGGAGAACCAGACCGCTTACACCTTGCGGCTGGCCAAGCTGAACGACGCGACCGGCTGCCCGGCACTCGCCGTCGCGCCCTTCGGGACACCTGGTACCGCGACCGTCAGCGGCACCCTGGCGCCCGAGGCGACGACCTGCCGATCGGTCACGCTGTCGGCCGGCCGGCATGCGATCCGGACGTACTCCGAGGCGGGCGGCTTCGGAGATCCGGTCACCTTCTCCTTCTACGACCACGCCGGCCGATCATTGTGTGACGGCAGCAGCCGGGACTCGTGCGAGATCCCGGCCGACGGCACCTATCTGCTGGAGATCGGCAACTACCGCGACCAGGCACTCGCCTTCGGCGCCTCGGTGATCGCGTTGCGGGACACGCGTGGCTGTGCTCCTGAGGTGGGTACCGACTGGAACCTTCCGGTGCTCAGCAAGCCCAACACGGTCGCCCTCCAGCTCGACTGCCAGCCGATCAAGGCCGTGGCCGGTGACCGGCTGATGATCCGGTCCGGAGATCCGGCCAGCGTCCGCGTCGTCGACCGCGACGGCGTTGGTACCTGTGAGCGGTCCTGGGGGCAGCAGGAGTGCGTCCTCGAGGGCACCGGGCCCTACCGGGTGCTGTCGACGGGGAACTCCGACAGCGGCGAGTACCAGTTGGACTTCGGCCGGCTGACGAACCCGGCTGGTTGCGCACCCTTGGCTCTGACGAAGTTCGGAGTAGCACCACCGGCGGGTCCGGACGGTAGCCGTTGCCGCGAGCTGACCGTGACGACTCCCGCGACGTACATGATCGAGTCGGGGATGACGCAGGGAGACGAGGTCACGCAGCGCAAGCCGGCGTACGGGACTGATGGGCTGCACGCCTGCGAGAACCTGGCGCGGTGCTCGCTGCAGGCTGGCCAGTACTTCGTCATCACCCCGCAGACCGCACGGATCGCCGCGTTCCCGGTCACCGCGACGGACGGCTGCGTGCCGCAACCGGCTGATGCTTTCACGCCGGTACGGGGCACCATGACCAGCTACGCGCAGTTCGACTGTGTGCAGCTGAACGCTCCGGCGGGTGCTGTCCTGCTGCCGATCGAGCCGTCCGGTGCCGACCTGACCTCGGGAGTGGTGCTCGACGCGACCGGCGCGGAACTCTGCCTGCGCGAGCGGGACGACAATCCGTGCAAGCTGACCGGTACGGCGCCCTTCCGGGCACTGCTCACGTCCCGGGTCGGCCAGAACCCGTCCAGCTATGCCTTCACCATGCCACGGATCGACGAGACGACCGGATGCCAGGCGTTCCCGCAGGGCGACTTCACCACGCCCGGTGGCGTGTCGCTGGCGTTGCGGCCGGATCGCTTCGCGGCCTGTCTGACCATTCCGGCCGGCGCGCACAGTACGGAAGAGATCGTGCAGTTCAACCGGACCGCCGGCACCGGAACCGCGCGGATCTTCGTACTGGACAGCACCGGGCGGGAGCAGTGCGCCTCGAACCAGAGTGCGAACGAGCGGAGGTTCTGCCTGCTCGACACCGGTAGCGCCTATCAGGCCTACTTGGTCGGATCCGATGCGACGTCGACGTACCAGGCCGTGCGGCGAGACGTCACGGCCGGAGCGAAGGGGTGTGGCGCCGTCGGTTCGACCGTGGTCGGGACGACTGCTGCGAGCGGCACGACCGACCGTACGCAAGTGCGCTGCCACAAGCTCACCGGCGCGACCACCGACAAGTTCCTGATGAACACCCGGGACGCCACAGGGGACATCGGCATGACGGTGCTCGGCCCTGACGGGCAGGAGGCCTGCCGCTTCACCGGTGGCACGGGCTGCCTGGCCACCGGGTTCGCGTCGTACCAGGTGATCGTCCAGCAGGGTGGAGCCGTGGTGCCGGGGGCGGCGTACAAACTGGAGGCCTTCAAGGTCGCCACGGCGGCCGGGCCGGCGGCGGAGTGCACGAAGGTGGCCAACAGTGGTTACGGATTCGGGCCGTTCACCGGGGAGCTGACGACTGCCAGGACCGCTACCTGTACGAGCTTCCCGATGGTCGCGAACAAGCAACTGACCGGCCAGGCGGTGAATCTGGCGAGCGGCGGGCCGGAGTTGTTCGTCAGCGGCATCGGGAGCGCCAACGGCGAGAACTGCAACTCGTTCGGTGACGGTCAGGGCGGCTTCAGCTGTTACGGCTGGAGCACGCCCAGCTGGAACCAGATCATCGTGCTGAGCCTTCCGGAGGACAAGTCGACGTCGGTCAAGTACAGACTCAGCGCCGGCTGCGACATCCCGTTGTGTGGTGGGGCTGTGTTCGGGGTCAGTGGGGTGACTCCGGCGAGTGCGGCTGCAGGTACTACGGCGACGTTGACCATGACCGGGAAGTCGCTGCATCTGAAGGATGTGGTGCGGTTGACGGCTTCTGGGTTGCCGGCGGTGGCCGGCGTGGTCAAGACGGTGTCGGCTGATCGGACCAAGGCCACGGTGACGGCGAATCTGGCTGGGGCGGCTCCGGGAGTGCGGACGCTTGCTGTGGGGTCGTTTGCTGGGGAGACCGTGACGCTGGCCAAGGCGTTCACGGTTGGGCCCAAGGCATTGGCGGTTGCAGGTGCGCCGACCGTGGTGGGGCCTGTGCGGGTAGGTGCCGTGGTGCGGTCTACGCCGGGGAAGTGGGTGCCTGCGGCTACGGGGTATGCGTACCAGTGGCGGGACAACGGGGTGGCTATCCGGGGCGCCTCGGCGGCTACCTATACGCCGGTGGCGGCCATGGTCGGGCACAAGTTGAGTGTGACGGTTACTGCTTCGCGGGCCGGGTCCACAAGTGCTGCTGCTACGTCTGCCGGAGTAGTGGTGGCTGCTGGGCTGGCTCCGGTGGCGAAGGTGTTGCCTGTGCTCAAGGGGACGGTGAAGGCTGGGAAGGCGGTGACCGTGTCCGCGGGGACTTGGGCGCCGGCCTGTACGTCGTACCGGTACCAGTGGTACTCCGCTGGCAAGGCAGTTGCCAGCGGTACCAAGTCGGGTCTGGTGCTGACCGCTGCGATGGCGAAGAAGACCGTGTACGCCGCAGTCACCTGCGGGCGGACTGGGCACGCGTCGGGGCGGGCTGTCACGAAGACGTACACGGTGGCTGCCTGAACCCGCCGGGGCGGTGTCTACGATCACGGGGTGGAACTGGCGCTGAGTGAACGGTCTGGGTCGTTCGTGGACTTCTGGACCGAGCGGCATCTGTGTGTGCTCAGCACGGTGCGCTCGGACGGGACTGTGCACGCGACGCCGGTCGGGGTGACGGTGGATCTCAAGACGGGGATCGCGCGGGTGATCTGCTCGGGTGGGTCGCACAAGGCCCGGCAGGTCCGGGCGGCCGGGTCGGCTGGTGCGGCGGTCGCGGTGACCCAGTTCGAGGGCCGGCGCTGGTCGACGCTCGAGGGGCGCGCGGTGGTGAGCGACGATCCCGAGCGGGTCGCCGACGCCGTACGCCGGTACGCCGAGCGCTACCGCCAGCCGCGCGTCAACCCAACCCGGGTAGTCCTGGAGATCACCATCACCAAGGTCCTCGGCAATGCCTGACCCCCTCACCGTCGTAGGCATAGGCGCCGACGGCTGGCCCGGCCTCTCACCCACCGCCCAACAAGCCGTCACCACAGCCGAAGTCCTCCTGGGCAGCACCCGCCAACTAGCCCTCCTCCCTGCGAACGAGGGACAGGTGCGGGTGGCCTGGAGTTCGCCGTTGTCGGAGTCTTTGACTGGGTTGCTGGCTACCCATCGGGGGCGGCGGATCTGTGTGTTGGCCAGTGGGGATCCGACGTTTCATGGGATCGGGACAACGTTGACCAGGATGTTGGGGGCGGAGGCGGTGCGGGTGATTCCGCATCCGTCGAGTGTTTCGCTGGCCTGTGCTCGGTTGGGGTGGCCGCAGGATCAGGTGCAGGTGATCAGCCTGGTCGGGCATCCACTCGAACTCGTCCAGCCGCACGTCCAGCCGGGGCGACGGCTCGTCATCTTGAGTTGGGGTGCGCAGACGCCGGGTGAGGTGGCGGAGTTGCTGGTCCAGCGCGGGTACGGCGGGAGTGCGTTCACGGTGCTCGAGCAGTTGGGGTCGGGGGAGGAGCGCGTACGTAGTACCAGGGCAGACGAATGGAGTGGCGAGGTCGACGCGCTCAACGTCATCGGGGTGCTCTGCGCGGCGGACGACGGCGTGGAGTTGTTGTCGACGGCGCCGGGGTTGCCTGACTCGGCGTACGAGAGTGACGGGCAGTTGACCAAGCGCGAGGTCCGCGCGGTGACGTTGTCGCGGCTGGCGCCGGTACCGGGGCAGCTGCTGTGGGATGTCGGCGGCGGCGCGGGCAGCATCGCGATCGAGTGGCTACGGCACCACCCGAGCTGCCGCGCGGTAGCGATCGAACAAGACCCCGACCGCGCCAAACGCCTCGACCGCAACGCCGCAGCCCTCGGAGTCGCCGTCCGCACCGTCGTCGGCTCCGCGCCCGCTGTGTTGGAGAGCCTGGAGTCACCCGACGCCATCTTCGTCGGCGGCGGCGCGACCGTCCCCGGCGTCATCGAGACCTGCTGGGAGGCCCTACGCCCCGGCGGTCGCCTGGTAGTCAACGGCGTCACCCTGGAGACCGAGGCCCTGATCGCCCGCTGGTACGCCGAACGCGGCGGCGACCTGGTCCGCCTAGCCGTCCAACGAGCATCCGCCGTAGGCACCATGACCGGCTGGCGCCCCGCGATGCCCGTCACCATCTGGAGCCTCACCAAATGACCACCCACCCCCAAAGCGCCGCGCCACCCCGCACCGACCGGGGCCTGGTCACCCAGCTCCCGTCCTTCGGGAGCGTGGTCGCGTGACTGTGCACTTCATCGGGGCCGGGCCGGGTGCCGCTGACCTGATCACCGTGCGGGGGCGCGACCTGATCGCCGCCTCGCCCGTCTGCCTGTACGCCGGTGCGCTGGTCCCACTCGAGTTGCTCGACCACTGTCCGCCCGGCGCCCGCAAGGTCGACACAGCCGAGTTGAACCTCGACCAGATCATCGCCGAACTCGCCACCGCCCACGAGTCCGGCGCTGACGTAGCCCGCCTCCACTCCGGCGACCCCTCCGTCTTCAGCGCGATGGCCGAGCAGATGCGCCGGCTCGACGCGTTGGAGATCCCGTATGACGTGACGCCCGGCGTACCGGCGTACGCGGCCGCAGCCGCCTCCCTGGCCCGCGAACTGACCGTCCCCGAGGTCGGCCAAACCGTCATCCTCACCCGCATCGGCGGCCGAGCCACCGCCATGCCCCCCGGCGAAGACCTCGCAACCCTCGGCACGAGCCAGGCGACCCTCGTCCTCCACCTGGCCGTCCAGCAGATCGACCGGGTGGTCGACGAGCTGACCCCCAACTACGGCGCCGACTGCCCAGTCGCTGTGGTCGCCCGTGCCTCCCGCGACGACGAGGTGATCCTCCGCGGCACCCTCGCCGACATCGCCGCCCTGGTCCGCGCCGCCGACATCCGCCGAACCGCCGTCATCCTGGTCGGCAAGGTGCTAGCAGCAACAGCCTTCCGCGACAGCCACCTGTACTCGACCACCCGAGACCGTGCCTGATCGCCTCCTGGCGACCAAGGTGGTAACTAACTTGCACCCAGCGACCAATTGTTTCCACCTTGATGTCCAGGGCCCGCCCTCATGAAGGTACTGCTGCTCGGCGGTACCGGCGAGGCACGGCGGCTGGCGGACGTATTGGCCGCTGAGCACGACGTTGTGTCGTCGTTGGCCGGGCGCATCGGGGAGGCGCGGTTGCCGGTGGGGGAGGTTCGGCAGGGTGGGTTCGGCGGAGTGGAGGGACTTACCGCGTGGCTGGTCGAGCACGGGGTGGAGGCGGTGGTCGATGCCACGCACCCCTTCGCCGCAACGATGACTGCGCATGCGGTCGCAGCCACGAGCGCCCTCGGTCTTCCCCTGCTCGTACTACGCCGCCCCGGTTGGCGCGAGCAGCCCGGCGACATCTGGCACTGGACCCCCGACGTTGCAGCTGCCGCAGCACTCCTGCCTGCGCTCGGCCGACGAGTCTTCCTAACCATCGGCCGCCAGGGCCTGGCCGCCTTCGCCACCACAGGCCTCTGGACGCTGGCACGCTGTGTCGACCCGCCCGACCCGCTCCCCACCTGGTGCGAGCTACTGCTGGACCGCGGCCCGTACGAGCTGCCCGCCGAGCTGGACCTACTGCAGAACCACCGGATCGACGTACTGGTCACCAAGAACAGCGGTGGCGACATGACCGCTGCCAAGCTGACGGCGGCTCGCGAGCTGGGCATCCCGGTCGTACTGATCGAACGCCCACCCCTTCCACCCGGCATCGCCATGGCGGAGACGCCCGACGAAGTACGCCGCTGGCTCACCAACTGACTGGAGTCGGCGGGGCGCGGCGCCGACTGGCTGGGACGGCGGAGGCTGACTGACTGGGGACGGCGGAGCGCGGTGCGGTGGATCGCCGGCTGGCTGGAGGCGGCGGGTGGAGTGGAGGGCTGGACCGGGTGATCAGCCGTGCGGAGTACCGCCGGTAGATTGTCGTTTCATGGGAATTCAGATCGCGCCGAGCATCCTGACTGCCGACTTCGCCAGGCTGGCTGACGAGGCGGCGGCGGTGTCGAACGCCGACTGGCTGCACGTGGACGTGATGGACAACCACTTCGTCCCGAACCTGACGCTGGGACTGCCGATCGTCGAGTCGCTCGCCAAGGCCGCCGCGCAACCGCTCGACTGCCACCTGATGATCGAGGACCCCGACCGCTGGGCCCCCGGCTACGTCGAGGCCGGCGCCTCCAGCGTCACCTTCCACGCCGAGGCTTGCCGGGCCCCGATCCGCACCGCCCGCGAGATCCGCGCCAAGGGCGCCCGCGCCGCGTTGGCCCTCAAACCGGCCACCCCGATCGAGCCCTACGAGGACATCCTCGCCGAGTTCGACATGATCCTGATCATGACGGTCGAGCCCGGTTTCGGCGGCCAGAAGTTCCTCGACGTCTGCGTCCCCAAGATCCGCCGCACCCGCGACCTGATCGCCAAGCACGGCCTCGACCTCTGGATCGAGATCGACGGCGGCATCTCCACCGAAACCATCGAACGCTGCGCCGAGGCCGGCGCCGACGTCTTCGTAGCCGGCTCAGCCGTCTACAACGCCGACGACCCCAACACCATGGTCGAAAAACTCCGCACCCTGGCCGCCGACGTCACCACCCACTGAGTTGCCACCCACCGACGTGCCAGCCAGTGAGGTGCCGGCGAGCGAGGTGTTAGCAGGTGCGGGTGGCGCGGCATGGGTTGAGTCCATGGGTGGTCCGCTGATTGTTGTTCCGGTGTCCGCGCTGGACAGCTGGCACGGCTGCACCATGGAGGGGACGATGATCGGGGATGGCACGGTCGTCGATGACTACGACCGTGCCTGCCGGGTCGACGACTGGGCCGGTGTGATCGAGGTCGGCGATCACCAGGCGTTGGTACTGGGCGAGGTCTCCTACAGAACTTGCTACTTGGCCGAGCACCGCGTCTTCATCCGATGGAGCGTGGCCAGCTCAGCGGCCGAACTGTTCGAAGCTGCCGAGGCGGTGCTCGCCGACGACAGTACGCCGTGGGTGGATTGCGGCGTCTGGGAGACGGACGGCGCCGCCGTGCTGATGGATTCGGCCGAGGCAGGCGAGGATCTGGGCGTGCCGTACCCGGATGGCCTTGGCTTCCCGTCCGAGGCTCCTGTGCAGATCGAGGCAGGACGCTGGCGGATCGCCGCTGTCGAGATCAGTGCTGAGCATGTGGACGTGGGTGTGGTGCGGCTTTCGCCCGCCTGAGGGAGCCCTCGTCTACGATGCGAAGTGGTTGCCAGGTGTCTAGCGAGGAGTGCAGGGATGAGTGAGCACAAGCCGGTGGAGAGTTGGCTTACCGATATGGACGGGGTGCTTGTTCATGAGGAGCGGGCTATTCCGGGGGCCAGTGAGTTCATTGCGTCGTTGCAGGCTTCGGAGAAGAAGTTTCTGGTACTGACGAACAACTCGATCTTCACGCCGCGGGATCTGCGGGCGCGACTGCTTGCTGGGGGCATCGATGTGCCGGAGCAGGCGATCTGGACGTCGGCGTTGGCGACGGCTCAGTTCCTCGACGATCAGCGGCCTGGCGGTACGGCGTACGTGATCGGTGAAGCCGGGTTGACGACGGCCTTGCACGAGGTCGGGTATGTGCTGACCGAGCGGGCACCCGACTACGTCGTACTGGGGGAGACGCGGACGTACTCGTTCGAGGCGATCACCCGGGCGATCCGGCTGATCGCCGACGGGGCGCGCTTCATCGCGACCAACCCGGATCCGACCGGGCCGTCGACCGAGGGGCCGTTGCCGGCGACCGGATCGGTTGCCGCGCTGATCACCCGGGCGACCGGGGTCGCGCCGTACTTCGTGGGCAAGCCTAATCCGCTGATGATGCGCAGCGCCCTCAACCGGATCGAGGCGCACTCCGAGACGTCCGTGATGATCGGTGACCGGATGGACACCGACATCATCAGCGGCCTGGAAGCCGGTCTGCGCAGCATCCTCGTCCTGTCCGGCTCCACCGGCGAGCACGAGGTCGAGCGCTTCCCGTACCGCCCGACCCGCATCGTCGAGTCGATCGCCGACGTCGTACCGCTGATCGCCTCGATGTCCTGACTCAGCACGCCAACCGGAACGTGTAGCCGCGCGCCTTCAGCGTCCGCAGGATCGTCGGCAGCGCGGCGACCGTCTGGCTGCGATTCCCGCCGCCGTCGTGCAGCAGGATGACCGACCCGTTGCGTACCGACAACAGCACCCGCCGCGTGATCACCGAAGTGCCCGGCCGGGACCAGTCGCGCGGATCCACGGTCCACAATCGGATCGACTTGTGGAGCGCGGCCGCTCGTCGCCGGACGGTCGCGTTCACCCCGCCGTACGGCGGCCGCAGACACCGCGGGTTCGACCGGGTCTGCGCCCGGATGTACCGATCCGCGCTCTGGATCTGCGACCGGAAGGTTGCCGCCGACACCTTCCGCAGATCCGGATGCGAATAAGTGTGGTTCTGGACGCTGTGCCCCTGCTGATGGACCTTGCGGGTGACGGCCGGGTACTTCCGCACGTTCTGCCCCAGCTCGAAGAACGTAGCCTGCACGCCGTACCGCCGCAGAATGGCCAGCACCTGAGCCGTGTACTGCGGACTGGGCCCGTCGTCAAAGGTCAGCACCACGTACTTCGCCGCGACCGCGCCCCGCGGAGCAGCGGCCGCAGGCGCCCTGCCGGCAGCCTGGGGACGGCACCCAGCCAGCATGGCGATCAGGCCGACCGCCACCAGCAATCTGATCATCCGGCCGGCCATCCGAACCCCCAGGCGTCGACGAGTCACTCATCTCCACCATCGGCCGCCGAGCCGGATTTAGCTAGAGCACCTGCGACAGGAACTGCTGCAACCGCGGCGACTCAGCCGCCGTGAACAGCTTCTCCGGTACGCCGGACTCGACCACGACCCCGCGATCCATGAACGCCACCTGGTCCGCCACCTGCCGGGCGAACCCCATCTCATGGGTCACCACGATCATCGTCATCCCGGCGCCGGCGAGGTCGGCCATCAGCCCGAGGACACCCTTCACCAACTCCGGGTCGAGCGCCGAGGTCGCTTCGTCGAACAGCATCACCTCGGGCTTCATCGCCAGCGCCCGGGCGATCGCCACTCGTTGCTGCTGTCCACCGGAGAGGTTGCCCGGCCGCGCCGACTCCTTCTCCTTCAGCCCGACGAGCTCGAGCTGCACCCGGGCCGCCTCGACCGCCCCGTCGGTGGTCAACTTCTTGATCTTGCGCAGCGGCAGGGTGATGTTCTCCAGTACCGTCTTGTGCGGGAACAGGTTGAAGTGCTGGAACACCATCCCGATCCGCCGGCGCAACTCGTCCGGGTTGGACCGCAGTACCGACTCGCCGCCGAGCTTGATGTCGCCGGCCGCCGGTTCGAGCAGCCGGTTGGTGGCCCGCAGCAGCGTCGACTTGCCGGAGCCGGATGGCCCGATCACACAAGCCGTCTTCCCGGCCGCGACGGCGAGGTCGACGCCACGCAGTACCTTGTTGTTGCCAAAGGCAAGCTCGATCCCGGTGAGCTCCAGGCTCGCCGCGGCCTCAGCGAATGTCGGCATGGGCGAGCTCCTCGACCTCGAGATCGGCGGGACGGCCTTCGCGCAGCCGCTTGTCGAAGTAGTTGACCAGGTGGGTCAACGGCACCGTGATGATCAGGTAGAAGATTCCGGCCAGCAGCAGCGGCGACAGGTTGCCGTTGGTCGCGGCGGCGTCCTGGCCGATCCGGAACAGCTCGCGCTGACTGGCGAGCAGGCCCAGGAAGTACACGAGGCTTGATTCCTTGATCAGGGCGATGAACTGGTTCACCAGCGCAGGCAGTACCCGGCGCACGCCTTGCGGGATGACGATCAGCCACATGCCGGAGCTGTGGCTGAAGCCGAGCGCCCGCGCCGCCTCGAGTTGGCCCTTCTCGACGCTCTGGATACCGGAGCGGAAGATCTCGCCGATGTACGCCGCCGCGATCAGCGACAGCGCGAGGATGCCCAGCGGGTACGGGTTCGGCCCCCACCAGTGCCGGGTGATCGGCGACAGGCCCTGGCCGATCAGCAGGATGGTCAGGATGGCCGGCAGGCCGCGGAAGATGTCGGTGTAGATCTTCGCCGGCCAGCGCAGCCACCACTTGCGGGACAGTCCCATGACCGCCACGACCATGCCGAGCACAGTGCCCAGCACGACCGAGGCGGCCGCGAAGACGAGGGTGTTGACCAGCCCGACCTTCAGCATCTCGGGCAGGACCGCCTTCATCGACCCCCAGTCGAGGAAGGTGTCGTTCAGGGTGGACCAAACGTCCATCAGCCGGCGACAGGCGCGCTGGCCTTCGGCGCTGTGAACTTCACAGAACCGCTACCAGGCTTGAAGGTCGCCGGTACGGCGCGGCCGGGGTAGTACTGCTCGACGAGCTTGGTCCAGGTGCCGTCGGCGATGACCTCGTCGAGAGCCTTGTTGACCGCCTCGCGCAGCTTGTCGTTGCTCTTGGCAACCGCGAACGCGGTCGGCGCGGAGCTGAGCTCCTTGGCGGCCAGGACGACCACGCCGCCGCCCTGCTCCTTGGCCATCTTCTCGCCGATCTCGGCGGGGGAGATCCAGGCGTCCGCGGTACCGGCCTTCAGTTGGCCGACGGCCGCGTTGTAGTTCGGGACGCGGACAGGGTTGAGGTTCTTCTGGGTCGCATAGTCGTCCTGCACAGTGCCCTGGACGACGACCACGCGCTTGCCGTCGAGCTGGTCGAACTTCGTGATGCCGGAGCTCTTGGTGGTGTTCAGGCCGAGGTAGCCGAAGTCGTACCCATTGCTGAAGGCAACCGTCTTCTTGCGGGCCTCGGTGATCGTGATGGACGAGCTACCGAGGTCGAACTGACCGCCGTTGACCTGCGAGAGCAGGGCGGAGAAGTCGGTGCCGACGAACTCGGGCTTGAGGTTCAGCTTGGCCGCGACCGCGCTGATCAGGTCGTTGTCGAAACCGGTGAACTTGCCGTCCTTGACGTACACGTTCGGCGGCGCGTCGGTGAGCGTGCCGATCCGCAGCGTGCCCTTCTGGAGCAGGCCCAGATCGGGGCCGGAGGCATCGGACTTGTCATCACTGCCACAGGCCGCGAGCGCGACCATGAGGGTCACGGCGGTACCGATGGCGGCAAGACGGCGGAAGGCGCTGGTGGCGCGCACGGGTGTCTCCTTAGGACCAGGCGATACGGGAACGGTGGGGTTGGCCCACCGTTCGACGCTAACGCCGCCGGCGACCACCGAATTCCACCCTGACACCGGATGAGACGGGTCCGGAATGTCTAGTCCAGTCATGGTATATGTGGCGGGCGGGCTTCCTTGCAGTGGGCAACTACTGGTTGCGGAGAGTGCGCATCTTGGCGCGGGCGCCGCAGGAATTCATCGAGCACCACCGACGGCGGCGACCGCGGCTGCTGTCCACGAACAGCAGTGTGCAGGCCGGGTCTTCACACTCCCGAACCGCCTCGACCTCCGGACCCGACAGCAACTCGATCCCATCACGAGCAACAACAGCCAGTACGCCGGAAGTCGACGGCTCAGGATCCCGTCGCTGCAACGCGTTGGCCCGCACGCCGTCCGCCTGGCCCACGCCAGTCGCGAGCGCCGGGGCCGGCGTCGCGCGGGCTGCCCACTCGTTGACCAGGTCGATGTCTGCTTGGCGCAGGGCGCCTCGGTTGAGGGCTGCCAGGGTCAGCGAGTACAGGGCTTCTCGTACGGCGCGGGCGTTCATGAGATCTTCCGCCGTGGTGGAGACGGACCCCAGGCCGGCGAGCTCCACCCAGTGGGCCAGGTCCTCCGGCGTACGCATCCGCTCGAGTCTTTCCGTGGTCCGCTTGCCGAGCGTGCCGACGAAGTTGAGGGCTAGCCGTCCGCCGACGAACGGGAAGGCGAGTAGGTCGACGGGCATCAGGTCGCCAGGGTCCGCGCGCTGGTCAGCTCGTACAGGATGTCGTTGATCGGGGTCGGCGTGCCCGTCGCGCGCCCGAGCCTGACGACGGCGCCGGTCCACGCCTCCAGCTCCGAGGGCTTGCCGGAGTTGATGTCGCGCTGCAGCGAGGTGGTGCCCGCCTCGGGCAGGCTGTCGAGGAACGCGAGCGTCTTGTCGACGGCGTCACCCGGCAGTTCGACGCCGGTTGCCTTCGCGACCTGCTTGATCTCGTTCATGCTGTCGACGATCAGGTGCCGCATGCCCGGGCGACTGCGCAATACGCCGTACGGCGAATCCGCGAGTGTCGCGACCGCCCCGAACGACCCGAGCGCCAGAAACTTGCTCCAGAGCGCGACCCAGACATCATCCGGGACGACTGCAGTCAGCCCCGACTCCTCCAGTGCCTTCCGCAACCGCTCGACCCGCTCGCTCTTCTGGTTGTCCCACTCGCTGAACGTGAGCTTTCCCAGCCCACCGATGTGCCGCACCCGCCCCGGCCCATCCAGAAACGCGACCACCTCGACCGCCCCCGGAAGCACGGCCTCCCGCCCGACCACGTCCGCCACCTGCTGCGGCGCCTCGACTCCGTTCTGCGTAGTCACCACCGCGGTGTTCGGCCCGACCAGCGACCCCAACGACGCGATAGCCGCCTCGAGCTGCCACGTCTTCACCCCCAGCAACACATAGTCGACGACCCCGATCTCCCCCGGATCATCAGTCGCCACCACTGTCTCCAACGCAAAATCGCCCGCAACGCTCTCGACCGTCAGCCCGCTCTCGCGCAACGCCGCAAGATGCTCGCCGCGCGCGACAAACCGCACGTCATGCCCGGCCTGAGCCAACCGCCCCCCGAAGTACCCGCCGACCCCACCCGCACCCAGCACAGCCACCTTGATCGTCATGGCCCCGATGTTACCGGTTTAACCGGTAACCACTACAAGCCATGTCCGGTATCAGGATGTGACCCAGATCCTGGCGAGGTTTCGGGGGCGTGGCACACTCGTAGTACGAGTGAACCCACTCGCGTGCTCCGGGGTCGGTGTAATTCCGAGCCGGCGGTGATAGTCCGCGACCCGGTCGAAGCAGTATCTCGGCCGGTTGACCTGGTGGAATTCCAGGACCGACGGTGAAAGTCCGGATGGGAGGCGCACGCGGTCGGCGGGTGCGCTCCGGCGTCCGGACGTGGCTCAGGCGAGTCGTTTTCCAGGCGTCGGGTCCGCGCGTGCGCCGGTTGTCATGGCCCCGGTGTGCGTCCGTGACAACGAGGGACCCGTCAGTGAAGAACGCTTCGCCGATCGACATCGCCTGGATGCGCCGTGCCGTCGAGCTCGCCGCGCGCGGCGTCGGCAGCACCCATCCGAACCCGGTCGTCGGTTGTGTCATCACCGGCCGTGACGGTCATCCGGTCGGCGAGGGCTTCCACGCCTACCCGGGCGGTCCGCATGCGGAGGTCGAGGCGCTCCGGATGGCCGGTGATCGCGCTCGCGGCGGTACGGCGTACGTGACGCTCGAGCCGTGCAACCACACCGGCCGCACCGGGCCGTGCTCCGACGCACTCATCGCGGCCGGCATCGCCAGAGTCGTGTACGCCGTACCGGACCCGAACAAGCAGGCCGCCGGCGGCGCCGAGAAGCTCCAGGCCAAGAACATCCGCGTCGAGCAAGGCGTGCTGCAAGACGAGGCCGAGGCCGTCAACCACGTCTGGCTGCACAGCGTCCGCCAGGGCCGCCCGTTCGTCACCTGGAAGTTCGCCACCACGCTCGACGGGCGCTCCGCCGCCAAGGACCGCTCCAGCAAGTGGATCACCGGCCCGCTCGCCCGCGCCGACGTGCACAAGAAGCGCGCGGAGTGCGACGCGATCGCGGTCGGCACCCAGACCGTACTCACCGACGACCCCGAGCTGACCGTCCGCGACGAGCAGGACCGCCCGGCCGCCCGGCAGCCGCTACGCGTCGTCGTCGGCGACCGCGAGATCCCGCTCACGGCGAAGGTCCGCAACGACCGCGCCGAGACGCTCATTCTCCCCACCCACGACCCCGCCGAGGTACTCCGCCAGCTGGACGACCACCAGATCCGGCACCTCTGGCTCGAAGGCGGCCCGACCCTCGCCGCCGCGTTCCTGCGCGCCGGCTGGGTCGACCAGATCGTCGCGTACGTCGCTCCCGCGCTGCTCGGCTCCGGCTTCTCCGCCATCGGCGACCTCGGCGCGGAATCGATCGACCACCTCAAACGCTTCAACCTTGCGGACGTCACCCGCCTCGGCGACGACGTCCGCCTCACCCTGACTCCCCTGGGAGGGAAATAACCCATGTTCACCGGAATCATCGAAGAGCTCGGTACGGTCGAAGCGCTCGACCTGCTGGACGGCGACGCCGCCCGGCTGACCATCCGTGGGCCGAAGGTGACCGAGGACGCCGGCCACGGCGACTCGATCTCGGTGAACGGCTGTTGCCTCACGGTGATCGAGCACGGCGACGGCACGTTCACCGCGGACGTGATGCGCGAGACCCTGCAGCGCACCAGCCTCGGCGGCGTCGAGAAGGGCTCCCGGGTCAACCTGGAGCGCGCCGTCACCGCCCACGCCCGGCTCGGCGGACACATCGTCCAGGGGCACGTCGACGGCACCGGCACGATCGCCGGCCGCGAGCCGGCGGAGCACTGGGAGGTCGTCCGGATCGCGGCGCCCGCCGAGATCCTCAAGTACGTCGCCGAGAAGGGCTCGATCGCCGTCGACGGCGTCTCCCTCACCGTCACCGACGTGGACGACAGCACCGGCACCTTCGGGATCAGCCTGATCCCGACCACGCTCGAGCTGACCGTGCTCGGGACGAACAAGATCGGCGACACCGTCAACCTCGAGGTCGACGTGATCGCCAAATACGTAGAGCGCTTGCTAGTTGCTGGAGGCAAGGAATGAACTTCTTCGACTGGTTACTGCACTCGCAGGTCACGATCGGCGGCTCGCCGGTGCTGGTCCGCGAGATCGTCGGCAACGTGTTCGGCCTGGCCAGCGCGCTGTTCGGGATGCGCCGCCTCGTCTCGGCGTGGCCGGTAGGCATCATCGGCAACGTCTTGCTGTTCACGGTTTTCGTCGGCGGGCTGTTCGACACCCCGCAGGACAAGGACCTCTGGGGCCAGGCCGGGCGGCAGGTGTTCTTCGCGCTGGTGAGCCTCTACGGCTGGTACCGGTGGTACCAGACCCGCCACGGTGGCGCGGCGACGGGCGTGCAACCGAAGTGGGCGACCACCCGCCAGCGGATCGAGCTGCTGGGCGTGGGCGTCGTGCTCTACGCGATCGCCTACCCGGTGCTGAAGGCGCTGGGCTCGTGGGGTCCGCAGTGGGACGCATGGATCCTGACCGGGTCGATCCTGGCGACGTACGGGATGGCCCGCGGATACGTCGAGTTCTGGCTGATCTGGATCGCCGTCGACGTGGTCGGCGTACCGCTGCTCGTGCAGGCGAAGTTCTACCCGTCCGCGACGATGTACGTCGTCTACGGGCTCTTCTGTGTCCTCGGATTCGTCTCATGGTGGCGGATCCAGAATCGCGAGTCGGCTACGGCCACTCCTGAGCCAGTGACGGTGGGCTGACCGATGGGCGAGGTACTGAAGCTCGACACGATCGAGCATGCGATCGACGAGATCCGGGCCGGACGGCCGGTGATCGTGGTCGACGACGAGGACCGCGAGAACGAGGGCGACCTGATCTTCGCGGCCTCCAAGGCGACGCCGGAGCTGCTGGCGTTCCTGATCCGGTACAGCTCCGGCGTGGTCTGCGTCCCGATGGAGCCGGCTGAACTCGACCGGCTCGGCATCCCGTTGATGACGCCGCACAACCGTGAGCGGTTGCGGACGGCGTACACGATCTCGGTGGATGCCCGCGACAACATCGCCACCGGCATCTCGGCGGCCGACCGGGCCCGGACGATCCGGGTGCTCGCCGACTCGGCTTCGGAGCCGTACGACCTGGTACAGCCGGGCCACGTCTTCCCCCTGCGCGGCCGCGAGGGGGGCGTCCTCGTACGGCCCGGGCACACCGAGGCGTCGCTGGATCTGGCCCGGCTCGCAGGGCTGCGACCGGCCGCGGTGATCTCCGAGCTGGTGAACGACGACGGCACGATGAAGCGCGGGACAGACCTGCGGACCTTCGCCGACGAGCACGGGCTGGTGCTCGTCTCGATCGAGGACCTGATCCGGTACCGGCAGCGGACCGAGACCCAGATCCAGCGGGTGGCGACCACCACGCTGCCGACGCAGTACGGCGATTTCGTTGCCCACGGCTACCGGAACACGATCGACGGTACCGAGCAACTGGCGCTGGTCCGTGGCGAGATCGGCGACGGGCCGACCCTGGTGCGGCTGCACTCGGAATGCCTGACGGGCGACGTGTTCGGATCGCAGCGGTGCGACTGCGGTCCGCAGCTCGACGAGGCGATGCGCCAGGTCGCGGCCGAAGGCGGCGTCGTCGTGTACCTGCGTGGGCATGAAGGGCGCGGCATCGGCCTGCTGCACAAGCTGCAGGCGTACGAGTTGCAGGACGCCGGCCGGGACACGGTCGACGCCAACCTCGATCTCGGACTGCCGGCCGACGCCCGCGACTACGGGACCGGCGCGCAGATCCTGGCCGACCTGGGGATCACCTCGGTGAAGCTGCTGACGAACAACCCGGCCAAGCTGTCGGGCGTGCAGGGTTACGGCATCGACGTCGTCGAGCGCCGCGGCATCACGATCGATCCGACCGAGCACAACCTGCGGTACCTGTCGACCAAGCGCGACCGGATGGGCCACCACCTGCCCACCGGCACCGAAGAGAACGGAACCATCTGATGTCGGGAAGTGGAGCACCCACCATCGAGATCCCGCAGGCCGAGGGCGTACGCGTCGCGGTCGTCGCGGCGCAGTGGCACCCGAAGGTGACCGACTCCCTGGTCGCCGGCGCGGAGCGAGCACTCGCCGACTCAGGAGTGACCGATTTCAAGGTGATCCGGGTGCCCGGATCGTTCGAGTTGCCGGTCGCGGCGTTGCATGCGGCCAAGGCTGGGTACGACGCGGTCGTCGCGCTGGGCGTGGTGATTCGTGGTGACACCCCGCACTTCGAATACGTCTGCCAGGCGGCGACCGAAGGGCTGATGCGGGTCGCTGTCGAGACCGGCGTACCAGTCGGCTTCGGCCTCCTGACCTGCGACAACGACCCACAGGCCCTCGACCGGGCTGGTCTTCCGGACAGCCGCGAAGACAAGGGCTACGAGTCGGCCCAAGCAGCCCTCTCCACCCTCCTCGCCACCCGCACCCTCTAACCGCCGAGTGGCGAGCCCACATCATGTGGGCTTGAACAACAAACGGTGGGCTTGAACAGTGCAGACCTTGTCCAAGCCCACCGCTTCGTGTTCATGCCCACATGATGTGGGCTCGCCACCTCTTGGGGGCGCGCCGTGCTCAGGCGGTGCGGGTGTGGCGCATTTTCCAGTTGCTGACCCAGGTTTTGCCGTGGTCGGTGGAGAAGAGTTGTTCCCAGGCGGCTTGGGTGGTGCCGGGGGTCCAGATGAAGCGGACGTCGATGGGTTGGCCGTTCCATTCGTCGGGGCCTTCGAAGGTGCCTCGGCCGTCGGTGCCGAAGGAGCCGATCACTGGGGTTTCCAGGGTGCCGCGGAGGCTGTTGATCCAATGGATGGACCAGGTGCCGGCCTCTGGGTTGTAGAGGCGAAGCGTCGCGCCGCGGAAACCCTCGGTCGGGTACCAGCCTTCGTCGAAGCTGATCGCGCCGTCGAAGTACGAGTAGACCTTCATCTTCGAGGCGAGTTCGTACCACTCTGACGGCTCGCCGAGCGGCGGCCGGCGGCGTTCGTTGTGCATGTCCCATTCGCCGACCAGGAAGTCGAAATCGCTGGTGGGCTTGGGGATGCCGAGCCGCGGCGGTTCGGTCGGGCGCCGGGTGAAGTCCATCGTCCAGTTCACCTCCCAGGTCGTCCCGCCGTCCTCGGAGAACGACTGCTCCCAGTGCGCGGTCGTCTCGGTGATGTCCGACCAGGCGTAGCTGACCAGGATCGGCTTGCCGTCGAGCTCCTCCTCGCCGGTCAGCCAGCAGGACTTGCCGTCGTCGGCCCAGCGGCCCCGCACCGGCGGATACAGCTCCATCGTCGTGCTGTTGATCCAGTAAATCGTCCATTCCTCGGCGACCGGATCGAACAGCCGCACCGACATCCCGTACGACGCTTTGCCCGGGAACTGCATCTCGTCGATGCTGATCGCGCCGTCGAAATGGGTCCGGGCCGAGCACGTGCCTTCGTAGCTCTGCCAGTCGTCGCTGCCGACGAACACCTTGTTCAGAGTCCGGTGGCGCACATCGAAGTACCCGTTGAGGAAGTCGAAATCGCTGGTCACTTTGGGGAACATCCGGGTGAACGTCATCGACCAGTTGCTCTCCCAGGTCGCGCCGCCGTCTTCCGAGAAGAACTGTTCCCAGACCGGTACGTCGCCCTTCGTCCAGCGGAATCGGACATCGACGGGCCGGCCGTCGTGGGTGTCCGGGCCTTCGAGGATGCCGACGCCGTCGGGCCCGAAGCCGCCGTACACGGGCGGTTCCAGGACGCCGCGCTTGCTGTTGATCCAGTAGATCGCCCACGCGCCGGCCTCCACGTCGTACAGGCGGACCGTCATCCCGTCGAAGTCCTCGGTCGGGAAGAAGGTCTCGTCGATGCACACGGCGCCGTTGAAGAGCGTGTAGGTCTCGGCCGTGCCTGCGTACTCGCGCCACTCGTCGCTGCCGGTCAGCGGGGCCAGGAGCTGGCGATGCTGCACCTTCCAGGAGCCGGCGAAGAAGTCGAAGTCGCCGGTGAGCTTGGGAGTGTCCAACGGCGGCGGCTCGGTCGACCGGCGGGTCAGGTCCATCGTCCAGTTGGTCTGCCAGGTCTCGCCGCCGTCCTCGGAGTACGCCTGCTCCCAGTGCGCGGTCGTCTCCGTGACGTCGGACCAGCGCAGCCGGACGGGGATCATCCGGTCGCCGAGGTCGTCCTCGCCGTACAGGGTGCAGACGCCGTCCGACCAGCCGCCGCGGACCGGCGGCTGGAGCTTGCCCGTCGTGCTGCTGACCCAGTAGACCGTCCAGATCTGCTCGGCCGGGTCGTACAGCCGCAGTGACATCCCGTACGCCGCTTTGGCCGGGAACCGTGCCTCGTCGACGCTGACCGCGCCGCCGTGATGGGTGCGGCCGCTGTGGGTGCCGGCGAACTCGGTCCAGTCGCCGGCCGGGGTGAGGACGCGGTGGGCGACGTCGAAGTGGCCGTTGAGGAAGTCGAAGTCGTTTGTGCTCATGCCCAGAGCTTGTCGCCTATACCTGCCAGTGAGTGTCAGTGATTACGGCTAACCTGTGGAGATGCGCTCGAGCCGGCTTCTCCAGATCCTTCTGCTGCTGCAGACGCGGCGGCAGTTGACCGCGCGCGAGCTCGCTTCGGAGCTGGAGGTGTCGCTCCGGACGATCTATCGCGATGTGGAGGCGCTGGCGGCGGCCGGCGTACCGGTCTATGCCGATCAGGGGCGCGCCGGTGGGTATCGGCTGGTTGACGGGTATCGGACCAAGCTGACCGGGCTCAACGAGGGGGAGGCAGCGGCGCTGTTTCTCGTCGGGATGCCGGGACCGGCGGCGGCGCTCGGATTGACCGAGCAGACGAGTTCGGCCGAGTTGAAGCTGCTTGCCGCGTTGGCGCCGGATCAGCGGGATCGGGCTGGGCGGCTGAAGAATCGGTTCCATCTCGACATGCCCGCTTGGTACCGGGACGCGGAGGAGTCGCCGTACCTGTCCGCGGTCGCGTCGGCGGTGATGGAGGATCGGCGGATCAAGGTGCTGTACCGCCGGTGGGAGGCGCCGCGTGAGGTCGAGCGGACCCTCGAACCGTACGGGCTCGTGTTGAAGAACGGCACCTGGTACGTCGTCGCCGCGGCGCCCGGTGGGGTGCGGACGTACCGCGTCTCCAACATCCTGCAGCTCGCTCCCACTGACGAAGTCTTCACGCGTCCCGATGGATTCGACCTCGCTCAACGCTGGCAGGAACACCTCGACCGCTTCGAGTCCGAACGCTTCACCGGCGCTGCGCTGGTGCGGATCTCCGCCGGCTTGGTCGCCGGCCTCGCCGACCTGTCCGCAACCTTGTTGTTGAAGGCAATCGCCGACACTGGCGTGGAGCCCGCCGCCGACGGCAGCATCACCGTCTCGGTCCCGATCGAGTCCATCGGCAACGCGGCAACCGGCCTGATCCGCTACGGCAACCTTCTGGAGGTGCTGGAGCCGGCCGAGTTGCGCGCTGAACTCAAACGGCTGGCGGAGTCGGTCGCAGCGCTCTACTGATCAGCTCATGCGGTACGGCGTACTGCGTGTTCCCGTGGTGGCCCGTGACGGTGCCAGCCATCGTCAACGAGTTGAGCAACGCCTCCTCCGTCGCTTCGGTGGTCGCATTGAAGACCTCCTTCAAGGCTTGGTCTTGCGGCGGTGTCGCCCGGTTGGTGCTGAACGCGATCGCGTAGTCGCCACTCCCCGGCGAGAAGTCCGACCCGACCCGCCCCATCGCGAACACCGCCCGCCTGGCGACCCGGCCCAACTGCCGGGCGTCGAGCGGCAGGTCGGTGGCGACGACGATCACACAAGAATTCCCCTCCGGCACGGGCGACTCCACCGGCGGCAGCACCGGAGTCCCAAGAACAGTCAAAGTCCCCGAGAAGTTCGCCTGCACCAACACCCCGACAACCCCAGCTGTCAGTTGGCGAGACGAGGTACCGATGCCGGCTTTGAAGCCGAGGGCGACTGTGCCGGTTCCTGCTCCGACGTTGCCCTCGGCGGGGAGGTCCGCGGTGGCTGAGTCGAGGGCGGCGAAGACGTGTTCGGGGGTGATCGGGCGGGAGCGGATGTCCGAGAGGTAGCCGTCGTTGGTCTCGCCGACCACCGGGTTGAGGCTGATCGCCGACGGATCCCGCTCCAGCAGCCAACTGACCAGCGCGTCGGCGACCCGGAACACCGAGAGGGTCCCGGTCAGAAGTACCGGCGTCTCCAGAACCCCGAGCTCCTCCACCTGGGTCGACCCCACCAACTTCCCATACCCGTTGCCGACGGCAATCGCAGCCGGCAGCCCACCGGCGTACCCAGCCTGCCCGCCCTCGTACCCAGGCGGCACGATCGCCGTGACCCCGGTATTCACCGGCCCGGTCGCCAGCGTCGTGTGCCCGACGAGCACCCCGGGCACGTCCGTGATGGCGTTCAGCCGGCCAGGCGGCAAGGAGCCGGGAGTGACGCCCAGGGCGCGGATTCTCATGTCGCCATCGTCGGGCAGACCGGCGTCCCGTAGTACCGGGAAGTCCGGGGAGCGAGACCTGATCGCAACCTCTCGGGTGGCGACCTTTAGGGTGGAGGGGCGATGAAGACCTTTGATGAGTTGTTCGCCGAGTTGGGCGAGAAGGCGGTGAGCCGGCCGGAGGGATCCGGGACGGTGGCGGCGCTGGATGCCGGCGTGCACGCGATCGGGAAGAAGCTGGTCGAGGAGGCCGCCGAGTCCTGGATGGCCGCCGAGCACGAGGGCAAGGAGCGGGCCGCGGAGGAGCTGAGCCAGCTGCTCTACCACGCGCAGGTGATGATGCATGCGCTCGGCCTGAGCCTCGACGACGTGTACCGACATCTGTAGGAGCACCCACAGAGCCGGTTCACCTCCCACAGATTGGCCCAAGTCATGCTGCGCGTCGCAGTACCCAACAAAGGCTCGCTGAGCGAAGCCGCCACCTCCATCCTGTCCGAGGCGGGCTACCGGCAGCGCCGGACCACCAAGGACCTCTCGCTGACCGACCCGGACAACGGCGTCGAGTTCTACTACCTGCGCCCGCGCGACATCGCCGTGTACGTCGGTGAGGGCACCCTCGACGTCGGTATCTCCGGCCGCGACCTGGTGCTCGACTCGCACGCCGACGCCGATACCATCCTCGAGCTCGGCTTCGGCGGCTCGACCTTCCGGTTCGCCGGCCGACCGGGCGTGGCGCAGTCGGTCAAGGACCTGCAGGGCAAGCGGATCGCCACCAGCTTCGCCGGCATCCTCGGCGACCACCTGGCCGAGAACGGCGTCGAGGCGTCCGTGGTCAAGCTCGACGGCGCGGTCGAGTCCGCCGTACAGCTCGGCGTGGCCGACGTGATCGCCGACGTGGTCGAGACCGGTACGACGCTCCGCCAGGCCGGCCTCGAGGTGTTCGGCGACGTCATCCTCAAGTCCGAGGCCGTGCTGATCCGCCGCCACGGTGTCGAGCAGCCGGCCGGCCTGGAGCAGCTCGTCCGCCGGCTGGAAGGCGTCCTGGTCGCGCGCAACTACGTGATGATGGACTACGACATCCGCGCCGAAGCCGTCGAGGCCGCCAACGCGGTCGCGCCGGGCCTGGAGTCGCCGACGGTCTCGCCGCTTCATCGGGAAGGCTGGGTCGCCGTCCGGGTGATGGTGCTCCGAGCCGACGCACAGCGGATCATGGACCAGCTCTGGGAGGTCGGGGCGCGCGCGATTCTGACCACCGACATCCACGCCTGCCGGATCTGAGCGCGATGACCCCGAAGGCGCCGGCGGCCAAGGCGCTGTGGACGTTCCATCCGTGGGCCATCGCCGTGATGGCCGGCGTGATGGGACTGTCGATCGTCGCCGTCTTCGGGGTGATCTGGTTCCGGCTGTCGCCCGAGTCCCGCGACACCTTCAGCCTCTTCCAGCAGCTCACCTTGCTCGCGTTCTTCGGCACGGTGCTCTACCTGCTGTACCGGATGGCGACGGTTCGCGTCACGGCGTACGAGGACAGCCTGCGGGTGCGCAACGTCTTCCGCACCTACCGGTACTCGTGGCAGGACGTGAAGGCGTTGCGGTTCCGCTCGGGCGACCCCTGGCTGCAGCTCTTCGACACCGAGGGCAACCGCCTGGGCATCCTCGCGGTCCAAGCCTCCGAAGGCGCCCGGGCAAGCCGGGCCGCCAAGGAGCTGGCGGCCGTGGCCCGCTCGCACGGAGCCGGCTCCTGATTTCTAGACATTTCGAAGCGGCCCCTCCGGCGTCGTCGGCAGCGGCTGGTACACGTCCTACGGTCCCTGGGTCTGGGGCAACGGATCGGTGTCCGACAACCCGGCCTCGAGAATCTACTGCCGCCACTCCGAGGACAGCGTGGACGAGATGTACTACGAAACCAAGTAGGGCCCGCTCAGCTGCTGACGGTGAACCTGGTGATGTGTTCTTCACCAGGTTCGAGCACGACCAGGTCGGTGCCGGTGATGAAGGCGTCGGGTGGGCACGTCATGGGTTCTACGGCCAGACCGACGCGGTCGATCGCGTTGGCCGTGTAGAGCTGCATCCACTTGGTATCGCTGGTCAGGCGGGCCGAGTTGCCGGTGGCGGGGTCGGTGAGCCGGACTTCCCAGGGGGTCGGCAGGTTGGTGAAGGCGTTGTCGATGTCCAGGTCCCCGAGTCGGCGAGCCTGGCCGAAGTCGTACTGCGAGCCGGCGACCGGCGCGAGTCCGATCGGGCTCAGCCGGTCGGGGGTGACCTCCAGCCAGTCCGCGGCCGTGAACTCGAGCTCGCACTCGTCGATCTGCCGCCCGACGGTGAGGTACGGATGGGTGCCATAACCGTACGGCGCGTCGCCGGCGCCCACGTTGACCGCGCGGGCCGTGACGGTCAGACCGTTGGTCGCGTCGAGCTGGTAGGTAAGGGTCAGGTCGAGCTGGTGCGGGTACCCCGGCTGCCCGTGCAACCGGTAGCCGACCTCGACGAGTGACTCGTCGCTGCCGTCGTCGGCCCGCTCCCAGTTGGCCCAGCGGGTCAGGCCGTGGATCGCGTTGCTCCGGGCCGGCTCGGTCAGGTACAGCTGCTGGTCGACGCCCTGGAACGTGTACTTCCCGTCGGTGATCCGGTTCGGCCACGGGATCAGGTGCTGGCCGATGCCTGCTCGGGCGGGTTGGTCCTCGGGGTAGCCGAGTAGGACTTCGCGTCCGGCGTACGAGAGCCCCCGCAACCCACCTCCCACGCTCACGACGGTCCCGGAGTACTCCCCGGCGCGAATGGTCCATTGCTCACCCGACGGCAGAACGCTCATCCACCCATCCTCGCCTACTGGCCGTGCCACTTTGTGCTCGACCTGAGCGAATCGGTGGCCGCTGGATGCTCAGGTGGGACACAAAGTGTGCTCAGGACGCGGCTGAGTCGTGGGGGAGGTTGACGGATTTGGTGATGAGTTCGAGGTCCGGGTCGTGGGGCAGGGTGGGGTCGCCGTCGACGATCAGGTTGGCGCGGGTGCGGGTGTTCTCGATGGCGAAGTGGTCGCGTTCCCAGCGCATCCAGTCGAGCCACTGGTCACGGAGGGCTTCGCCGTCGCGCTCGATGCCACGGTCGAGGCGGACCTCGTTGGTCGTCTCGATCCAGATCTTCAGCGACTGCCAGGTGTCGGCGTCGCGGTCGCAGGAGGTGACGCCTTCGACGATCAGGAGCTCGACAGTCGCCGGCACGAGGTGCAGCTCCGCGTACGCTCCGGCAGCCCAGTCGTAGCGCCGGTACCGTCCCTCGCGGCCGTCGGCCAGGCGGGTGAGTACGTGGTCTCGCAGGAGGGCGAAACCCTGTACTGCGCCGTCCCAGCCGGCGTACAGGTCGTCCATGTGGAGCACCGTGGTTCGCAGGCCGCGCGCCTCCGCACGCGCGGCGAAGCGGTCGGCCAGGGTGCTCTTGCCGGATCCGGCCGGGCCGTCGATGCTGATCAGCCGGGTCTTGCCGAGCCGGGCGGGGGCCGCCTGGACATGGTCGAGCAGGCTGTCGATGGTCACCGGATGGGTGGTCAGGGGGTCGCTGGTCAGGCGATTAGTTGATTCCATGGCGTTTCAGGATGTCCTCGATCTCGTCGAACTCCGACGAATCCTGACCCTTCGCCGCCTTGGGGGCCTTGGCCGGTTTGGGGGTCTTGGCGGGCCCCGCGGCGGTGGCCGGGGCGGGGCCGCCGGCGGTCAGTTCACCGATCGCGTCAGAGGCCGGCCGGGTGGCCGACTGGGGCTTGGGTGCCTTCTCCCTGTTCCCACCCCGGCCCTTGGCCAAGCCGGAGACGACGTAGAGCACGACCGAGACGCCGAACAGCGCCACGCCGGCCCACACCGTGGGGGAGAAGATCAGGTGCGTGACCCAGCTGCTCACGGACTTCACCACGTCCCAGATCAGCTCGAGCAGCCCGGTCAGGTACAGCGAGACCGGGAGCAGCGACCAAGCCACGCCGCGGACGCCCGAAGCGAGTCCGCGGCGCCGCCAGGCGGCCCACGAACCGATCAGGCCGAGCAGCGTGAGGCCGGCACAGAACGGCAGCAGCGTCAGATCGTTGAAGTCAGGCACATACCCAGGCTCGCACAGGAACGCCGTGAACCAAGGGGGGAACAGCCCTGACACCACCCTGAAACCGTGCTCCGGGGAGGCTGAGCGGACAATGAGACCCGTGCAACCAGAACGCAAGCTTGCCTTCACCGGGTTCGATGATGATGACGGCTCAGCTGATGCTGCGCTCAGCGAGGCGCTGGTCCGGCGGGATCAGGGGGCGGTTCTGGCGGCGTTGACCAAGGCTCGGTTGCTGGTGCCGGTGGTGGCGATGCTGGGGGAGGTCGAGTACGACGAGCGTGGGCTGGCCCATGACAAGACCTCGGACATGGCTGTCGCGCTGCTGAAAGGGCAGGACGGACGGAACGCGTTGCTGGCGTTCACGAGCACCGAGAGCCTGAAGCTCTGGAGCCCGGAGGCGCGGCCGATGCCCGCTCTGGCGCAGCTGGTCGCGACCGCCGCGATCCAGGAAGGCGCCGCCGCGATCGTGCTCGACGTGGCCGGCCCCGCTCCAGCGGTGATCGAGACCGACGACGTACGCCGGATAGCCGCCGGCCTCCAGGTGGTCAGACTGGAAGACGGCGGCTACGGCTGGATCTCCACCGGCGACTGAAGTCACCGGCTGGAGCGGCTCCCAGGGTCACCCGGCCGGCGAGTTGACGGCGTCCATGGGCTTGGGGCGCATGGCCAGGCGGGCGGCGATGCCGGTGACTGGCACGACCAGGAGCAGGACGAGGACGACCCAGCCGAGGAGGACCCAGATGGGGCCGGAGGGGATCGGCCAGCCTCGGGTTGCGATCGCGATCGGGAAGACGCTGAAGCAGGCGGCGACCAAGCCGAGCACCAGGCCCAGAGCAGCGATCACCAGGTTCTCGAGGTAGAGCATCTTCGACACCTGCTTGCGCGTCGACCCGGTCAGCCGCTGCAACCCGAACTCCCGCCGCCGGTCCAGCACCGCGACAGCGATCGTGTTGATCGAGGCGATCGCCGTGTAAGCGATCGCGATCGCCGCCAGCAGATAAGCGATCCAAGCGTCGATCCCGAGCCCGGCGTCGTACTCCGCGGAGAGCAACGCCCACCCACCAACCGTCGTCCCCAGCCAATTCCCCACGTCGACCGGCTTCGACGTCTTCAACAGGATCTGCGAAGGCAGCCCAGCCGTCGTATGCGCCGCCAACAGCGCCGACGGCAACAGAATCGACTCATACCCCGAAGTCCCCTCGACCAGCGCCACGATCTTCACCTTGACCAGCGCATCGTCGCCCAGCCGCACGCCGATCTGATCCCCGACGCCGACCTTCAAATGCCTGGCCGCACCCGGCGGCAGCGCAACGGTGTCACCGGTCAGCTGATCCAGCGAACCAGCCCGAACCTTTCCCTTGTAAACAGGCCCGTTCAGCCCGAGCAACGGCCACGGATCGCTCGTGTGAGTGGTGTCGTACGGCTCCTCGATCCACCCCTTGCTCCGCACCAGCTCCGACGCCGCCGTCACCCCCGGAGCACTCCGCACCTGATCGAACATCCCGGCCGGAATCCCGCCCACCGCACTCGTGATGACGGTATCGGCGATCAGATTGTCCGTGTACGCCTCGACAGCCGCCTTCTGCTGGGTCGTCTGCGAGTAGATGTTGCCCAGCGCAATCGCCGTGGCCAGCGTGATCGGCACCAGGATCGCCGCGAACTGCACGGCCCTCACCCGCAGATTGATCGCGGCCAGTACGCCGTTCGTCCCCGCCCGCCGCTCGAGGAACGCCGTGATCCGATCGGTGAGCATCGCGCGAATCACCAACGGACCGAGCACGGCGACCGCGATCGACCCGGTGAGCACGGCCGGCCCACCGATCGCGGCGGCGTTCGTCGGACTCATGAAGATCGTCGACATCCCGACCCCGACCGTCGCCGCGGCGAACACCGCCCCGATGATCAGCCGCACCCGACCGATCACCACCGGCGGTACCGCAGCCTCCGTCAGCGCCTGAATCGGCCTGATCCGGGCAGCCCGCCCAGCCGCGAACCCAACCGTGAGCCGCAGAATCACGAGCGTCAGCACGGCAGCCCCCGCGAACGGCAGCGGGCCCTGGTCAAACCGCAGAGCAGCCGGTACGACGCCGTTCCCGCTCAGCATCCCGAAGATCCACCGACCCATCGTGCGCCCCAGCAGCAACCCACCGATCAGCGCGACGACCGCCACCAGCATCGTCTCGGCGACGACCATCTTGTGCACCTGCCCAGGCGTCGCTCCACTCGCCCGCAACAACGCCAACTCCCGCCGCCGCTGCCGCACCGACACCCCGATCGTCGCCGACACGACCAGCGCTATCACCACCGCGACCATGCCACCGAACACGCCGGACAAGATGATGAGCGGCAAACTCGTCGCAATCCCCGCGAACTCGGCCGCACCCCGATCATCCCCAGTCAGCGCGGACACCCCCTCGGGCAGCTCCAACCGCTTGACCAGCTCAGCCACCGAAGTATCGGCAGCCGGAAAGACGCCGATAGCGTCAACGCGAGCCGGAACGGACAGGGCCGGGCGACTGGCGCCGGCTGCAGCGGCGTCAGCCGCGGCGAAGAAGATGGACGGTACGTCGACCTCGTGCTGCGGCGAGGCCACCCCGGCGAGGACGAACTCGCGGGCCGTACCGCTGACGATGACGCGCACCTTGTCACCCGGCTTTGCGCCATGCGCCAGCCGGTTGTCGAGGACGACCTGCCCGGTCGCTGGCGCCGCGCCGGCGATCAGCTTGTACGGCGTAAGCGCCGCCGAGCCCCAGGCATGGCCGCCCAGCCCCGCGCCGTCGCTGCCATCCAGCTCAGCGGCGGCGCCGTTGCCCGCCTCGGCGACCTTGCCGCCGCCTTCCTCCTCCGCTTTCCTTCCGTTGTCCTTGTCCTGGGCAACGACAGCGGGGAAGGAGACATCGGGGATCGCCTTGGCGACGCCCGGAGTGTTTGCCAGCTTGGCGACCAGAGCTGGGTCGACGCCGTGGCGTTCGGGGTACGCGACGGACCCTGAGCCGTTCGGCGGGTGGTAGGCCGGGCGGCCGGTGACGATGATCGGCGCACCGGCTAGGCGTTGTGGCGCTGCGTTGAGTCGCAGTCCAGTCTCGAGCAGCCCGCCTGCCGCCGACATCAGCGAGCTACCCAGCAGCACGGCGACGAAGATCGCGAGGAAGGCCGCGGCACGAAACCGCAGGCTGGACAGAGCGAGCCGGATCATGTCAGCACCCCCGGAGTCGAGTCGCCGGCAGCGGCAGCGGCGGCGCCTCGGCGGGCAAGGCGGGACAGCTTGGCGAGTTCCGCCGCGACGCTTTCGGCCGTGGGTGCGGGGGACTCGGAGACGATGTGGCCGTCGACGAGGAAGACGACGTTGTCGGCGTACGAGGCGGCGACCGGGTCATGGGTGACCATCACGATCGTCTGGCCGGAGGCGCGGGCCTGGTCGCGGAGCAGCGTGAGTACTTCGAGCGCGGTCTGGGTGTCGAGGGCACCCGTCGGCTCATCCGCGAAGGTGATCGCCGCCGACCCAGCCAGCGCTCGAGCGATTGCGACCCGCTGCTGCTGACCACCTGACAGCTCACTCGGCCGGTGCCGAGTCCGCTCACTGAGCCCGACCCGCTTGATGACCTCGGTCACCCACGCCTCGTCCGGCGTCCGCCCAGCCAGCGTCTGCGGCAGGATGATGTTCTGCCGCACGGTCAGCGCCGGCATCAGGTTGAACGCCTGGAACACGAAGGCGACATGCTCACGCCGGAGCTCGGTCAACGCGGTCTCGTCGAGGCCGCGCAACGGCGTACCGGCCAGGTGCACCTCGCCCGAGCTGGGCTCGTCCAGCCCGGCTGCACAATGCAGCAACGTGCTCTTGCCGGAACCGGACGGACCCATCACCGCGGTAAAGGTGCCTTGGGCAAAGGAGTAGCTCACCCCGCCCAGCGCGGTCACCGCGCCGGGCCCGGAGCCATACACCTTCTGTACTTCGCTGAGCTGAACCGGCGCCTTCATCGAGCAGTCCGGGGGTCGAGCCGGGACTTGCGGTGGTACGACTCGTTCGACCACCACAACACCCCGACCGCGAGCCCGAGACCCACGTCGGACCACAGCCACCACGGCCAGTCGAGGTGTCCGAAGGCGGCGAGCACGACCCAGATGACGAACTGGATCACGCAGACCGCGAGCCAGCCGACCGCCGCGATCCGCAGCGCGAGGGTCAGCCCGGTCGGCGGTACCGCGTCGTGCAGACCGGCCAGTACTTCGCGCAACTCGCCGCGTTGGTGGGATGCGTTCAGCAGCCGGTGCCGGTCGGCAGCCTGCTGTGCGGACAGGATTCCTTGCCGGGCGGCGCTCTCGATCTTGACGTGCGCCACCTGCTTGTCGGTGTGACTGAGCTCCAGCTCGTCGGGTGAGACCAGCGGGCCGAGGGTTGCGTTGAGTGTGTTCATGGAAAACAGCGTAGGGATTGAACAGTTTCACTTGGATGGTCTTGGAACCCGTTCCAGCGGTGGTGTCAGGCCCCCTACGCGCCGGGTGCCAGACCTTCCTGCGCCCCGCGCCCGGGTGCGGAAGGATGGGGGTATGACAGACGAGCCGGCGCAGCTACCGCCCGGCCTTGCCCTGTCCTGGGGCGTGCACCCGGTCCAGCGCCGCGGCCCGAAGCCGGCGCTGTCGGTCGACCAGATCGTCGCCACCGGGATCGAGTTCGGCGACGCGCAGGGTTTCGAGGCCATCTCGCTGCAGAAGATCGCGGCCCACCTCGGCGTCTCCACCAACGCGATGTACCGCTACCTCTCCTCCAAGGACGAGCTGATCGTCCTCGTCGCGGAGAAGGCGTGGGGCCGCGCGCCGGAGCACATCGCCGCCGCGCCCGGCTGGCGCGCCGGAGCCCGCGCCTGGGTCAAGGCCCAGGTCGACCGGTACGCCGAACGTCCATGGCTGCTCGACGTCCCCATCCGCGGCGCCCCTGTCACACCCAACCTGCTGCACTGGGTGGAGACGCTGCTGGCGGTGATGGAAGACACCGGCCTGAGCCAGCATGACGCCCTCGGCTGCGCGGTCCTCTTCGACGGCTACGCACGCAGCTACGCCAACCTCGCCCGCCAACTGGGCGCAAGCGACTCGGCTCCGGTCGAGTCGATGGCGGTCGGCCAATTCCTGGTGCCCCGCCTACAGGCAGCCGGCTACGACCGCCTCCTGGCGATGTACACGAACCAGGAGTACGAGGACACCCTCGACGACGACTTCGACTTCGACTTCGGCCTCGACCGAATCCTCGACGGCATCCAGGCCCTCATCGACCGGCGTCCTTGAACAGGGTCAGGTGGGGAAGGCGATGCGGACCGGGCCGGTTGTGCGGGCTTCGACCCAGCTGCGGTGGAAGTCGCTGCCGGGCGCGAGCTCGCCGCGGCGCCCTGGTTCGGTGCGTGGGTTGAGCGGGCTCATCAGGGTGGTGGCTGGTTGAGCCCGTACGCCGTTCGCGCGCACCTCCGCGATGACGTCGGCCAACGCCTGCGCAGCCGGCTTGCGCTGGTGGTCGACCGTGAACAGGCCCAGGTCGTACTCACGATCCGGAAAATCGAGCAGCCGCCGGTCGATGTCGTGCGAGGACCACCAAGTGACACCCCACAGCGCCGGATTGTGGACGACCAGCTCGACCGTACGGCGCGTGAACTCCGCCTGCAGTTCGACCGGGATGTCCGGACCCGGTACGCCGATCTCCTGCAACCACACGGCTCGGGAGCTGTCCAGCGAGGTGGCGGCCGCGAGCTCGACCAGGTAGTCGGCATGCGTCAGCGTCGCCGGACCGAGCGGGCCGTCCACCCGTGAGACCCCGTTGAAAACCCACGAGTGGACGGTGCTCAGATCACCCAGGTCGACGACGTCGGCCGGGAGGAACGGGTGGTCCGGCTTGTACCAGGCGTCGTCGAAGACCGAGTGCAGCGCGAGGACGTCGGGCGCGGCCTTCCGCAGCGTCAGCAGCAGATCGTGGGCCCAGCGCGTCGAGGCCTCCGGCGTCGTCGAGCTGTCCGGCCAGAGGTTGTTGACCTCGTTGCCCAGGGTGATCGCGAAGACGTTGGGCTTGGTGGCCACCGCGCGCGCGACGGCATCGACGTACGCGGTCAGTCCGTCGCGCACCGTCTCGCTCTCGAACAGGCTGCTCCTGTGCCAGGTGAGCACCCAGGACGGCAGGAAGTCGAAGCTGGACAGGTGTCCCTGGATCAGGTCGACCGCGACCGTCAGGCCGTGCTCGGCGGCGGCGTCGATCAGGTCGAGCAGGTCGTCGATCGCGCGCTCGCGGATGATCGCCCGGTTCGGCTGGATCCACGGCCAGATCGGGAACACCCGGACGTGGTCGAGGCCGAGCCCGGCCAGATCGGCGAAGTCCCGGCGGACCGCCGCCGGGTCGTAGTCGAGCCAGCTGTAGAACCACCCCGACGACGGGACGTAGTTCGCGCCGAACCGGGGCGTGGCGGGATCCGAGAGCATGAGAAGGATGCTAAATCGGTTTAGCAAAAACCGCCAGCCACGCGCTCAGGAGCTGGGTGGGGCAGTGGACTCGCGAACCGTCAGCACCGGGTCGGCGGTCCGCAGGTTGATCACGTTGGCGGGATGGGCGATCACTTCGAGTAGCACCTCGGCCGCCTGGCGGCCGAATTCGAAGGTGTCGCGGGACAGCGCGGTCAGCGCCGGATGCATCAGCTGGGTCAGGATCGAGTCGTCGAAGGCGACGATCGACAGGTCGCCGGGGACGGAGACGCCCATCTCCATCGCGACCCCCAGGCCGGCCACGGCCATCACGTCGCTGTCGTAGACGATCGCGGTCGGGCGGTCCGCCTGGGAGAGCAGTTTGCGCGTGGTGGCGGCACCCTCGGCGTCGCTGAAGTCGGTGGTCAACGACGGGGCGTCGATCAGGCCCAGGCGCGGCGCGGCGTCGCGGACGGCCCGGATCCGGCGCTGGGTGTGCTGGAAGTTCGGCGTACCGGCCACGTGGGCGATCCGGCGGTGGCCGAGCGCGGCCAGGTAGTCGACGATCGAGAGCATCGCGTCCCGGTCGTCGGCCCAGACGGAGGCGAGCGCGCCCTTGCCGCCGCGGCCGCCGATCACCACCGCGGGCAGTTCCAGCGCGCGCAGGGCGTCGATCCGCGGGTCGCGAACGGTCAGGTCGACCAGGATCACGCCGTCGACGCGGTGCTCGGAGGCCCAGCGTTTGTAGACCTCGATCTCGGCCTCGGTGTTCTCGACGATCAGCAACTGCAGCGAGATCGAGTGCGTGGACAGCCCGGACTGCAGGCCGGAGAGCAGGTGGGCGAAGAACGGCTCGACGCCGAGCGTGCGGGCCGGCCGGGCGATCACCAGCCCGACGGAGTCCACCCGGGAGGCGCCGAGCGCGCGGGCGGCGCTGTGCGGGCGCCAGCTCATCTGCTCGGCGATCTGCAGGATCCGTGCCCGGGTCGCGTCGCTCACCCCGGGCCGCCCGTTCAGCGCGAACGAGACCGCGCCCTTGGACACGCCCGCCTTGTCGGCGATGTCCGCGATCGTCGGTCGTGCCATCGGGAGCCTCCCTTACCTCAGTGTCCCCTTGACAGCGGATTCTACGATGTGGATAGTGCAGGAGCTATACCGGTTTATCACCTCAGGAGAATTCCATGCGTAGTCGTCGTCTGACCGGGGTGGCAGCTCTTGCCGTCGCGGCCCTCACTCTTGCTGGTTGTGGCCTCGGTTCCTCCGACGACACGTCGTCCGGGAGCAAGCCCACCGTTGACGCGAACGCCCAGGTGACGGGTGATGTCAGCTTCCAGACCTGGGCCCTCAAGCCGAAGTTCACCTCGTACGTCGAAGGCGTGATCAAGGCCTTCGAGGCGAAGTACCCGGGCACCAAGGTGACCTGGCTCGACCAGCCCGGTGACGGCTACGACAAGAAGGTGCTGAGCCAGGCCTCGGCCGGCGATCTGCCCGACGTCGTCAACCTGCCGCCGGACTTCGCGCTGCCGCTGGCCAAGCAGTCGATGCTGCTCGACGTCGGCGCGGCCGACCCGAAGATCGCCGAGGAGTACGTCGAGGGCGGCGTACAGGCGTACCAGTACCAGGGGCAGAGCGGCACCTTCGGCTACCCGTGGTACCTGAACACCGACATCGACTACTGGAACGCGACCAAGTTCGCGGCCGTCGGGCTGGACGCGAAGAACCCGCCGAAGACCTTCGACGAACTGCTGGCCGCGGCCAAGGTGATGCACGACAAGTCGGGCGGCAAGGAGTACATGATGAGCCGGCTGCCCGGCATCGGCGACTTCACCAACGCCGGCGTCAAGGTGCTGTCGGACGACGGCAAGAAGTTCACCTTCAACACCCCGGAGGCTGTCGCGCTGCTGGACAAGTACGCCGCCGCCTACAAGGCCGGCTACCTGCCGCGCGACATCCTGACCCAGGAGTACCTGGGCAACTCCAAGCTCTTCACCCAGAACAAGGTCGCCTGGACCACCGGCGGCGGCAACGCGATCGTCGACATGCAGAAGGACAACCCGTCGCTGAAGGGCAAGATCGTCGCGTCGCCGGCGCTGGACACCCCGCCGCTGTACGTCCAGGGCCTGTCCGTCTCGGCCAAGACCAAGAACCAGGCGGCCGCGATCGCGCTGGCCCGGTTCGTCACCAACGCCGAGAATCAGGCCGCGTTCGCGAAGATCGTCAACATCTTCCCGTCCACCAAGGCCTCGGCGAACGACCCGTACTTCTCCAAGAGCGACGGGACCCCGGAGTCGGACGCCAAGGTGCTCGCGTTCGAGTCGCTGGCCAAGGCCAAGTCGCTGCAGCCGGCCGTGATCAGCGGGGCGACCAACGACTTCATCAACCAGCAGATCTCGCTGGCCATCTCCGGCAAGGTGACGTCCCAGCAGGCTCTCGACGCGGCGGTGGCGAAGGCCAACCAGCTGCTCGCGTCCTGATCGATGCGCTACCACCGCTGGTTCACGCCGTGGGTGCTGGTGATCCCGGCACTCGCCTGGTTGCTGGTGTTCAACCTCTGGCCGTCGATCAACACCGTCATCTTGTCGTTCACCAACGCCAAGCCGATCGGCGGCGGCACCTTCGTCGGGCTGAAGAACTTCGAGGCCCTGCTGCACGACGAGCAGTTGCGCTGGGCGCTGCTGAACAGCGTCATCTACATGGTGGTCTGCCTGCCGTTCCTGACCATCCTGCCGCTGCTGCTCGCCGTGCTGGTGGAGAAGAAGCTGCCCGGGATCACCTTCTTCCGGACCGCCTTCTACACCCCGGTGGTGGCCTCGGCCGTGGTGGTGGCGCTGATCTGGCAGTGGATCCTGGACGACCGCGGCCTGGTCAACGGCCTGGCCGAGAAGCTCGGCGTGATCTCCGGGCCGCTACCGTTCCTGTCCGACCAGTGGCTTTTGTTGCTCAGTGCAATCAGTCTGACGATCTGGAAGGGGCTCGGGTACTACATGATCATCTACCTGGCCGCCCTCGGGAACGTCGGCCGTGAGCTGCACGAGGCCGCCGCGGTCGACGGCGCGTCGGCCTTCCGCCGGTTCCTCAACGTGACGATTCCCGGTGTCCGGGGAACGATGGTGCTGATCTCGATCCTGATCTCGGTGTCGGCCCTGCGGGTCTTCTCCGAGCTGTTCATCCTGTCCGGCGGCAAGGGCGGTCCGGGCGGCCGGGACAACTCGGTGGTGATGCTGATCCAGCAGTACAGCCAGGGCTTCGAGGGCAACCTCGGCTACGCGTCCGCCCTGTCGATCGTGCTGTTCTTCGTCACCGTCGTACCGATGCTCGTACTGGCCCGGATGAACCGAAAGGCGGCGGACGCGTGACTGTACTTTTGGCCTCGCCTCCGGCTCGGCGGGTCATGGGGCTGAACTCCCGGTCTTCCCTTGTCGCTTCGCTCCTCAGTCCAGACCGGGAGGCCCGATGACCACGGTGACCGACCCTGTGCGCCCGATCGCCGTGCCGGACTCCTCCGGTACGCCGCCGCGCAAGCGGAAGCGGGGGACGTTCAGCTTCAACTCGTTGTCGCCGGCCGAGAAGGTCGTCCGGTACCTGTTGCTGGTGTTCGTGCTGCTCATCACGATCGGGCCGTTCCTGTGGCAGCTGTCCACCTCGCTGAAGGGCTCGGGGGAGGACATCTACACCCGGATCCCGCGGCTGCTGCCGTCCCAGCCGACCCTGTCGCACTACGGCGAGGTGGCCGACACCATCCCGGTGTGGAACTACATGCGCAACTCGATCGAGGTCGCGGTCCTGGTGATCGGCGGCAACATCGTCGGATCGTCGCTGGCCGGCTTCGCGCTGTCCCGGCTGGAGTTCCGGTTCCGCAAGATCGTGCTCGGGCTGTTCCTGGCGACGCTGGTGCTGCCGGGCGAGGTGACGATCATTTCGCAGTACGTCACCGTGCGGGAGCTCGGACTGGCCAACACCCTGTTCGGGGTGGCGCTGCCCGGCATGATCGGCGCGCTGAACGTGCTGCTGATGTACAACGCGTTCCGGTCGCTGCCGCTCGAGGTGGACCAGGCGGCGGTGGTGGACGGCGCGAACGTCTGGCAGCGGTTCGTCTACATCGCGCTGCCGAGTGTGCGCGGAACCCTCAGCGTGGTGGCGATCTTCTCCTTCATCGGCGCCTGGGACGACTTCCTCTGGCCGCTGATCGTGCTGACCGATCCGGACAAGTACACGCTGACCGTCGGGCTGCAGTACCTGTCCGGCACCTTCAGCAACAACCCCCGGCTGATCGCCGCGGGCACGATGATCGCGTTCATCCCGATCGTGATCGTGTTCGCGACCCTGCAGCGCTTCTTCTTCAAGGGCGTCGAGGAGGGCGCCGTGAAGGGTTAGTTCCACTGTTTGCAATCCGCCCATTGCAAGGAGCTCGACATGTTGCGTAAGGCAATCAGTTTGGCGACTGCGGTGCTGCTCGGTGCAGCCGTGCTGTCGACCGGCACGGCCCAGGCCGGTACGACGGCCGACAGCAAGCGGGTCGTCGTCTACTACCAGACCCAGTACGTCAACGGCGTCTACGTCTCGCCGAAGGCGCTGACCGACAACAACACCGGCGTCACGAACGTCCTGGTCGGGGCGATCCACCTCGACCCGGACGTCGTGCACCTCAACGACGATCCGCCCGAGGCCGCGAAGTTCACCCAGATGTGGGCCGACCTGCACGCGATGCAGGCGGCCGGCGTCAAGGTCTCGGCCTTCGTCGGCGGCGCGGCGCAAGGAAGCTTCCAGCGGCTCGACACCGACTTCACCACGTACTACCCGAGGCTGAAGAACCTGGTCACGACGTACGGGCTGGACGGGCTCGACCTGGACGTCGAGGAGAGCATGTCGCAGGCCGGCATCAACCGGCTGATCGACCAGCTGACCACCGACTTCGGCACCGGCTTCATCATCACGCTGGCACCGGTCGCGCCGGCGCTGACCGGTGGCGGCAACCTGTCGGGCTTCAACTACGAGACGCTGGAACGCGATCGCGGCGCCAAGATCGACTGGTACAACGCGCAGTTCTACTGCGGCTGGGGCTCGATGGCCAACACCACCGGCTACGACAACATCATCAACCGCGGCCTGATCCCGGCGTCGAAGGTGGTCGCGGGCGTGGTGACGAACTCGGCCAACTGCGGTGGGTACGTCGCGTTGCCGACGCTGAAGAGCACCCTTGCCGCGCTCGTCGCGAAGTACCCGACCTTCGGCGGCGTCGATGGTTGGGAGTACTTCAACTCCGACCCGGGCGGTACTTCGGCACCGTGGCAATGGGCGCGCGAGATGACGTCGGCGATGGCGGGCGGCACCGGCGGCCCGGCGGACCTCGCCCTCAACAAGCCGGCCACCGGCTCGGCTTCCTGTGCCTCCACCGAGGGCCCCGCCAAGGCTTTCAACGGCAGCGTCTCCGGCGGCAATTCCGACAAGTTCTGCTCCCTGGTCGCGACCAAGTTCCTGCAGGTGGACCTCGGTACTTCACAAGCGCTCGGGTCCGTCGAGATCTCGCACGCCTCGGCCGGCGGCGAGTCCGCCTCCTACAACACCCGAGCCTTCACCCTGCAGACGTCCCCGGACGGCTCCACCTGGACCACTCGGGCCACCGTCACCAACAACACCGCTGGCGTCACCACGCATTCGGTGGCCGGCGTCTCGGCCCGCTACGTCCGCCTCAACATCACCACTCCCACCCAAGGCACCGACCCCGCCGCCCGCATCTACGAAGTGAAGGTCTTCGCCTGATCCAGGGACCAGCAAGCCCGCGCCGAGCCTCCTTTCCCCGGCGCGGGCTTGCTTTTGTGATCTGACGAACATGTTCGTTACGAACATGTTCGTGTATGGTCGAAGACATGGGCAGCGAATCGAAGAGCCGGCGGGAGCGACCTGCCAAGCCGGCATTGACGCGGGACGGGATTGTGGCGACCGCTGTGGAGTTGGTCCGGGCCGAGGGACTTGGCCGGGTGACCATGCGGCGGTTGGCGCAGGAGCTCGACACGGGGGCGGCGTCGCTTTACGTGTACGTGCGCAATACGGCTGAGTTGCATGCCGCAGTACTGGATGAGCTGCTCGGTGTTGTCGATCTGGAGCCGGTGACGGCTGCGGGGGACTGGCGGGAGCGGTTGGAGCAGGTGCTGACGTCGTACGCCGGGGTGCTCTTCGAGTACCCGGGGCTGGCGCAGGCGGCTCTGGTGGCTCGGCCTGCGGGGGAGCACTACCTCGACCTGCTCGAAGGGGTGCTCGCACTGCTCGCAGAGGGTGGGGTGCCGCAAGCGCAGGCGGCCTGGGGCGTGGACATCCTGCTCCACTTCGCCACCTCGTCGGCTGCTGAGCATGCGCCGACTGATCCGCGTCAGGGCCCACCCGAGGCCGACGCCGGGCCGCTGGTGCGGGCACTGCGGGCGTCGGAGAACAGGCCGCACTTGGCGGCTCATGGTGATGACTTGTTGAGCGGTCCTGGTGAGGCGCGGCTCAGCTGGGGATTCCGCGTACTGATCAACGGGGTGCTTGCCACCCCGCGACCCGAAGGAGACTGACATGACCACCCACTACCCGATCGCGATCATCGGCGCGGGGCTCGGCGGGCTCACGCTCGCCCGTGTCCTGCACGTCAACGGCATCGAGTCCGCTGTCTTCGACCTGGACGCCTCGGCCACTGCCCGCGGCCAGGGCGGCATGCTCGACATGCATGTCGAGTCCGGCCAAGCAGCACTGCGAGCGGCCGGCCTGTACGACGAGTTCCGCACGCTTGTTCATCAAGGCGGGCAGGCGATGCGCATCCTCGACAGCCAGGGCACCGTCCGGCTTGCCAGCGACGATGACGCCGACGAGGGTGATGCGGGCGATCGCCCCGAGATCAACCGGCGCGACCTGCGCGACCTGCTGCTCGACTCGCTGCCTTCTGAGGCGGTGCATTGGGGCGCGAAGGCGACCGGGATGCGGGCGCTCGGCGACGGACGGCATGAGGTGACGCTTGCCGATGGCAACAGTTTCACCACCGACCTGCTGATCGGTGCGGACGGCGCCTGGTCGCGGGTGCGGCCGCTGGTGTCGGATGCCGTGCCTGTCTACACCGGTTTGTCCTTTGTCGAGTTCAGCCTCGAAGAGGCCGACGAGCGTCATCCGGCGGCTGCCGCACTGGTCGGCCCGGGCATGATGATGGCGCTCGGTGACAGCCGTGGCTTCCTCGCTCACCGCGAGACCGACGGGTCGCTGCACATCTACTCCGCGCTGATGGTCCCGGCCGACTGGTCGACCGCGATCGACTTCACGGACACGGAGAAAGCCAAGCTCACCCTGCTGGAGAACTTCGAAGGCTGGAGCGATGACCTGCGCGCGCTGGTCACTGAGGCGGACACGGAGTTGGTCGGCCGCCCGATCCACGCGCTGCCGATCGGTCATCGCTGGGATCGGGTTCCTGGAGTCACGCTGCTCGGCGACGCTGCTCACGTGATGTCGCCCTTCGCCGGTGAGGGCGCCAACCTCGCGATGCTCGACGGTGCGGAGCTGGCCGAGGCGATCGCCCGCAACGCCGATCGGGAGACGGCGCTGGCGGAGTACGAGGCGGATCTGTTCCCGCGCAGCGAGTCAGCGGCCCAGGGGTCGGCCGACAACCTGCTGATCTCCTTCGCGCCGGACAGTCCGCAGGGCATCCTGGACTTCTTCTCCCAGGTGCGCCCGCACTAGCCTTCCGTGCCGATCGATAGGACGTCCTCGACGCGCGGTAGTGCACTTGAGCGTGGGCGGTCAGCCTGTGTACGGCGTATCGGAGTGCACTACCTGTCGGTCGGCACATCCTCGACTGGGAGGGGGCGGGTGTACTGCGGGCGGGAAGCGGCGGCCGGGTGGACGGCGCCGGTGTACTTCTCGCCGGGGCCCGCGCCGGGCTCGTCGGGGATGGTCGAGGCCTCCTGGAAGGCCAGCTGCAGCGAGCGGAGGCCGTCGCGCAGGGGAGCTGCGTGGTGGTGGCCCAGCGACGGCGCTGCCGCGTCGAGCAGGCCGGCCAGCGAGTCGATCAGGGACCGGGCCTCGTCGAGATCGCGGTGCTCGGGCAGGTCCTCGGCCAGGCCGAGGTGGACCGCGGCGGCGCTCATCAGGTGCAGGGCGGCGGTCGAGATGATCTCCACGCTCGGCACCTCGGCGATGTCCCGCGATACCGTCGACAACGGATCCACCGTGGACTGCTCCTCAGCGGGCGGTTCGGGGGTGGTTGCAGGTGGAGTGGAGACTTGGTCGCTCATGCTGTTACTCTTACATGGCGACCGACCCGGTCCGACGGTGACCCCTGAGCGGAATACTCAAGGGCTGCCAACGGTTCGAGTCTAAGCGGAGGGCCACCTCCCACCCAGTCGACGAAGAGTCGGCGGGTCCCGGTCACGTCGAGGTTCCAAGGCTCCGGCCGGGGAATCGCGGCGAATTGTACGGCTCGTGTTCCCGGCAACGGGGTTGCGGAGCCGTCGATCTGGGAATTGGGCCTTCGTGTGGACGCACGAGGGCCTTTTTGCTGTTCCGGCCCCGGTGCGGACACGAGGTGGTACCCAGTAAACGAACAACCCAGGAGGACCCATCACCATTGAACTGCGCGTCAACGAGCGCATCCGCGTTCCTGAGGTGCGCCTGGTCGGACCGAACGGTGAGCAGGTAGGCATCGTCCGGATCGAGGACGCACTTCGGTTGGCACAGGAAGCCGATCTCGACCTGGTCGAGGTTGCGGCCACGGCACGCCCGCCGGTCTGCAAGCTGATGGATTTCGGCAAGTACAAGTACGAGACCGCGCAGAAGGCGCGCGAGTCTCGCCGGAACCAGACCAACACCGTCATCAAAGAGATGAAGCTGCGGCCGAAGATCGACCCGCACGACTACGAGACCAAAAAGGGTCACGTCGTCCGCTTCCTCCGTGCCGGTGACAAGGTCAAGATCACCATCATGTTCCGCGGTCGTGAGCAGTCCCGCCCCGAGCTGGGGTTCCGGCTGCTGCAGCGGCTGGCCGAGGACGTCAGCGAGCTCGGCTTCGTCGAGTCGTCGCCGCGTCAGGACGGCCGGAACATGATCATGGTGCTCGGACCGCACAAGAAGAAGTCCGAGGCGCGCGTGGACGTGGAAGCCGAGAAGGCCAAGAAGCAGGCCGAGCACGAGGCCGAGCTCGAAGCCGAGCGGCTGGAGCGAGCCGAGCAGCTGAAGGCCTACGAGGCCGAGAAGGCCGCCGGCGCCACCAAGAAGCCGAAGGGTCCGGCAGACAACCTCGACCCGGAGTGACATGACGCTCCGGTCGCGAGACCGGAGCCTTCACCCCCGATCGAGTCAACGAAGAAAACCAGGAGTACATAGCCATGCCGAAGATGAAGACCCACTCGGGGATGAAGAAGCGCGTCCGGGTGACCGGTTCGGGCAAGCTGCGTCGCGAGCAGACCGGCAAGCGTCACCTCGCCGAGGCGAAGTCGACCAAGCGCAAGCGCCGCCTGTCGGGCACCGTTGAGGTTGCTTCGTCGCACGTCAAGAAGGCCAAGAAGCTGCTCGGCATCTGAAGTCCTTCCCACCCCGAACACCCCCGCCGGGTGGACCACCTTCTCGGCGCAGATACAAGGAGTAACACCTCATGGCACGCGTGAAGCGGGCAGTCAACGCCCACAAGAAGCGTCGCGTCGTCCTCGAGCAGGCCAGCGGTTACCGCGGCCAGCGCTCGCGGCTGTACCGCAAGGCCAAGGAGCAGGTCACCCACTCGCTCGTCTACGCCTACCGTGACCGCAAGGCGCGCAAGGGTGACTTCCGCAAGCTGTGGATCCAGCGGATCAACGCGGCGGCCCGCGCCGAAGGCCTGACCTACAACCGTCTCATCCAGGGTCTTCGCCTGGCCGAGATCGAGGTCGACCGCAAGATCCTCGCCGACCTGGCCGTCAACGACGCGCCGGCGTTCTCGGCGCTGGTCGCGCTGGCGAAGGCTGCTCTGCCGGCCGACGTCAACGCCAAGAGCGACGCCGCGGCCTGAGCCGCGTCATCCCTCCGATAGCACCCCGAGTGGCGAGCCCAGGTCTGCTGACCGCGCAATCCGTGCGGATCAAACAGGCCCGGAGGCTCGCCACTCGCGCGTTCCGCCGCAAGACCGGCCGCTTCCTGGCCGAAGGACCCCAGGCTGTCCGCGAGGCGCTCGAGCACCGCGAACTGGTGGTCGAGGTGTACGCCGAGCCCGACGTCGCCACCCGGCACCGCGACCTGCGTGATCTCGCCCAGATCGCTGACGTCCCGTGGTACGACGTCAACCGCGCCGCGATCGAGGCGTTGAGCGAGACCGTCACGTCGCAAGGCGTTGTCGCGGTCTGCCAGCTGGTCGACGTACCGCTGTCCGACGCCGTACTGAGCACAGCGCGGCTGGTCGCGGTCGGCGTCCAGGTCCGCGACCCGGGCAACGTCGGCACGCTGATCCGTACGGCGGACGCGGCCGGCGCGGATGCCGTCGTACTGTCGGCCGAGTCGGTCGACCCCCACAACCCGAAGGCCGTCCGCGCCAGCGTCGGCAGCCTTTTCCATCTCCCGATCACGGTCGAGGCCGACATCGTCACGGCCGCCAAGTCCTGGCGAGACCAAGGCCTGCAGGTCCTGGCCGCCGACGGCTACGGCTCCTCCGACCTCGATGAGTGCATCGACGACGGCACGCTGGCCAAACCGTCCGTCTGGCTGTTCGGCAACGAGGCGCACGGCCTGCCCGACGGTTTCGACGCCATCGTCGACCGCTCGGTGAAGGTGCCGATCTACGGCCGCGCCGAGTCCCTCAACCTGGCGACGGCGGCGGCCGTCTGCCTGTACGCCTCCGCCCGCGCCCAGCGTCGATGACCGGGCTGCCGTTCGGGCTCCCGGGACGGTTCTGGCGGGGGAATCTGCATACCCACTCGAACGTTTCCGACGGAGCGCTGTCGCCGGCCGAGACCGCGCGAGTCTACCGCGACGCCGGCTACGACTTCGTGGCGATCACCGACCACTTCCGGCCGGAGTACGGCTTCCCGGTGACTGACACGCGGATGTTGCGGTCGGAGGGATTCACCACGCTGATCGGCGCCGAGTTGCACGCGCCTCGTACCGAGGCGGGACAGTCCTGGCACATCGTGGCGGTCGGCCTCCCGCTGGATTTCGAGCCGCCGGGGAAGGCGGAGACGGGGCCATCGCTCGCGCGCCGGGCCCGGGCGGCCGGGGCGTTCATCGGGATGGCGCATCCGTCGGCCTCGCTGCTGTCAGCAGCCGACGCCGAGAGCCTGGACGCGGCTCACTCGGTCGAGGTCTACAACGCCCTCGCCGACCGGGAGAACCGTGGCGACAGTTGGCACCTCACGGACGTTCTGCTGAACCGCGGCCACCGACTCACGACGTACGCCGCCGACGACGCGCACCTCCAACCGCAGGACCCGCCGCCGTGTCAGGCCTGGGTCCAGGTTCGCGCGGAAGCTCTCGAGCCGGACGCACTCCTGACCGCGCTGAAGGCCGGCCACTTCTACTCCAGCACCGGCCCCGACCTGTATGACGTACGGATCGAAGGCGATGTGGTCCTGGTCCACTGCTCACCCGCGACGAAAATCCTGCTGAGCGGCGGCCACCCCGGCGCAGAGGTTGCCCAGGGCACCGATCTGACCGATTGCTCGCTCCCACTCGCGCTCTTCCGCGGCAGCCACTGCCGCATCACCATCGAGGATGCCACCGGCGGCCGGGCCTGGACCAACCCGATCTACCTGGGCTAGCCCGCCTGCTTCTTCAGGCGACCTACTTCTTCAGGCGGGCGTCGAGGCCGTCGAGCAGGCTGTCGAGGCCGAAGGCGAAGGCTTCGTTCTGCATCATGTCGCCGGCGCGGCGGGCGGCGCCGATCACGTACGACATCACCGCGCCCATCGCGTAGTCGATCTCACGGTCGGCGAATCCGGCGGCGCCGAACAGAACCCGTCCACGCTCGCCGAGTGACATCGCCTTGGGGCCGAGGCTCGGCCGGGTGTAGACGACCTCGGGTAGCCAGGTGTGGTGCATGATCGCCGCGCGGAGGCTGTGGGCGAACAGGATCGCGCCGGGACGCCAGCCGGCCAGCTCGGGTTCCGGCAGGTCGACCTCGCCGTAGACCTCGTCGATGACCAGCTCGATCAGGTCGTCCTTGGTCTGGACGTGCCAGTAGAGGCTGGTCGCGCCTGAGTCGAGTCTGGCCGCGAGCTTGCGCATGCTCAGGCCTTGGAGCCCTTCGGCGTCGAGCAGGGTGATCGCGGCATGGACGATCTGGGCCCGACTGAGCGTCTCGCGTGCGGGGGCCGGCCGTTCGCGGGTCCAGATCGAGTCCATGGGGTGATCCTAGCTCGCGCTGGTACGGCGTACGAGTCTGTCGTACAGTGTGCGAGTGACTAGTACAGCGTTCGAGTCAACCGCTCCGGGACACCCGCGCCGCTGGTGGATCCTGCTGATTCTCTGCCTGAGCCTGATGGTTCTGGTGGTCGACAACACCGTGCTCAACCTGGCGATCCCGTCGCTGATGCGCGATCTGGGCGCGACGCCGGCCGACATCCAATGGGTCATCGACGCCTACATCCTGGCGTTCGCCGGGCTGCTGCTGACGGCCGGAAGCCTGTCCGACCGGTTCGGGCGGCGGAAATTGCTCCTGGTCGGTCTGGTGCTCTTCGGGGCGGCGTCGCTACTCGCTACTTTTGCCGGGAGTCCCTGGCAGTTGATCGCTTGTCGCGGGCTGATGGGCGTCGGGGGATCGCTGTTGATGCCAAGCACGTTGTCGCTGCTGTTCACCGTGTTCCCGCCGGAGGAGCAGCGGAAGGCGATGGCCGGCTGGTCGGCGGTCGCGATGCTCGGGGTGGTGGCCGGGCCGACCGTTGGCGGCGTACTGCTGAACCATTTCTGGTGGGGTTCGATCTTCTGGCTGAACGTGCCGATCGCGGTGGTCGCGATCGTGGGGACGCTGGCCTTCGTTCCTGAGTCGCGCGGTCCGGCGCGGGCCGTGGATCCGGTCGGTGCTTTGCTCTCGATCGTCGGGATGGGCGCTGTGGTTTGGGCGATCATCTCGATTCCTTCGGCTGGGTTCGGTTCTGCCCGGGTGCTGGGTGGGTTGTCGGCAGGGGTCGTGGGGCTGCTCGGTTTTGCCTTGTGGGAGAAGCGGAGTGCGCATCCGATGGTGCCGCTGGGGCTCTTCCGGGATCGCAACTTCAGTGGGACGAGCTTCTCGATCGTGCTGCTGTCGTTCACCGCGGGTGGGTTGCTGCTGGCGCTGACGCAGTACCTGCAGTTCGTACTCGGGTACAGCCCACTGAAGGCCGGGTTGGCGCTGATTCCGTACGCCGTGGCCGCGACGGTGTTCAACGGGTTGGGGGCCACGCTGGGCAAGAAGCTGGCTGACCGGACGCTGATCGTGATCGGGCTCGCGGTGATCGCGGTGAGCTTCGGGATCCTGACGCAGATCAGCGCTTCGACGGGGTACGGGTTGCTGATCGTGGGACTGCTGGTGATGGGGGTCGGCGGCGGGCTGGCCGGGCCGGCGGCGTACACGCTGCTCATGCAGGCGGTACCGGCGGAGCATCGTGGCGTCGGGTCGGCGATGAACGACACCGTGCAGCAGACGGGGGCGGCGTTGTCAGTCGCCGTACTGGGGAGTGTGCTGGCGGCGGCGTACACAGCAGCCCTCCCAGACTCGATCCCTGCCACCGCTCGAAGCTCCATCGCCGAAACCTTCGCACTCGGCCCAGGCTTCGCTTCGGCCGCCCGCACTGCCTTCACCGACGCGATGTCCATCGCCATGACGGTTGGGTTGGTGGGCGCCGCTGCTGGTGCCGTGGTGGCTCTGGTCGTGCTGCCTCGCCGGCGTACCGACCCGGTGCAGATTGACGCGGAGGAGCAAGGCGTGTCAGCGTAGGCCGCAGCGCGCGCCAGGGCGCCTCTTCTCCGCGGCAAGCACCGAGTGCACCTGGGATCATGTGGTTGTGAGCGATGGCCGACGAACCCTTCGGGACGGCCTGGTTCAGCGGAGCAGGCTGCCCGGAAGGATCAGTCGATGACCACCGAACTGCCCGCCAAGGCGAGCCTCAGCCAGCTCCGCACCCGCGCGAAGGACCTCCGCAAGGCCGTCGCCAAGGCCCGCCCGGACGCGATCGCCCGAGTCCGGGCGCACCACCCGGAGTACCGGCGAAACGCAGTCGACCCGGGCACCTTCACCTTGCGCGACGCCCAGCTCACCATCGCCCGCGAACACGGCATGCCCAGCTGGCCCGAACTGATGGAGAAGGTCGCCTCCGAACTGGTCGAAGGCCGCGAACTCCACCGCTACTTCGGCGTAGAACTCAACAACGAGACCTGGGACCTGATGGACCAGATCGACGAAACCAGCCCCCTGGCCGACCAGGAGCGCCTCCTCTACGGCGCGTACGCCGCCTGCCTGCACTGGCTGGAAGCCGGCAATGAGGCCAACCACGCCCGAGGCGAGTACATGATCGCAAGAGCAGCCCTCCGCATCGGCCGCGCCGCCCTAGGCCTGGAACACGCCCAACGCTGCCTCTCCCTGGTCCTGGCCCACCCCACCTTGATGGCCGACTGGGACGAACCCTTCGCCCGAGAAGCCCTAGCCCGCTCCCTAGCCGCCACCGGCTCATTCGAAGCCGCCCGACTCGAACTAGCCCGCGCCACCGACCTGACCGCCCAAGTAGCCGACCCAGGCGACCAGGAAGTCCTACACCGAGAACGCGCCAAAGGACCCTGGTTCGGCCTCCACCAGTAATTCCCGAGGCTGCGGGGGAGTGGTTGTGGACGACCGATTCACGCTCGGGGGCTTGGGGTTCCTAGACTGCTTTGAGCAGTTTCAGGTATCAGCTACCCCGGGAAGAGAGCCATGTCCGGTCCGAACCAGAATTATGACCCCGTCGAGGTCACACCCTTGCATGCCGACGAGGTCGAACGGACGCGCGATGAGGCTCTGGACGCCTTCGCGAAGGCGGGGGATCTGAGCGCGCTGCAGGAGGCGAAGGTCGCCCACCTCGGGGAGCGGTCGCCGATCGCGCTGGCCAACCGGGAGATCGGTGCGCTGCCGCCGCAGGGGCGCAAGGAGGCCGGGCAGCGGATCGGGTCGGCTCGGAAGGCGATCAACGACGCGTTCGCGGGCCGGCTCGCCGTACTGGAGGCTGAGCACGAGGAGCGGATGCTCGCCACCGAGCGCGTCGACGTGACGCTGCCGTGGCACAGCCCGGAGCTCGGCGCGCGGCACCCGCTGAGCCTGATCTCCGAGCAGGTCGCGGACGTGTTCACCGCGCTCGGCTGGGACGTCGCCGAGGGACCCGAGGTCGAGGCCGAGTGGCTGAACTTCGACGCGCTGAACTTCCAGCCCGACCACCCGGCCCGGCAGATGCAGGACACGTTCTTCATCGACCCGCCCGGTTCCGGCACGGTACTACGTACGCACACGTCGCCCGTCCAGGCGCGATCCATGCTCACCCGCAAGCCGCCGATCTACGTGATCTGCCCCGGCCGGGTGTTCCGCACCGACGAGCTGGACGCGACGCACACGCCGGTCTTCTACCAGGTCGAGGGCCTGGTGGTGGACGAAGGCATCACGCTCGCGCACCTCAAGGGCACCCTCGACCACTTCGTCGTCTCGATGTTCGGCGAGGGGCTCGAAGCGCGCCTGCGGCCGAACTTCTTCCCGTTCACCGAGCCGTCGGCCGAGGTCGACCTCAAGTGCTTCGTCTGCCGCGGCGCGTCGGTCGGCAACCCCGACCGCCCGTGCCGGACGTGTGGCAGCGAGGGCTGGATCGAGTGGGGCGGCTGCGGTGTCGTGAACCCGCGCGTGCTGCAGGCCTGCGGGATCGACACCGACCGGTACTCCGGATTCGCGTTCGGAATGGGGCTGGAGCGGACGTTGATGTTCCGCAACGGCGTCGAGGACATGCGCGACATGGTCGAGGGTGATGTGCGGTTCAGCCGCCAGTTCGGGATGGAGATCTGATGCGGGTCCCACTGTCATGGCTTCGTGAGTACGTCGAGCTGCCGGCCGGCGTCACCGGTCGCGACGTCGGCGAGAAGCTGGTCCGCGCCGGCCTCGAGGTGGAGACCGTCGACGAGGCGGGCGGCGGCCTGACCGGTCCGCTCGTCGTCGGCAAGGTGCTCAGCTACGAGCCGGAACCGCAGAAGAACGGCAAGACCGTCCGCTGGTGCTCGCTCGACATCGGCAACGACGAGCCGCAATGGGTCGTCTGCGGCGCGAGCAACTTCGAGGTCGGCGACCTGGTCGTCGTCGTACTCCCGGGTGCCGTGCTGCCGGGCGGGTTCGCGATCTCCGCGCGCAAGACCTATGGGCACGTGTCCAGCGGGATGATCTGCTCGTCGTCGGAGCTCGGTCTGGGCGACGACGGCACGGGCGGCATCGTCGTACTGGAGCCAGGCGAGGCCGAGGTCGGTACCGACGCGATCGAGCTGCTCGGCCTGCGCGACGACGTGCTCGACATCGCGGTCACCCCGGACCGCGGGTACTGCCTGTCGATCCGTGGAGTCGCGCGCGAGGCAGCCACGGCGTACGGCGTTGAGCTGAAGGACCCGGCCGCGCTGACCGTCACCGGCACGCAATCCGGGGGCTACCCGGTGCGGGTCGACGACGCTGAGGCCTGCAGCGTCTTCGTGACGCGCACGGTCACCGGTATCGACCCGGCGGCGCCGTCGCCGCGCTGGCTGCAGCAGCGGCTGGTCATGTCGGGTATGCGCCCGATCTCGATCGGCGTCGACGTCACCAACTACGTGATGCTCGAGCTGGGTCAGCCGATCCACGGCTACGACAAGGCCCGGCTGACCGGCGAGATCGTCGTACGCCGGGCAGCGGCCGGCGAGAAGCTGATGACGCTCGACGATCAGACCCGCGAGCTGGACGCCGAGGACCTGCTGATCACCGACGACTCCGGCCCGATCGGTATCGCCGGCGTGATGGGTGGCGCGTCCACCGAGATCTCCGCGTCGACCACCGACGTCGTGATCGAGGCGGCGCACTTCGACCCGATCGTGATCGCCCGCTCGTCGCGCCGCCACAGACTCTCCTCCGAGGCCTCCCGCCGCTTCGAGCGCGAGGTCGACCCGCAGCTTCCCCGGTACGCAGCCCAACGCGTCGCCGACCTGCTGGCCGAGCTTGCCGGCGGCACCATCCAGCCCGACGAAACCGTCATCGACACCCACCTGCTGCCCAAGCGCGTGACGATCCGCGCCGACCACGCGGCCCGGGTCGCCGGCGCACCGATCTCGCTGGAGGAGACGATCCGCCACCTCCGCGCGGTGGGCTGCGAAGTTGTCGAAGGCAACGAAAGCGGCACGGCCGGCACCGCCGCTGGGGCGAGCATGCTCGCCGAGGCGGTCGCGCTGAGCGGCGCCCCCCTCGCCATCGGCGACGCAAGCACCGCCGAAGCAAACGCAGGCGCCGCGACAACCGGTGCGGGCACCGGCGGGGCGTTGCTCATGCTGACGCCGCCGTCGTGGCGGCCGGATCTGCGGGACCCCAACGACTACGCCGAAGAGGTCATTCGGCTGTTCGGGTTCGACAACGTTCCGTCCGTACTGCCGAAGGCGCCCGGCGGCAAGGGGCTGACCGCCTCGCAGCAGCGTCGGCGGCGGATTGCCACTGCGCTGGTTGGGGCAGGGCTGACCGAGGTTGTGTCTTACCCGTTCACGGGCGACGCAGACTTCGATGCGATGGGGCTGCCTGCTGACGACGTCCGGCGTACGACGGTGAAGTTGGCCAACCCGATCTCGGACGAAGAGCCGTCGATGCAGACGATGTTGCTGCCGACCCTGCTCCGGACCGCTGAGCGCAACGTCGGTCGCGGTGCTACTGATCTGGCGATCTTCCAGACCGGGCTGGTGTTCCTGCCCCGGCCGGAGTCGAAGCCCGCGCCGCTGCCGTCCGTCGCGCAGCGTCCCAGCGATGCGGAGATCCAGGCGCTGTACGACGCGCTGCCGAGTCAGCCGCTCCACCTCGGCGTCGTGCTGACCGGTTTGCGCACGCCGACCGGTTGGTGGGGTAAGGGCCGGCCCGCGAGCTGGGCGGACGCGGTACAGGTTGCTCGGTCGGTTGCCGCTGTCGTCGGTGTCGAGCCGGTACTGCGGAACGTCGAGCTGGCGCCGTGGCATCCGGGTCGGTGTGCCGAGGTGTCGGTCGGTGGCAAGGTCATCGGTCATGCCGGTGAGCTGCACCCGAAGGTGTGTCAGGCGTTCGGGCTGCCGGCCCGGTCCGGTGCGGTCGAGTTGGATCTCGACGCTTTGATGGCCGCGGCTCCGGCGTCGGTGACGGCGCACCCGTTCTCGTCGTACCCGGTCGCGAAGGAAGACGTCGCGCTGATCGTCGGGGCCGAGGTCGCCGCGGCGGACGTCGAGGCGGCGCTGGTCGAAGGTGCGGGGGAGCTGCTGGAGTCGATCCGGCTCTTCGACCTCTACACCGGCGAGCAGATCGGCGAAGGCAAGAAGTCGCTCGCCTTCGCCCTCCGTTTCCGCGCCCACGACCGAACCCTCACCGAAACCGAAGTAAGCGCCGCCCGCCAAGCAGCCGTCCAGGTGACCGTCGACCGCTTCGGCGCAGTCCAGCGAGTCGGCTGACCCCCGATGCCCCCGGCCGCGCAGTCCATCGGCGACTCCACCGCGCTGTCTTCCGCCGTCCCAGCGGAGGACAGGGCGGACGGAAAGGCGAACGTCGCACGAGGTCTGCGCGCGGGTGGTGCACGATGAGCGGGCATCCGCGGGTTGCGGTGGCGGCGCCCAACAAGGCTGCTGCTGATGCGGGTGTGCGGTTGGCTGCCGAGGGTGGCAATGCGGTTGATGCTGCTATCGCCGCGACCTTGGTGACGATGGTCAATGAGATCGGGGTGGTGTCGCCGGCCTCGGGTGGGTTTGTCACCTTGCAGGTGAAGGGTGGCGACGCGGTCACGATCGACGGCTGGGTGGAGATGCCTGGGCGTGGGTTGCCGGAGCACAAGTTCGGCCAGGGGGTTTGGGACATCACCACGGAGTACGGCGGTGGTACGACGACCACTGTCGGGCATGGGTCCGTGGCGACGCCGGGTGGGATGAAGGCGCTGGCGCTTGCGCACGAGCGGTCTGGGAAGGCGCCTTGGAGTGAGGTGGTCCGGCCGGCGATCGAGGTCGCGCGCAACGGGTTCTCGCTCAGCCGGACCTCCGGGTACTACCTCGGGTACACCCACGAGATCATCTTCGGCTGGCATCAACCGAGCCACGGCGTCGTGCATGACGACGACGGCGTGGTGATCAAGGCGGGCAGTACCGTCGTGATCCCCGAGCTGGCCGAGGCGCTCGAGCTGATCGCCAGCGAAGGCGCGGAGACGCTTTACACCGGCGCGCTCGCGGAGCTGCTGGTCCGCGACATGGCCGACAACGACGGCATCCTGACGGCGGAGGACCTCGCGGCGTACGAGGCGATCGTCCGCCCGGCCCTGATGATCCGGCAGAACGGCTGGCGGCTGGCGACCAACCCACCACCGGCCGTCGGCGGAGTCGCGGCGGCCGCGATCCTCGCGCTGCTCGACGGAGTACCGGGCCAGGGTGCTTGGAATCCAGCCGAGCTTGAGCGGCTGATCGAGGTACAGCACGCGGTGCTCGGTCGCCGGCTGGCCGAGCTCGACGAAGAAGACGTTCGCCAGCTCGAAGGCCAGAAGCTGCTCGACCTCGCCAACGCCGGTGATCTGCGGGCGATCAGCTCACCCAGTACTGCGACAGTCTCCGTGGTCGACGACGAGGGCGACGCCTGCGCGATCACCGTCTCGTCCGGCTACGGCTCCGGCGTGATGACCCCCGGTACCGGCATCTGGCTCAACAACGCCCTCGGCGAACAAGAGCTCGTGCACGGCGGCCCCCACAGCCTCGCCCCCGGCACCCGGCTCACCTCCAACATGGCCCCGAGCGTCGCCCGCCGAGACAGCGATGGCGCCGTCCTGGCGATCAGCTCACCCGGCTCCGACCGGATCCCGACCGCGATCGCTCAGGTCTACGCGCTCTACACCCACGGCGGCCTGTCGCTCGAAGAGGCAGTCGAGTACCCCCGGCTCCACGTCCGCGTCCGTGAGGACATCGTCGTCGACTACGAGGACGACCTCGCCGTCTCCGGCTTCGCCACAAACCTCCCCACCCGCCCGATGCCACCCCATTCCATGTACTTCGGCGGCGTAGCCGCAGCCTTCTGGGACCCCACCGAAGGCCTCCTCGCAGTAGGCGACCCCCGCCGCACCGGCGCCATCGCCGTCTCCCCACCCAGCTGACCGGCCGCCTCGCCCCGCCTACCGCTCGTCCTCACGTCGGCTCGCCCCCCACCACCCGGGGAGTGATGGGCGCGGACCGCCAGCCCATCAATCGCCAGCCCAAGTCGAGTCCAGGGAGCGGCACGAGCGTGTGCTGAGGACAACGATGGGCCAACCGGGGCGGATTGATGGGCTGGGCGTCGGCCTCGCGCCCGGTGCGAGGCGGACGGGGATGGGTGGCCGCGGGGTGTGACCTGCTAGTTTCGGCCCCTGTACTTTCCACCCGGCCGCCCGATCCGCCCGAACGGGGCTCAGCCAGATCAGTCGTGGAGGACCACCGGACATGCCGGATCCCGAACTCTCCGTCGTCGTGCCGATGTACGACGAGGAAGAGGTGCTGCCGATCTTCTTCGAGCGGATGCGCCCCCTGCTGGACGGCCTCGGTATCAGCTACGAGGTGCTCGTCGTCGACGACGGCAGCCGGGACGCGACCGCCTCGATGCTGCTCGAAGCGGCGGTCGACTGGCATCAGCTCCGGGTCGTCCGGCTGCTCCGCAACTCCGGCCACCAGGCCGCCCAGTCGGCCGGGTTCCGTCGCGCCAGGGGGAAGTACCTGGTCACCATCGACGCCGATCTGCAGGATCCGCCGGAGGTGATCGCCGAGCTGCTCGCGACGGCCCGGGACAAGGACGTCGACGTCGTGTACGGCGTGCGCTCCGACCGTTCGAGCGACTCGTGGCCGAAGCGGACGACGGCGCGGATGTATTACCGGCTGATGTGTCGCCTGGTGGGCAAGGACATTCCGTTCGACGCGGCGGACTTCCGGCTCGTCTCGCGGCGGGTGATCGACGCGGTCAACTCGCTGCCCGAGGACGGACGGGTCTTCCGGTTGGTGATCCCGTGGCTCGGCTTTCCGAGTGCGGAGGTCCCGTATGTCCGGGCGGAGCGGGCGGCGGGCGTGACGAAGTACAACTGGTCGAAGATGTTCCGGCTGGCGTTCGACAGCGTGACCGCGTTCTCGGCGGCGCCACTGCGGCTGGCGACATGGTTCGGGTTGCTCGGCGGTCTGCTGTCCGGGATGTTCGCGGTCGGCGCGCTGGTGATCAAGCTGTCCGGCAACAGCGTTCCCGGTTGGACGTCGACCGTGCTCGCCGTCAGCGTCATCGGCGCGATCCAGCTGCTGTGCCTCGGGTTGCTGGGGGAGTACGTCGCCCGCCTGTTCCAGTCGAGCCAGCGGCGCCCACAGTTCTTGGTCGGCTACGACAGCCTCGAAGACCCCGGCCACGAGACCATCGACAAGCCACTGGATGAGGTCTCTGCTAGATGACGCGTTTCCTGCCGCGGCTGGCGCCGTGGCTGATTCCGTATGTCGTCACGGTTCTCGCGCTGATCTCCCTCGACGTCCCGGTCGTGCCGATCGCGAAGTACAGCCTGTACTTCGCTCTGGCGGTCGCGTTGCCGGGGATCCTGATCCTGCGCGCGCTCTGGCGGAGTACGGGCAACTGGGCGGAGGACTTCGGACTCGGGTCAGCCGTCGGAGCGACGTACCAGCTGGCCGGCTGGGCGATCTTCACCGCGCTGGGCTGGCAACGCGTGCTGATGATCTGGCCGGCGCTCGTGCTCGTCGCCTTCGCCGCCGTGCCGCGGCTCAGGAAGTACTGGCGGATCCACGACCCCAAGCCGCTGCCGTTGCTGTGGACGTGGGGGATGGTGATCGCCTCGACCGTACTGCTCGGCGGGGCGGTGCTCGGGGCGATGAAGTACCACCCGGCGCCGCCGGACGGCACGTCGTACTACCAAGACCTGCTGTACCACCTGTCGATGCTGAACGAGCTGACTCGCTCCGTACCGCCGCAGCTGCCGCAGGTGTCGGGGGAGTCGCTGGAGTACCACTGGTTCGCCAATGCCGACATGGCGGCGGCGGTGGACATCACCAAGCTCTCACCGATCATCGTGCTCTACCGGTTGTGGTTGCTGCCGCAACTGCTCGTCGCGCTGCTGGTGTGCGCCACGCTGGCCAGGACGGTCAGTCGCGCGTGGTGGACCGGCGTACTGGCCGCTGTCGCGCTGGCCGGCCCGCAACTGTTCCTCTTCATCGACACCGCTGTAAATCTGTCGCCGCCGCTCAGCCTGCTCAGCCCGTCCCAAACCTTCGGCATGGTCGCCGGTACCGCGGCAGCCGTCTTCCTGATCCACCTGCTCTTCAAAGGCGAATCCAGCAAGGGCCTGTGGTTACTGGCCTTCACCGTCGCGGTAGTCGGCGGCGGCTCCAAACCAACCACTCTGCCGATCCTGGTAGGCGCGGTAGGCCTCCCCGCCCTCTTCCTCCTGATCCGCGACCGCCGCCTACCACCCCGCTTCCTAGCCGCCGGTTCCCTACTGGTCGCCGCCGCCATCGGCACGATGGTCACCGTCGCCGGCAGCACCAGCGGCTCAGGACTCCAGTTCCTCGCAGTCCTGAAAACCCAAGGCGGCTACGCAGCAGCCACCCGCGACACCACCCCCGCAGGCGAAGGCGGCCTCATCCTCCCCGCCCTAACCTCCGGCCACCTACTCTCCATCGCCGGCGTACTAGTCCTGTGCGCCCTCCTACTAACAGGCCAACTCCTAGCCGCCACCGGCTACGCCCTCCTGGCTAACCGCACCCTCCGCCTAGACCCCATCGCCTGGTTCTTGCTCGGAGCCCTGATCGCAGGCTGGGCCGGCTTCCTCCTCGTAGACCACCCCTCAATCTCCGAGGCCTACTTCGTCCACTCCGCAGTCCCCTTCAGCCTCGCAGCCACAGGCTGGCTAGCCGCAACCATCACCAGGTCATGTGCACCGGCGGGGCGGCGCCGGGTGCTCCTGTGGATTGCCGTGGCCGGGGTGCTTCTTGGTGCACTCTTCGCCTTCATTCTCCTCACCACCGACGCCCTGCCCAGCGGCTCGCAGCTGCGCCGGGTCGCGCTTGTCGCCCGGCCGCTGCTTGTTGTGGTCGCAGTTACCGCCGCGTTGATGTTTGTGTGGTTGTTGCTGGTGAAGCGGGTGCCGCGGGTGGCTGGGCTCGGTGGGTTGTTGGTGCTGCTGACGTTGTTGGTGGTGCCGTCGGCGCGGACCTTCGAGCAGAATCTGCATTTGAACGGCGGGAAGCAGGCGCAGACGTTTACGTCGGCTACCTGGTGGGTCTATCCGGACGAGGAAGCCGCCGCGCTCTGGCTGGCGAAGAACTCCAAGACGACGGATGTTGTCGTCAGCAACACCTGGTGTCGCCCGGCGGGCAAGCAAGGGCCGGGGTGTGATGCGCGTGGGTACATCGTCAGCGGGATCGCCGGGCGCCGGACGTTCCTCGAAGGCTGGGGCTACACGTCGCAAGCGATGGCCCACCACGGTGACGGTGGGCTGCGGTACAACCAGCAGCCGTCGCCCTGGCCGGACCGCGTCGAGCTGACGAATCAGGCGATCTACGAGCCGACTGCCGACGTACTGCGCAAGCTGCGCGACCAGTACCACGTGCGCTGGGTGTACGCCGATCTGTTCGGCGGACCCGTGTCGCCGGACCTCGGCAAGCTTGCGGTACTCCGACACTCCTGGCAGCACGTCCGGATCTACGAACTCACTGGCTGATCCCGCGTAACATCGGACTGGCGTAGCGCGTTAGCTCTACGCTGGCCCGCTCGCCCCGAGGCCGACGCATGCGGAAACGTGAGTGCTCGGGAGGGCGTGGGTATGACGAGGACCGGCCACCGGCCCGCCATCCGCCGATCGCCGGCACACCGGCGCCTGCCGGTCGTCCTCACCGGCGTCTCGCTCAGTCTTGCTGTCGTCGCAACGACCGCGCTGAGTCCAGCCGCGGCGTACCAGGTGCCGACGGCCCCCTTTGCCCAGGGCAACACGGCGACCGCGACGATGCCCGGGTCCGGGCTCACCCAGTCGATCACCGTCACCGGCCAGACCGAGTTGCTCGACGCAACCACCGCGGGCGTCCGTGGCAGTACCGCCAAGACGTACGAACCGGTCATCGCGCGCACGACACCCGCCCAGGACATCCTCGTCAACACCGGCACCTGCGCCGCGATCGGCACCTGCAGCAGCCGCGGCACCCTCACGGTCACCTTCTCGCAGCCCGTCCGCGACCCGATCCTCCACCTCGCCGGCCTCGGCGGCGCGGCCACCGAGACCACCAACGGCCGGACCAGCGGCCAGTCCGAGCTGCACTCGGTCCTCAGACTCACGACCGCCGGTCTCAGCCTGACAAAGGTCGGGCAAGGCAACAACCTCGCCGTCAGCAGCGACACGATCACCGCGCTCAACCCCGACGCAGGCCCGAACTGCATCAACACCGACACCGGCGAAGGCCCCGACGCGGCCGCCACCGCCGCCTGCGGTTCGGTCAAGGTCAACGGCGTCGCCAAGTCGATCACCTTCGACCTCACCGCCGTCTTCACCAAGAACGCCAAGCTCCCCGCGTTCAACACACCGTCCTCCGCCGACGCGTTCTCGATCGTCGCCTCCACCGGTGAGGACTTCGGCGACGCGCCCACCTCGTACGGCGCAGCCTGGTCGGTCCTCACCGACCTCCGCCTCGGCGACGACGCGACCGAAGACAATGCGGCAACCGCCAACGGCACCACCGGCCCGAAAACCCAAGACCAGGCCGACGACGGCACAACCCTCAAACCGCTGGCAACCACAGCCAAGGACTACGCCGCCACAGTCGCCCTCACCGGAGCAAGCAGGCCCGGCAAGGTCTGCGGCTGGCTGGACCTCGACAAGGACGGAAAGTTCGACCCCACCGAGCGAGCCTGCGCCACCTTCACCCCAGGCCAGAGCGCCGTGACCCTGACCTGGTCAGCCTTCGACAAACCAACCGCCGGTACTACGTACGTCCGCATCCGCACGGGCTACACAACAACCCAGGTCGAGAAGCCCACCGGCCCCGCCGACAGCGGCGAGGTAGAGGACTACTCCCTGGCGATCGCGCCCCCACCCCCACCGATCGCACTGGACGACACCGCGACCACGCCCTACAACGAGGACCTCACCACCGACGTCCTGAGCAACGACCGCCCCGGAGACCCGGCCAGCCCCCTCAAACCCGGCTCGCTCTGCCTCGAAGAAGCAGGCAAGTGCGGCGTCATGATCAACGTCGTGGCCCAAGGCAAGTACGTCGCCAAGCCCGACGGCACCATCGCCTTCGAGCCCGTCCCCGGTTTCGTCGGCCAAGGCAAACCGGTCACCTACCGAATCGCCGACACCAACGGCACCACCGCCACCGCAAAACTGACCGTCACAGTCGCGCTCCCCGCGAAGCCGGTAGCCGTCCCCGACAAAGCCACCACCCAGCAGAACGTCAGCATCCCCTTGGCCCCGCTGGCCAACGACCGCCCCGCACCAGGCGTCACCCTCGACCCCAGTTCGGTGGTCCTGCGCGACCCGGCCGATGCAGCCTTCACCACAGCAGCCGCCGACACCTTCAAGAAGAAGGTGATCGTCCCCGGCGAAGGCACGTACGTCGTGAAGCCCAACGGCACCGTCGACTTCCTGCCGCTGCCCCAGTTCACCGGCGTCGCGACGACCCTCGGCTACCGGGTCACCGACAGCACCGGCCAGGTCGCCGAGTCGACGATCGCGGTCACCGTCACCCCGATCACCCCGAAGGCGCTCGGCGACTCGGTCACCACCCCCTTCGACACCAACGTCGTGATCCCGGTCCTCGACAACGACCTGCCCGGCTCACCCGAGGCCCCGCTCAACCCACAGACCCTCAAGCTGGTCGATCCGGCGGGCAAACTCGTCGACCAGGTCACGGTGCCGAACCAGGGCGCCTACACGGTGTCCGACGGCAAGGTCGCCTTCGAGTCCGCCCAGGGTTTCCAGGGCGTCACGACCCCGCTGACCTACCAAGTGCTCGACAAGAACGGCACCCCTGCCCGCGCCCAGCTCACTGTCTCGGTCGACGCACCCGGCCCGCCCGTCGCCAACCCCGACCAGGCCGTACTTCTCCAAGGCGGCTCGATCTTCGTCCCGGTCCTCGGCAACGACAAGCCCGGCCCGACCGGCTCAGCGCTCGTACCGGGCACTGTCCGCCTGATCCCGCCGACTCCGGCCACGATCACCGCAACCCGGTCGACCCCTTCCAAGCCGCCAGCCCCCGCAACCCCGCTGCCGATGCCGACAGCAACAGCCGCCGGCGACCCGGCCACCAGCATCGTCGTCGCCGGCCAGGGCAAGTACACGGTCAAGCCGGACGGCCGAGTGCTGTTCGAATCGGTCCCCAGCTTCAGCGGCCACGCCACCCCGATCACCTACCAGGTGGCCGACGGCAACGGTGCCATCGGCAAGGCGACGCTGACCCTCGAGATCACCAAGGTCCAGCCGGATGCGACGGACGACACCGCCAGTACGGCGTACGACCAGAACGTGACCGTGGATGTGCTCGCGAACGACAGCGCCGGCGACCCCGCCGTGCCGCTGGTGCCGAGCAGCGTGAAGCTGATCGACCCGATGACGCACCAACCGAAGACCACCGTCGTCGTCGACGGCGAGGCGACCTTCAAGGTGGTGGCCGACGGCGACGTGCAGTTCGACCCGCTGCCGACGTACACCGGCGTCGCGACCGCGCTCACCTACACCGTCTCGGACGTCAACGGCACCCTCGCGACGGCCACGATCACGGTCACCGTCGCCAAACCGCCGCCACCGACCGCGAAGCCGGACACCGCGACCACCAAGCAGGACGACCCGGTAACCATCGACCCGCTCGCCAACGACGAGTCCGGGCAGGGCACCGGCCTCGACCCGCTGAGCGTCGTACTGATCGACCCGGCCGACGGCTCGCTGAAGAAGGTCGTCACGGTCGCCGATCAGGGCACCTACCACGTGAATCCCGACGGCACGGTCGGCTTCGATCCGCTCCCGGCCTTCACCGGCACGGCGACCACGCTGACGTACCGGGTGTCGGACTGGTTCGATCAGGCGACTCGCTCGACGATCACGATCGCTGTGACGCCGATCGTCCCCAAGGCCGAGGACGACACCGCGACCACGCCGTACGGCGTCACGGCGACGGTCAAGGTGCTCGCCAACGACAAGCCCGGCGACCTGAGCGCGCCGCTCGTCATCGGCAGCCTGCAACTCAAAGATCCGGCGGACGGACTGTTCAAGCCGACGGTGACGGTCAAGGAAGAAGGCGTCTACACCGCGCGAGCCGGCGTCGTCGTGTTCGAGCCGGTCGCCGGATTCAGCGGACCCGGTACTGCGCTGACGTACCAAGTCGCCGACGACAACGGGACCACCACCCAAGCAACCGTATGGATCACCGTCGGCCTCCCGCCCGTCGCCCAACCCGACAGCGCCTCCACCCTTCAGAACGTCACCGTCACGATCGACGTGCTCGCCAACGACGAACCCGGCACCGGCGCCAAGCTCGACCCGGGCTCGGTGGTCATCGCCTCGCCAGAACTGCCCGCGGCGAAGCCGGCCGTCTTCACGAAGAAGCTGACCGTCCCCGGCCAGGGCACCTACGAGGTACAGAAGAGCGGCGCGGTCCAGTTCGACCCCGACCCGGCCTTCGACGGACACACCAGCTTCGTCCAGTACAAGGTCACCGACTCGCAGCACAACACGGCGTCGTCGACGCTCGGGGTCGAGGTCACCGGCATCCAGCCGTTCACCGTCGACGACTCGGCGATCACCCCGTTCAACCAGCCGATCACGCTGAACGTGCTGACCAACGACAAGCCCGGCGACCCGAGCGCCCCGCTGGTGCCCAAGAGTCTGTTGCTGCAGGACCCGGCCGACCCGACGAAGTACCAGCAGACTGTCACCCAAGCCGGCGAGGGCACCTACACCGCCAAGGCCGACGGCTCGATCACGTTCGCGCCGGTCAAGGACTTCCAAGGCCTGACCACGCCCGCGACCTACCGGGTCAGCGACACCAACGGCACCCCGGCCGACGGACTGCTCTTCATCACCGTCGGCAAGGGACCACAGGCCAAACCAGACACCGGTACCACGAAGCAGAACGTCGACACCCAACTCGACCCACTGGCCAACGACCAGCCCGGCACCCAGGCCGAACTCGAGAAGACGTCGGTCCAGCTCTACGACGGCAAGGCCTGGACCAAGACCGCGACGATCAGCGGCCAGGGCACGTACAAGGTCGACCCGGTCACCGGCAAGCTCTCCTTCGACCCGGTGCCGGCCTTCAGCGGCCCGAGTTCGATCGCGTACCAAGTAGCGGACACAGCCAAGAACAAGGCGATGTCGACGGTCACCGTCACGGTCGACCCGATCACCCCCGATCCGGCGAACGACACGGCCGCGACCGCCTTCGACACCCCGATCACCGTGCCCGTACTGACCAACGACAAGCCCGGCGACCCCACCGCACCTCTCGTCCCGGCCAGCGTCCGGCTGATCGACTTCGCGACCGGCGACCCGGTGACGAGCCTGCGCGTCGAAGGCCAAGGCACCTACACGGTCCAGCCGGACGGCGGCATCCGCCTGCTGCCCCGGGGCGGTTGGGTCGGGCAGACGACGCCGGTGACGTACCAGGTCAGCGACGAGAACGGCAGCGCCGGTACTGCGACCCTCACCGTGACCGTCGGCGCGAAGCCGGTCGCCCTGCCCGATGTGGCGAAGACCAAGCAGCACGTCCCGGTCACCTTCGACCCGCTGGCCAACGACAAGCCCGGCGCCGGCGCGACCCTCGATCCGGCCACGCTGCTCCTGGTCGATGCCTCGGGCAACCTTGTCGACAAGGTGACGATCCCTGCGCAAGGAAGCTATGCGGTGGCCGATGGCAAGGTGACGTTCACTCCGATCAAGACCTTTGTGGGCAGCGCGCGGCCGGCGGCGTACGAGGTGAAGGACAGCGACCGCAACGCGGCCCGCTCGACGGTCTCGGTGACGGTGCTGCCGGTCCGGCCGGTCGCGGTCGACGACAGCGCGACTACGCAGTACGGACAAGGGGTCAGCGTGCCGGTGCTCGGCAATGACAAGGCCGGCGATCCGTCGGCGCCCCTGGTCGTCTCCTCGGTCGTGCTGCGCGACCCGGCGGACGGCAAGGACAAGACTTCGGTGACGATCCCGGACGAGGGCGGCTTCACCGCCCGGCCGGACGGCACCGTCGGATACACCCCGGTGAAGGGCTTCGCCGGTACCACCAGATCGCTCACCTATCGGGTGACCGATGCGAACGGGACGTCGGACACGGCACGCCTGGAGATCACCGTCGGTGCTCCCAGCGCGTCGAAGGCCATCCCGGACAGCGGTACCGGCAGCCCTGGCAACCCGGTGGTCGTCAACCCCCTCCTGAACGACGCTGCGACTCAGGGCGCGGCCTGGGACCCGGGCAGTGTCTGCCTGGCCACCGGGCCGGCCACCTGTGGGAAGCGGGTGGTCGTACCGGACGTCGGCGAGTGGACGGTCGGTACCGACGGGACGATCAGGCTCGTTCCGGAGCGGGGCTTCATCGGTACGGCGAAGCAGTCGTACCGGGTCACTGACACGGATGGCGTGACAGTGGACTCGCAGGTGAAGGTGACCATCGGGGCTCAGCTTGCCGCGCAGGCCGGCCTGGACAGGACCGCACTACCGGACACCGGTGGCCCGTCGGTCCTGCTCCTCACGCTGGCCCTGTTGCTGGTCGGCATGGGTATCACCTTGCTGGGCATAGCCCGCCGGGGCCGCCAAAAATAGTGGGGAACCGCCGGGTCCCGTCACTGGGAGGCGGGGCCCGGCATCGCCGTTAGAGATCGGTGACCAGCATCAGTTCGTCGCGGTAGTCGTCAGCGGCGACCCGTACTGCGCGGGGGTGGCTGCCGACGACCCGGTAGCCGAGCTTGCCGTAGAACTCCTCCAGGCTGTTCCCGTCGCGGATAGTCAGCTGCAGTTGCTCCAGCCCGAGTTCTACCGCGGACTGCCGCAGCCCGTTCATCAGCAGGGAGCCGGCGCCACCGCCCTGGTACTTCGGGTGCACCATGACTCGCAGCACGGTGCGCCAGTGGAGGTTGAGGGCGCTGTCCTTGCCGACGAGCAGTCCCATGCCGACGTACCGGTCGCCGTTGTGCAGGACGCCGAGCAGGTCCTTGCCCGCGGCAACTCGTTCGAGCGCGAGGTCGAGCGTCTCGGCGACCAGGTGTACCGGCGCCGGCGCGGTGAACCCGACGCTGCCGCCCGCGTCGGTGGCGGCGATCCAGGTATCCAGCAGATCGGCGCGCAGCTCCGGGTCCGAAACGGCCTCGGGGTCGATCACTCTGTACTCCACCGCTGCCTCCTAAATGCGACTGACTTGCAGAAGCCTAACTGGCAGAATCGCTGAGGTGTCCACTCAAGTCATCGTTTTGAACGGCGGGTCCAGCTCGGGAAAGACCGGAATCGCGCGCTGCCTGAAGGCCGTCCTGCCGCAGCCATGGATCAGCCTCGGCGTCGACGACCTGGTCGACGCGCTGCCGCCCGGGCTGCTCGACTCCGGCTCGGGGATCGCCTTCGGCGACCACGGCGAGGTGGAGGTAGGTGCCGGCTTCCGCGAGCTGGAAGCCGCCTGGATGACCGGCATCGCCGCAATGGCCCGAGCCGGCGCCCGAATCATCCTCGACGACGTCTTCCTGAGCGGCGCCGCCTCCCAGGCCCGAGTGCGCTCACAGCTCGACGGCCTCGAAGTCCTCTGGGTAGGAGTCCACTGCGCCCCCGAAATCGCCGCCGGCCGCGAGCTCGCCCGAGGCGACCGCACAGGCGGCATGGCGGAGCTGCAGGCGATCTCGGTCCACGAAGGCGTCGTCTACGACCTCGAGGTCGACACCGGTGCCGCCGAATCCCTCGCCTGCGCCCGTACCATCGCCACCCACCTCCGCTAACCGGACGCCCCTGCCCGGGCCCGAGTGGGGAGGAAAATACCCCGGAACTGGGGTACAGCCCTCCCCGGTCCCGGACAAGATCCTCCCCAAGCCGGTCAGGGTGCGCTCGACCGGCTCAGTCAGGCAGTTCGCTGAGGCGGGGGACGTGGGTGAGTTTGTCGGGGTTGCGGACGACGTAGATCTGGCTGATCCGGCCGGTTTCGTCGAAGTCGAAGAAGCCGGCGCTGTCGACCTCGTCGCCGTCGTAGAAGACGAACGCGCTCTCGCCGTTGAGCTCCATCAGCCGCACCACCAGATCGCGCGCCGGCTGACCGGGCGCGAGCAGCGCGATCGTCCACCGGGAGATCTTGTTCGGGTCGCGCAGCGGCCGGATCGCGGCCTGCTTCTTGCCGCCGCCATCGGCGACCAGCACGACATCCGGTGCGAGCAGCGCGACCATCCCGTCGAGATCACCTGACCAGGCGGCCGACAGGAACTGGTTGGTCACCTCGACGTGCCGAGCCTTGTCGACCTGATGCCGAGGCTGCCGAGCGTGTACGTGCTCCCGCGCCCGATGAGCCAACTGCCGTACCGCCGCCTCGGACCGCCCGAGCGTCCCCGCGATCTCGCCGAACGGCAGATCGAACACCTCCCGCAGTACGAACGCAGCCCGCTCCAACGGCGACAGCGTCTCCAGTACGACGAGCATCGCCATCGACACCGAGTCGGCGACCTCCGCCACGACAGCCGGGTCGTCCGCCTCGCGGGTCGACAGAATCGGCTCGGGCAGCCAAGGACCGACGTACTGCTCCCGCCGCGTCTTCTGCTGCCGCAACCGATTGAGCGCGAGCCGCGACGTGATCCGGATCAGGTACGCCCGGACATCCCGCACGTCCTCCCGATCCGCGGCCGACCACCGCAACCACGTCTCCTGGACGACGTCCTCCGCGTCGACCACACTCCCGACCACCCGGTACGCCGCCCCGACCAGCACCGCCCGATGCTCGTCGAACTCCGCCGCCAACTCCTCGTCACCACTCACGCCGACCTCACATATGAGACAGGTTCGCCACCGACAGAACACCGAGTACCAGCGCGATCACCCCGAAAGTCGTGAAGAAGGCGGCGCTGCCGGCCCCGCGAGGCCGCATCCCGCGCCGACCGTACATCCTGGTCAGCGGCACCCCAACTACCAGCTGAACACCCAAGGTCAGCACCCCGAACATCATCCCGAGCAACAGAATCAGCCCCCGGTCGGTGAAGCACAGCCCGCTGCAGGTCGCCGGCGGCTCGTCGGAAGCGAGCAGCGCCAGCAGGGCATATCCAGCCAGCTCCACTCCGACCCACCCGAGGAACACCAGATAGCCGGACGACATCTGCTTGGTCTTGGACTCGGTCTGCATACCAACGATCGTGGCCGCCGGACCGTCCCAGCACCTGAGTGAATCTACTGATCTTCACAGCGCGCGGTACTCCTTCCTGGTCGCTTATCGTGTCACCCCTCCGGACACGTGGCGCCAGGTCGTTTGTGACATGCAGGTCAGCGATTGGCCTGCAGGAAGCAGCCGGCGATGAAGAGTGCGACCACGAAGGTGGCGAAGAAGGACAGGCTGCCGGTCGCCAGCGAGGTCATCCGCTTGCGGTTGTAGACGACCGTGAGCAGCAACCCCATGGCCACCTGGCCGAGGACCACCGGTGCGACGAACGCCATCCCGATCACCATCAGCGTGCCCCGCGGGCTGAAGCAGAGCCCGGTGCAGCCCATCGGGCTCACATCGGAGGCCGACAGCACCAGCAGTGCATACCCGGCCAGCTGAATGCCGATCCAGCCGAGGAAGACCAGGTAGCTGTTCGACGCCCGGCGATCCTCGGCGTCCTGCGCTTCGCGCACCGCTGACGGTCGGTCACTGTTCATACGGATGATCCTGGCGATCCCGGCGGGAGTGCGCTTGAGTGGAACTACCGATCTTCAGGGTTGGATAATCATGCGGTATCTGACATACTCATTCACATGAGTTTGACGGTCGCGGTGGCTGGAGCCAGTGGGTACGCCGGGGGAGAGCTGCTGAGGCTGCTCTCGGTGCATCCAGAAGTCGAGATCGGCGCACTCACGGCGGGCGGCAGCGCCGGTACCGCGCTGGGCGTCCACCACCCACACCTCCTGCCCCTGGCCGGGCGCATCCTGGTCGAGACCTCAGCGGAGACGCTGGCGGGTCACGACGTGGTGTTCCTGGCCCTTCCACACGGGCAGTCCGCCGAAATCGCCGAGCAGCTCGGCGAGGACGTCACCGTGATCGACTGCGGCGCGGACTTCCGGTTGGTCGAGGCGGAGGCGTGGGTGGAGTTCTACGGTGGCAAGCACGCCGGTCACTGGCCCTACGGTCTGCCTGAGCTGCCCGGTCAACGGGAGAAGCTCCGCGGGACGAACCGGGTCGCAGTACCGGGGTGTTATCCCACCGTTTCGACCCTTGCCCTGCTCCCCGCAGTACAGGGCGGTCTTGTCGACCCGGGCCAACTGGTGGTGGTCGCGGTGAGCGGGACGTCGGGAGCGGGCAAGGCGCCGAAGCCCAACCTCCATGGCGCGGAGGTGATGGGTTCGGCCGCGGCGTACGGCGTCGGCGGCGTCCACCGGCACACGCCGGAGATCGAGCAGAACCTCGGCGCCGTCACCGACGCGGCCGTCTCTGTTTCCTTCACGCCGGTACTTGCACCGATGGCTCGCGGCATCCTCGCCACCTGCAGTGCGCCGGTCACCGACGGCACCACGGCCGAGAGCCTTCGCCGGGCTTATGAAGAGGCCTACAAGGACGAGCCGTTCGTGTACCTGATGCCGGAAGGCCAGTGGCCCCAGACGCAGGCGACGCTCGGCGCGAACACCGTCCAGCTGCAGGTCACGCTGGACCAGCGGACCGGCCGCGCTGTGATCGTGGCCGCGATGGACAACCTCACCAAGGGCACTGCCGGCGCCGCCGTGCAGTGCATGAACCTGGCCGCCGGTCTCGACGAGACGCTGGCCCTTCCCCTCGTAGGAGTAGCCCCGTGACCTCAACCGTGCAGCACCAAGTCGAGCGGAGCGCCGGAGTCACCGCGCCGGCCGGCTTCCGCGCGGCCGGGGTGATCGCGGGCATCAAGCCCGCCGGCAAGCCGGACCTCACCGTGGTCGTCAACGACGGCCCGTACGACGGTGCCGCGGGCGTCTTCACCACGAACAAAGTGAAGGCCGCGCCGGTCCTGTGGTCGCAGCAAGTGCTGACCGCGGGCAAGCTCAAGGCTGTCGTGCTCAACTCCGGCGGCGCCAACGCCTGCACCGGGCCGGAAGGCTTCCAGGACACCCACAAGACCGCCGAGGAGCTGGCGACGATCCTCGGGGTCGGCGCGGGCGAGATCGGTGTCTGCTCGACCGGCTTGATCGGCGAGCGGCTGCCGATGGACAAGCTGCTGCCCGGTCTCAAGTCCGTGGTCGATGCCCTGGGCGACACGCCTGAGCACAGCCTGTCCGCCGCGACCGCGGTGATGACGACGGACAACGTCCCGAAACAGGCCGTGCTCAAGCACGCGGACGGCTGGAGCATCGGCGGCTTCGCCAAGGGCGCCGGTATGTGCGCGCCGAACATGGCGACCATGCTCTCCGTCATCACCACCGACGCGATCGTCGACCAGCCGCACCTCGACCACGTACTGCGGAACGCGGTCGGCAAGACCTTCAACCGGCTGGACGTGGACGGCGGCACGTCGACCAACGACACCGTCCTGCTGCTCAGCTCGGGCGCGTCCGGCATCAAGGTCCCGGCCGACGAGTTCGAGGCGGCCCTCACCGCACTCGCCGCGGATCTGGTCAAGCAGCTGCAGGCCGATGCCGAGGGCGTCACCAAGCACGTCAGCATCACCGTGCTGAACGCGGCCACCGAGGCCGAGGCGGTCGCCGCCGCCAAGGTCGTTGCCGAGGACAACCTCTGCAAGACCGCCTTCTTCGCCTCCGACCCGAACTGGGGCCGGATCGCGATGGCCGTCGGCAACGCGCCGACCGCCTTCGACCCGGCGCTGCTCGACATCACCTTGAACGGCGCCGCGATCTGCATCGCCGGCGGCAAGGGTGTCGACCGGTCCGAGGCCGACCTGAGCGGACTGGAGATCGACGTCGTGATCGACCTGCACGCGGGCAGTGCTTCGGCGACCGTGCTGACGACGGATTTGTCGCACGCGTACGTAGAAGAGAACTCGGCGTACTCCTCATGACCATGACGACACGTTTGATCGAGACCAGCCAGGCGCACGCGGTCGAGAAGGCTGCCGTGCTGACCGAGGCGCTGCCCTGGCTGAAGGAGTTCCACGGCAAGACGATCGTGGTCAAGTACGGCGGCAACGCCATGGTCGACGACGAGCTGAAGCAGGCGTTCGCTTCTGACATCGTGTTCCTGCGGCATTGCGGCGTACGGGTGGTCGTCGTGCACGGCGGCGGACCGCAGATCAGCGACATGCTGCAGCGGCTCGGCATCGACAGCGAGTTCCGCGGCGGGTTGCGGGTGACGACGCCCGAGGCGATGGACGTGGTCGGCATGGTCCTGGTGGGCAAGGTCGGCCGCGAACTCGTCGGACTGCTGAACGCGCACGGACCGTTCGCCGTCGGCATGTCCGGCGAGGACGCGGGCCTGTTCACCGCGGAGCGGCGGGGCGCGATGATCGACGGCGAGTCGGTCGACATCGGCCTGGTCGGCGACGTCGTCGACGTCCGGCCCGAGGCGGTCATCGACCTGATCGACGCCGGCCGGATCCCGGTCGTGTCCACGATCGCGCCGGACGAGGACGGGCTGGCGCACAACGTGAACGCCGACACCGCGGCCTCGGCCCTGGCGGTCGCGCTGGGCGCGTCGAAGCTCGTCGTACTGACCGATGTCGCCGGCCTCTACCGGAACTGGCCGGAGAGCGAGGAGATCATCACCCAGATCGACGCCGCCGAGCTGGCCGAGCTGCTGCCGTCGCTGGCGTCGGGGATGGTGCCGAAGATGGAGGCCTGCCTGCGCGCGGTCCAGTCCGGCGTCTCCCGGGCGACCGTCATCGACGGCCGGGTGCCGCACTCGCTGTTGCTCGAGATCTTCACCGACGCCGGAAGTGGGACCCAGGTGATTCCGTCATGACCGAACTGCTCACCGTCGACGGCACGCAGAGTGCCCTCGCCGAGCGCTACTCGCAGTCCATGATGAACACCTTCGGCGCTCCCAAGCGGGTGCTGGTCCGCGGCGAAGGCGCCTACCTGTGGGATGCCGACGGCAAGAAGTACCTCGACCTGCTCGGCGGGCTCGCGGTGAACTGCCTCGGCCACGCGCATCCGTTCGTCGTCTCGGCCGTCACCAGCCAACTCGCGACGCTGGGGCACGTCTCCAACTTCTTCGCCTCGGCACCGCAGGTCGCGCTGGCGGAGAAGCTGCTGTCGCTCTTCGACGCTCCCGGCAAGGTCTTCTTCACCAACTCGGGCACCGAGGCGAACGAGGCGGCCTTCAAGATCACCCGCAAGACCGGCCGGACCAAGATCGTCTCGATGGTCGGCGCGTTCCACGGCCGGACGATGGGCGCGCTCGCGATCACCTGGAAACCGGCGTACCGGGAGCAGTTCGCGCCGCTGCCGGGTGACGTCACCTTCGTCCCGTACGGCGATGTGGCCGCGCTCGCCGCCGCTGTCGACGACGAGACCGCTGCCGTGGTGCTCGAACCGATCCAGGGCGAGAACGGCGTCGTCGTACCGCCACCCGGCTATCTCGCCGAGGCACGCCGGATCACCTCCGAGCACGGCGCGCTGCTCTGGATCGACGAGATCCAGACCGGCGTGGGACGGACGGGGGACTGGTTCGCTTTTCAGGCCGACGGGATCTCGCCCGACATCGTCACGGTGGCGAAGGGGCTCGGCGCGGGCATCCCGATCGGCGCCTGCCTCGGGTTCGGCGCAGCTGCTGACCTCCTGCAGCCGGGCAACCACGGTACGACCTTCGGCGGCAACCCGGTCGCCGCGATCGCCGGCCTGGCCGTGCTGACGGTGATCGAGCGGGACGGCCTGCTCGCCAATGTCAGTGCCATCGGCAACCATCTCGCCTCGTCGGTCGAGGCGCTCGGGCACCCGCTGATCGCCGGGGTCCGCGGCCGCGGGCTGCTGCTCGCGATCGAGCTGACGGCGCCGGTGTCGGACCAGATCGCCGCGCTGGCGCTGGAGGCCGGGTTCATCATCAACAACCCGATCCCCGACGCGTTGCGGTTGGCGCCGCCGTACATCCTGAGCAAAGCTGATGCCGACAGCTTCATCGCAGCGCTCCCCGGGCTGCTCGACCAGGTGGAGGTCGTGTGACCAGGCACTTCCTGCGGGACGACGATCTCAGCCCGGCCGAGCAGGACGAGGTCCTGACGCTGGCTCAGCAGTTGGCGACGGATCGGTTCGGGCACCAGCCGTTGGCCGGTCCGCAGACTGTCGCGGTGATCTTCGACAAGTCCTCGACCCGGACCCGGATCTCTTTCGCGGTCGGTATCGCCGAGTTGGGCGGGGTGCCGCTGATCATCGACGCGCAGTCGTCGCAGATGGGTCGTGGTGAGCCGATCGCGGACACCGCACGGGTGCTTGACCGGCAGGTGGGCGCGATCGTCTGGCGGACGTCGGGGCAGACCCGGATCGAGGAGATGGCGGCTGCGTCGCGGGTGCCGGTGATCAACGCGCTGACCGACGAGTTCCACCCGTGTCAGATCCTGGCCGATCTGCTGACCGTCCGGCAGCACAAAGGCCGGACGGCAGGGCTCAAGCTCGTCTTCTTCGGTGACGGCTTCAACAACATGGCTCACTCCTACTTGCTCGGTGGGGTGACGGCAGGGATGCACGTCGTCATCGCCTCGCCGGCGGAGTACCAGCCCGACGCCGTGGTGCTTGCGAAGGCTTCCGAGATCGGTCTCGTCACCGGCGGTTCTGCTTCGTGGACCTCCGATCCGTCGGAGGCTGTGGCGGGGGCGGATGTGATTGCCACCGATACCTGGGTCTCGATGGGCCAGGAGGCCGAGGCGGCAGTGCGGGAGGCGCCATTTGTACCGTTCTCGGTGACGGAGGCGCTGGTGTCGAAGGCTGCTGACGACGCGATCGTGTTGCATTGCTTGCCGGCGTACCGGGGCAAGGAGATCGAGGCGGCGGTGCTCGACGGGCCGCAGTCCGTCGTCTGGGACGAGGCAGAGAATCGGCTGCATGCGCAGAAGGCGCTGCTGTCGTGGCTGCTGGCAAGGAACTTCAGCTCATGAATCTGGCCGTACCGACCACCAAGACCGCGCGCCAGCAGCGGATCGTCGACCTGCTCGGCCGGCAACCGGTCCGCTCGCAGACCGAACTGGCCGACCTGCTCGCCGACGCCGGACTCGTCGTCGGCCAGGCCACCCTGTCGCGTGACCTGGTGGAGATCGGCGCGGTCAAGGTCCGCGACTCGGCCGGCCAGCTCGTGTACGCCGTACCGGGTGAAGGCGGCGACCGTTCGCCGCGAGCCGGGGAGGCCGCAGCCTTCGAGGCGCGGCTGGGCCGGGTGGCATCCGAGCTGCTCGTCTCGGCCGAGGGCAGCGCCAACCTGGTGATCCTGCGAACCCCGCCGGGTGCGGCCCAGTACTTCGCGTCGGCGATCGACCACGTGGGACTGGATGACGTACTCGGCACCATCGCCGGCGACGACACCGTGATGGTGGTGTCGCGCCACCCATCCGGGGGAGAGGCCCTGGCGGCCCGGTTCCTCAGCCTGGCGGCTCGCAGCGAGGCCAAGTAGCCGCGAACGCTCCAGCCTCCTCGTGCGAAGTACAGGCGAGCGGTCCGCGGCGGGCGGCTCAGGAGGGGACGGGATGGACTTCGAGAGGCTGGTGGAGCTGCACAGCGCTGACCTGCATGCCTACCTGAGCCGGCGCTCGACGTCAGAGGTCGCGGACGACCTACTGGCCGACGTGTGGCTGGCGGCCTTCAGCGGGCGGAGCAGCTTCGACCCCGAGCTGGGCAGTGTGCGCGGCTGGCTCTTCGGGATCGCGCGGCATGTACTGCACAGCTACTACCGCCGGCATCGCCTACGGACCGTACTGACCCGAGCTGACCGGCCACTTGATGAGACAGCCGCAGTGGATGCCCGCCTGGACGCCGCTGCCCTGGTCCCCGCTTTACGAGAGGCCCTGCGCTCACTACCTGCAGTAGAGCGCGAACTACTCCTCCTGGTCGCCTGGGAGCAGCTAACCCCATCAGAGGCCGGCCAGGTGCTCGGTATCCCTGCAGGGACAGCCCGCTCCCGCCTCCACCGCGCACGGCAACGAATGGACGAACGGCTAGGTGACTCGACCCAAGTAGTGGACGAGAACACCAACCACAAACTTGGAGCCGACTCATGACCGACTACCTGGACACACTGACCGCAGTGGGCGAAGTACCGCCCCCTAGCGCGGAGACCCTGGCCCGCGCCCAGACCGCGGTACGAGAAGCAGCTGCTGGACCCTTGCGGCCGAGGCGCCGCGTGCCTTTGGTGGCTTTGGGCGTGGGGGCTGCGGTGGCAGTGGTTGCTGTGGTCGGGGCGGTCGTGTTGGGTCCGGAGCAGGACGCACCACCGGTCGCAGGCAACCAGCCGAGCGCGCCGACCGTACCGGCCGTACCGACTGGGCCCACGCCCAGCTATCGGGCTGGTGGAGCTGAGTCCTGCGTGGCCGCGCCTGAAGGCGAGTGGCTGAGGAAACAGGCCTTCGCCTTCGACGGAACAGTGCTGGCCATCGAGGAGCCGTCGGCCGGGCATAGTCTGTTCATCCGCCGGGGCTACACGATGGTGACCTTCAAGGTGAACCACTGGTACAAGGCTGGCACTGCGGACCAGGTGCGGGTCCTGGTGCCGGGACCGGTTGATCCGCAGTGGGCGAAGAACATGTCCGAGGCCGGGCTCTACTTCGAGGTGGGCAGTCGGCTGCTGGTCAGTGGTCAGCTACTCGGCGGCGAGCAGGCCGCGTCGAGTTGCGGGTTCAGTCGCCCCTACGACGAGGGGACGGCTCGCAAGTGGGCCGGGACCTTCGGCAAATGAGATCTGTTGAGAGGATGTTGATGTGAGCACGGGTAAAGGTGAGAGTGCGGCCCTGTGGGGCGGCCGGTTCGCGGGTGGGCCGGCTGATGCGTTGGCGGCGCTGAGCAAGTCGACGCAGTTCGACTGGGTGCTGGCGCCGTACGACATCGCCGGGTCGAAGGCGCACGCGAAGGTGCTGCACCGCGCGGGGCTGCTGACCGACGAGGACCTCACCAAGATGCTCGCCGGGCTGGACGAGCTGCTGGCCGACGTACTGTCCGGCGCTTTCGTCGCGGCCGAGGCTGACGAGGACGTGCACACTGCGCTCGAGCGTGGGCTGGTGGACCGGCTCGGTGCCGAGCTGGGCGGTCGCCTGCGGGCAGGGCGGTCGCGGAACGACCAGGTCGCCACGCTGTTCAAGAGCTTCCTGCGCGACCACGGCCGGATCATCAGCGGTCTCGTGCTCGACCAGGTGAACACCCTGGCCGAGCAGGCCGAGAAGCACCTCGGTGTGGCGATGCCTGGCCGGACACACTTCCAGCACGCGCAGCCGGTGCTCTTGTCGCATCACCTGCTGGCGCATGCCTGGCCGCTGATCCGCGACCTCGACCGGCTGGCCGACTGGGACCGCCGGGTCGCCGCCGATTCGCCGTACGGGTCCGGTGCTCTGGCCGGCAGCACGCTCGGGCTGGACCCGCAGTTCGTGGCGGTCGAGCTGGGTTTCACGAACTCGTCGGCCAACTCGATCGACGGGACGGCCGCGCGGGACTTCGTCGCGGAGTTCGCCTTCGTGTGCGCGCAGATCGGCATCGATCTGTCCCGGCAGGCCGAAGAGGTGATCATCTGGGCGACCAAGGAGTTCGGGTTCGTCCAGCTGGACGACGCGTACTCGACCGGGTCGAGCATCATGCCGCAGAAGAAGAACCCGGACATCGCGGAGCTCGCCCGCGGCAAGTCCGGCCGGCTGATCGGCAATCTGACCGGGCTGCTCGCGACGCTGAAGGCGCAGCCGCTCGCGTACAACCGGGATCTGCAGGAGGACAAGGAGCCGGTCTTCGACTCCGTGGACACGCTCGAGGTGCTGCTGCCCGCGTTCACCGGGATGATCCGGACGCTGCGCTTCAACACCGAGCGGCTGGAGGAGCTGGCGCCGCAGGGCTTCTCGCTGGCGACCGATATCGCCGAATGGCTGGTCAAGCAGAAGGTGCCGTTCCGGGTCGCGCACGAGCTGGCCGGCGCGTGCGTGCAGGAGTGCGAGAAGCGCGGCATCGAGCTGTGGGACCTGTCCGACGAGGACCTCGCCGCGATCTCGCCTGCGCTGACTCCCGAGGTGCGGACCGTCTTGAGCGTCGAGGGCTCGGTTGCCTCCCGCAACGGCCGCGGCGGCACCGCCACCGACCGCGTCACCGAGCAACTGGCCGAGCTCCGCACCCGCGCGACTGAGCACGCGGACCGCCTCGCCTAGATGCCTCCTGTACGTCGTACGTCCCTAGCAGCGCCGGTGCTCGAAGTAGCACCGGCGCTGCTAGGCATGGTCCTCCGCCGGACCACTCCGGAGGGCGTGGTCGCAGTCCGGATCACCGAGGTGGAGGCCTACGACGGCCCCAACGACCCCGGCTCCCACTCATACCGAGGCCAAACCCCCCGCAACGCGGTCATGTTCGGCCCACCCGGCCACCTCTACGTCTACTTCACCTACGGCATGCACTACTGCATGAACATCGCAGTAGGCCCACCCAACCAACCCTCAGCAGTCCTCTTCCGAGCCGGCGAGATCATCGAAGGCACACCCCTGGCCCGCCAAAGACGGGGCTTCACCACCGCTCCCGCCTTCCCTCTCGGGAGCGAGGCGGCGGAGCCGCGAGCCCGTCCACGAGCCGCGAAGGTCCACCCGGACCGCGATCTCGCCCGCGGGCCGGCCCGCCTCTGCGTTGCTCTTGGCATCGACCGAGCGGACAACGGCGTCGACCTACTCAACCGCGGCTCGGCTGTCCAGCTGTTGCCCGGGGACGGCTATGACGGTGAGGTGGCAACCGGCCCCCGGGTCGGCCTCCGCGAGGCGGCTGACTGGCCGTGGCGGTTCTGGATCCCAGGCGACCCCACCGTCTCGCCGTACAAGCCCCACGTACCGAAGAAGCGCAGTTAGCGGTTGGCCAGCTCCAGCACATACTCCAGCTGAGGCAACCCGTGCTCGACCTCCGGATCCGGGAACAGACCGATGTGATGCACCCCGGCCGCCTCCAGCTTCTCGATGTGCGCAGCGGCGTCATCCAGCGTGCCGATCGGCCCGATCTCCGCCCACCACTCCTGGGGCATCGAGACGAACCCCTCGACACCCTTCTCCGCATGCAGCTTCACCAGCTCGTCGTAGAACGGCAGCGCCGCAAGCGCCGGGTTCTTGTCCTTGAGCTGCCACCCCAACCAAGGCGCACTCCACTCGTACGCCGTCTTCCGATCACCCCGCACGCAGAGCGCACTGAAGACAGCCACCACAAACCCCTCCGGCGACCCAGCCTGCCCGACAGCAGCCCGCACATAGTCCGGTGTAGCCGGCTCAGCGAGCACCACCCCACCCGCAACCCGCCCAGCCAGCGCCATCGACTTAGGCCCCCGCACCCCGAGCAGAATCGGCGGCGGCGTGGTCGGCGGCGCATCCAGCTGCACGTCCTGGAGTACGACGTACTGCCCCTCCATCGTCACCTTCTCGCCCGCCAGCAGCCGGGTAACAGCAGTAGTCACCTCCTCGAGCGCAGTCAGCGGCGACTTGGGCCGAACCCCCATCTGCCCCATCCACTCCTGCACCCCATGCCCGATGCCAGGCAGGAACCGCCCCGGCGCCAACGCGTCGAGCGTGGCGAACTCCATCGCCGTAACAGCCGCAGTACGGGCTACTGCCGGCACGATGCCGAGCCCACAGGTCAGCCGCTCAGTCGTAGCCAACGCGGCAGCGACCAGCGAGGGCCCGGCTGTGTAGAAGCAGTCCTCGATCAGCCACAGCTCGTCCGCGCCACCGGCGTCGAGACGGCGGGCGACGTCGGTCACCAGGGCGGCAGGGAAGGTCCGGGGGAAGCACATTCCGAGAGCAGCGGAGGTCTGGGTCATATCGAGACTGTAAAGGTCGCCGGGGACAGTCCTCCTGGTGCGCGTACAGGCCCCGTCTGCGGGTAGGTTTCGGACATGGCCCGTCCGCACTACTCCTCGCGTCTGGAGGACTGGTTCAACGTCGGCGTCGGGGTCCTCCTGCGCCGCCGCGGCTGGCGGGAGCGGATCATCCCGCACGTCGGCTACGGCACCCAGGAGTTCACCCGGGTGCTGGCCCGCGTCGTGCTGAGCCGGGACCCGCGCAACCAGCCCCGGTACGACGAGGACCAGGTGGTGCGCGGTTGGCGGGTATTCGTCACCGCTCCGGCTACCGGCGTACAGGTGTCGATCACTGTGTCCGGGCAGACCTTCGAGGCGACCACCGACCGCGGTGGCTTCATCGACCTGACTGTGCCGGTGGCGCTGCCACCTGGGTGGCATGAGATCAGCCTGGGCGTGCATGGCGAGCGGCAGGCACGCGGGAAGGTAGTGGTACCCGACCCGGACGCCACGTTCGGCCTGGTCAGCGACATCGACGACACGGTGATGCTGACGATGCTGCCGCGACCACTGATCGCCGCCTGGAACACGTTCGTCCGCGAGGAGCAGGCCCGACGGGTGGTACCGGGCATGGCGGAGATGTACGCCGAGCTGCTGGCAGACCACCCGGGTGCGCCGATGTTCTACCTCTCCACCGGCGCCTGGAACACGGCCCCGACCCTGACCCGCTTCCTCCAGCGGCACGGCTACCCGGCCGGTCCACTGCTGATGACCGACTGGGGGCCGACCAACACCGGCTGGTTCCGCAGCGGGCAGGAGCACAAGCGCACTGCGCTGCGCCGGCTGGCAGTTGAGTTCCCGAACGTGAAGTGGGTGCTGGTGGGGGACGACGGCCAGCACGACCCGCAGCTGTACGGCGACTTCGCCCAGACGCACCCGGATCACGTACGGGCCATCGGTATCCGCCAGCTGACCCCTGCGGAGCAGGTGCTGTCCCACGGTCTACCAGTGCCGAACCCGGACCCTGGCGCGCACGATCCGCATCGCCCGACGGCCGCAACCGTGCATGGGCCTGACGGACATGCGCTGGTCGCGCAGCTGCGCGCAGTACTGTCCCGGCCCGAGGCGAGCTGACCCGGCACCTGCCCGCTGGAGCAGGTACAGGACACTTGTGGTGATCTGACGTGACTCGAGGAGAGACCAAGTGACCGACAGCGGGACCGCAAGCCGCACCCAGGTGCTCGACGACCTGGAGAGCCGTGGCCTGATCGCGCACTCCACCGACCCGGACGCGCTCCGTGCGTCGATGGCCGCCGGACCGATCACCTCGTACGTCGGGTTCGACCCGACCGCGCCGAGCCTGCACATGGGCAACCTGCTGCAGCTCCTGACGTTGCGGCGGCTGCAACTGGCCGGCCACAACCCGATCGGGCTGGTCGGCGGCGCCACCGGACTGATCGGCGACCCCAAGGAGTCCTCCGAGCGGGTGCTGAACCCCAAGGACCTGGTGCAGCAGTGGGTGGAGAAGGTCCGCAGCCAGGTAGAGCGGTTCGTCGACTTCGACGAGTCGCTGCCCAACCCGGCGCGGATGGTCAACAACTATGACTGGACCAAGGACCTCAACACGCTCGACTTCCTCCGGGACATCGGCAAGCACTTCCCGGTGAACCGGATGCTCGGCCGGGAGGTCGTGAAGGCCCGGCTGGAGCAGGGGATCAGCTACACCGAGTTCAGCTACGTACTGCTGCAGTCGCTGGACTACCTGGAGCTGTACCGGCGCCACGGCTGCACCTTGCAGACCGGTGGAAGCGACCAGTGGGGGAACCTGACCGCTGGAGTCGAGCTGATCCGGCGGTCGGACGCGGGGAAGGCGCACGCGCTGGCCACTCCGCTGGTGACCAAGGCGGACGGCACCAAGTTCGGCAAGACCGAGTCGGGGACCATCTGGCTGGACCGGGAGCTGACGTCGCCGTACGCGTTCTACCAGTTCTGGTTCAACACCGATGACCGCGATGTGATGCAGCTTGTGCGGTTCTACACGTTCCGGACGGCAGAGGAGATCGCTGCACTCGAGGAAGCGACTGCTGAGCGCCCGCATGCTCGGGAGGCGCAGCGGTTGCTGGCGGAGGACGTCACGACCCTGGTGCACGGCGCTGAGGAGACCGAGCAGGTGAAGCTCGCTGCGAAGGCGCTGTTCGGCCAGTCGGAGTTGCAGGCGCTGCAGGGGTCGACCCTGGTGGCCGCGCTGCGGGAGGCGCCGCACTACGAGCTCAAGCCGGATGAGCAGATGCCCACCATCACGGACCTGCTGGTGCTCTCGGAGCTCGTGGCGAGCAAGTCCGCCGCGCGACGGACGATCGCCGAAGGTGGCGCGTACCTGAACAACGAGAAGGTGAGCGATCCGGAGTACGTCCCGAGCGGCGAGGATCTGCTGCCCGGGGGAGCGCTGGTACTGCGGCGCGGGAAGCGTTCGTTCGCAGGGGTTCTGGCCTCGCCGGTGGCCGGCTGACGTATCGCACGAGGTCGGTGCCGGGGGCAAATTACAGGCCTGTGATTCGGCCCACCGGTAACCGATTTGACCGGCTACCTGCCCGCCACGTAATGTTCTTCTTGTTGGAGCGAGTGCGGGACGCGAAAGCGGCCGGTCGCTCCGAACCCCCCAAGACTGGCTGAGCCGCACCGTGTCGTTGATCCGGGTCGGTAGCTTCTGATGCGGGGTGCGGATCAGAAAAACTGGGTCTTGACTCGGTGGTGCTGGTCCGGTAGAGTAACGCAGGTTGCCCCGGAGTCCTGGCCGCAAGGTCTGTGACGCGGTGTGCGTCCGATTCTTGAGAACTCAACAGCGTGCCGAAAGTCAATGCCGAAATTTAGCATTAACCCCCTTCACGGGTCTCGGTGTAAGTAGGCTTGCTTGCCTCTTCGAGGTTGGCCGGTCTGGTTCATCGTTGATTCGTGTTGGATTCCTTTGTAATTTTTCTGGATTCAAGTCAGTTTGATTTGTTTCTGATTGCAATGGATCGTTTTTCGTTTGTCTGTTCTCCGTCCTTCGGGACGGTGGATATATAGATTTCAACGGAGAGTTTGATCCTGGCTCAGGACGAACGCTGGCGGCGT
>NZ_BAAAHK010000003.1:0-66002 GCF_039525325.1 Kribbella koreensis
GATGAACGAGTTCCTCTTCGTCATCGTCCCCTACCTGTGCCTGACGATCTTCGTAGCCGGTCACCTGTGGCGCTACCGCTACGACAAGTTCGGCTGGACCACCAGGTCTTCCCAGCTCTACGAGAACCGGTTGCTCCGGATCGGCAGCCCACTGTTCCACTTCGGCATGCTCGGCGTCGTGGGCGGCCACGTCATCGGTCTGCTGGTGCCGCAGTCCTGGACGGACGCCATCGGGGTCAGCGAACGGACGTACCACGTGGTGGCCGTGACCGGAGGCTTGCTGGCCGGCGTGATGACGGTGGCCGGTCTGGCCATCCTGGTCTACCGCCGACGCACGGTCGGTCCCGTCTTCTCCGCCACGACGGTGATGGACAAGGTGATGTACGCCTTCCTGGCGGCCGCGATCGTGCTGGGCATGTGGAACACGATCGCCGGCTCGATCCTGACGATCGGCGGCGAGTACAACTACCGCGAAGGCGTCTCGGTCTGGTACCGCTCGTTCCTCGCCTTCCATCCCGACGCCTCGCTGATGAGCCAAGCGCCGCTCGGCTTCCAGCTCCACGCCCTCGTCGCCTTCGGCCTCTTCGCGCTATGGCCCTTCACCCGCCTGGTCCACGTCTTCAGCGCTCCGGTCGGCTACCTGACCCGCCCCTACATCGTCTACCGCAGCCGCGACGACGCCGGCCTCGGCAGCCACCGCCCCCGTCGCGGCTGGGATCGGACCCGATGAGAACCAGCGTGGGTCTCGCCCGGGATCAGGAGGGTGCCTGTACCGCGGCGACGGCGCCGGCCCAGTGGGCGCGCTGTCGCCTGCGAGCGGACTGGTCGAGGGTGGGTTCGAAGACGCGGGTGGTTCGTTGCTCTGCCCAGCCGGTCGTCTGGCCGAGCGTCGTCCAGGCGAGTTCGGCGGCCCCGAGTGCTGAGATTTCGGCGACGTCGGAAACCTCCACTCCGAAGCCGAGCAGGTCGGCCTGGGTCTGCATCAACAGGCTGGACACGGTCGCGCCGCCGTCCGCGCGCAGCCGGCAAAGGGGAACTCCGGTCGCGCCGATCCAGTCGGTGATGTCGCAGATCTGGTGAGCGACCGCGTCGACACAGGCGCGGGCGATGTTCGCCCGCGTGGTGGCTGTGCTCATCCCGGTGATGGCCGCCCGGGCGTTGCGGTCCCAGTGCGGTGCCCCGAGCCCGGCGAAGGCCGGCACCAGGGTGACACCGCCTGCGTCAGGCACCGTCGCAGCCAACTCGACAAGCGTCCCGACGTCCGGCAGGCCGAGCAGTTCGGCGGTCCAGGCCAGCGCCGCACCTGACGAGACGATGTTGCCCTCGAGTGCGTAGACCGGCCGCTCGGTGAGCCAGGCCAGAGTGCAGCCGTCCGGGACGAACGATTCGACCGGCGTCATCACCGACGACCCGGTTCCATAGGTGGCCTTGACCAACCCCGCCGACCGGCACCCCTGGCCATACATCGCAGCATGCGAATCACCGAGGACCGCGACAATCGGAATCCCGTCCGGCAGTCCGCGGACGCCCGCGGTTGTCCCGAAGCCGGCATTCGAGGCGCGCACCTCCGGCAGCACGGAGCGCGGCACCCCGAAGGCGTCCAGCAGTTCGGTAGACCAGCCGAGCTCGACCACGTCGTACAGGAGGGTCCGGGACGCGTTGCCGGCCTCGGTCAGGTGCTCACGCCCACCGGTGAGTTGATGGATCAGCCACGAATCCATCGTGCCGACGTGCAGATCGCCGGGATCGAGCCGCGACAGTAGCCAGTTGAGCTTCGGTGCCGAGAACATCGCGTCAACCCTCAGCCCGGTGCGCGAGCGGACCAGTTTGCCGACAGCCGCCGGTAGCTGCGAGCACCAGGTGGATGCCCGCACGTCCTGCCAGCCGATCACCGGTGTCACCGATCGCCCGGAACCACGACTCCACCCGACGACCGATTCACGCTGCGTCGACAAGGCGATCCCGACGAGGCCGACTGGGTCCGCACCGGCGATCGCCTGCTCGACGGCCCGCAGGACGCTGCTCCAGATGTCGTCGGCATCCTGCTCGACCCAGCCAGGTCGAGGGCTCGAGAGCCCGACCGGCGCGGCGCCCGCGCCCAGTACCGCGCCGTCCGCGCCGATCAGAATCGCCTTCGTGTTCGTGGTGCCCTGATCGACAGCCAGTACGGCCTCTGCTCTCGCCACCTTCGACCGCACCCCTTCCGACAACTTTCAACCGAGCTCTTGACGGGACTCTAGCGGCGCGGTGAAACTCATGGCGAGCCTTTATGCGGTACTGAATATCTATTCACAGGATGGGAGCCGATGAAACCGAGCAGACGCCGGGTGATCATCAACACCGACGCCAAGAACGAAGCCGACGACCAGTTCGCGATCGTGCACGGACTGTTGTCGCCGACCTTCGACATCCGCGGCCTGATCCCCGCCCATTTCGGCACCCGCCGATCGAACCGGAGCATGGCGGAATCGCGCGAGGAGATCGACCTGCTGCTGGACCTGCTCGACCTGGCCGGCAAGGTGCCGGTCGCGAACGGCGCCCCGACCGGCATCCCGGACGAGCAGACTCCGGTGGACTCCCCCGGTGCCCGGCTGATCATCGAGGAGTCCAAGCTGGCCGGGCCGGGCGACCCGCTCTTCGTGTCCTTCCTCGGTCCGCTCACCGACATGGCTTCGGCGATCCTGCTCGACCCGGAGATCGTGCACCGCGAGGTGATCGTGATCTGGATCGGTGGCCGCGGCTACCACGGTCACAGCTCGTACCCCGGTATCGAGTTCAACCTGTCGAACGACATCCACGCGGCCAACGTGGTGTTCGGATCCGGCGTCACCGTCTGGCAGGTACCGAGCGACGTCTACACCAAGGTGTCGGTCAGCTACGCCGAACTCGACGAGAAGATCGGCGACGCCGGTCCTCTGGGCAAGTACCTCATCGAGCAGTTGCACGAGTGGAACGAGAAGTGGCACGGCGAGCCGATCGAGTCCCGCTCCCTCGGCGACTCGCCAGCCATCTCGTTGATGCTCTACCCCGACAGCGGCAACCTGCTGGTGCGTCCGGCCCCTCGGTTCGGCATCGACGGCTGGTATCTGCCCGGCACCAACAACCCGATCAGTGTGGTCGAACAGGTCGACGTCCGCTTCCTGCTGGAGGACATGTTCGCCAAGATCCGCCGGTTCGCCCGGCAAAGGAGCACATCATGACTGGCAGCACCTTCACCCGCCGGGGATTCCTCGGCCTCACCTCCGCCGCCGTCGCAGGCGCCGGTCTGACCGCCTGCACCGGGAGCGGTACGTCGACCAGCAGTGGCGCGACCGCGGCCGCCTCCAACAACCTGCGGTTGTTCACCTACGAGGACGACTCGACGATCGGCCTGCTGAAAGCGCAGCTGAAGAAGTTCGACGCGCAGAACGGTACGACGACCACCGTCGAGAGCCTGCCCGGATCGGGAGCGGCCGTCTACCCGGACAAGCTCCGGACCCAGCTCCTGGGCGGCAAGGGCCCGGACATCTGGCGGATCTGGGGTGGTCAGATCGGCAGCCCGTTCGCGAAGGCGAAGCAGGCACTCGACCTGACGCCGTACTACCAGAAGTACGGCTGGGACTCGAAGATCAACACCGCGGCGATCGGCGGGATGACGTTCGACGGTGTGAAGTCCGGCCTGCCGTTCGTCTCCCTCGGGATAGGTGCCTGGTACAACAAGTCGCTCCTTGCGAAGGCCGGTGTCAGCGCCCCGCCGAAGACCTACGCCGAGCTGGAGACGATGAACGACAAGCTGGTCGCCGTCGGGGTCACGCCCTGTGGTCTGGGCGGCAAGTACGGCTGGGACATCATGCGGCTGTTCGAGTACCTGCTCGAGCACACCGCCGGCCCGGAGCTGCACGACAAGCTGCTGACCGGCGCCGAGAGCTGGGACCGGCCCGAGGTCGTCGAGGCGTTCGCGTTGTTCAAGAAGTGGCAGGACAAGAAGTGGCTGCCGCAGGGCGCACTCGGCCTCGACCCGGCCGATATCGAACCCGGGTACGTCCAGGGCAAGACGGCGTACACGATCACCGGACCCTGGACCGAGGCGGCCGCCATCTTGTCGGCGAAGAAGAGCCCGGCCGCCTTCGGCAACTTCGAGCTGCCGACCGACCAGAGCCCGGCCCGGCACTCGGGCTTCGTCGAGGGCTACATGATCAACGCCAAGACCGGGAACGCCGACAAGAGCGCCGCACTGCTCGACTTCATCGTGCAGCCCGCGACGCAGAAGGCGATGCAGGTCAGTGCGTCGACGGTCAAGGGCGCCGAGCCCGACCCGAAGGCGCTGCCGCTGTCAGCGGAGTGGGCGCAGAAGTTCGGCGGCAACCCGTTCTACACGATCCAGGACCAGGCGTTCCCGAAGAAGCAGGCCGACCAGTACTTCAGCGTGCAGAGCGATCTGCTCCAGGGCTCGCTGAAGCCGGACGCCGCGGCGAAGAAGATGCAGGACATCGTCTCGGCCTGGGCGAAGGGCTGATCGGCCACCATGGCGACGATCGCACTGTCCAAGCCAACGAAGGTCAAGCGGGGCGGCAAGTGGTCGCCGTGGTTGTTCGCGCTGCCTGCCCTGGTGGTGTACGTCGCGTTCCTGGTGTACCCGGCGATGTCATCAGTGTGGTTCAGCCTGACCGACTGGGACGGTCTGAGCGCGACGTACAGGTTCGTCGGGCTGGAGAACTACGTCAAACTGCCGAGCGACCCGGTCGTCGTGTCCGCGGTCCGCAACAACGTGATCTGGACCGTGGTGACGATCGCGGTGCCGACCGTGATCGGCCTGGCGCTCGCGATCGCGCTGAACGGCAAGGTGCACGGCAAGCCGATCCTGCGGCTGGTCTTCTACACCCCGGCGGTCCTGCCGCTGGTGTCGATCGCCTCGATCTGGGGCTGGCTCTACAACCCGCAGTACGGCGCGATCAACTCGTTCCTGCGATTGATCGGGCTCGACGGGCTCGCGCAGCCGTGGCTGGGACAGGACTCGACCGCGTTGTGGGCGGTGATGGTGCCGGCGATCTGGTTGCGGACCGGCTTCCCGATGCTGCTCTACCTTGCCGCCCTGCAGGGAATTCCGGACGAGCTCTACGAGGCGGCGACCGTCGACGGTGCGAGCCGGTGGCAACAGTTCTGGCACATCACGATGCCGAGCCTGCGACCGGCCCACTACATCGTGCTCGCGCTGTCGCTGATCGACTCGTTCAAGGTCTTCGACATGATCTACGCGATGACGTACGGCGGTCCCGGTACGTCGACGCAGGTGATGGGAACCTGGATGTACTTCAACGTCTTCCAGTACTACCAGGCTGGTTACGGTACGGCGATCGCGGTCGTGATCACCCTCGTCGCAATCGCGGTGGGCATCCCGTACGTGCGGTCGCAGACCCGGGAGGCATCATGACGATCGCGCCGGTTCGGGTGCAGACCGCCGTACCCGCCGAGGTGGCACCGGCGAGCCGGCCGCCCAAGGGCCGGCGCGGGCTGGTGATGACTCTGGTGCTCGCGGTGGCGGCGATCTTCTGGATCTCCCCGCTGGCACTGCTGGTGGTCACCGCGGTCCGGCCGCTCGCGGACTTCATCGGCAGCGGGCCGCTGTCCTGGCCGGACCAGTTCACCCTGGCCAACTTCAAGGACGCGTGGGGCATCGGCAACTTCGCCACCACGTACCGCAACAGCGCGCTGCTGGCACTGATGAAGGTGCCGCTCGGAGTGCTGATCTCGGCCATGCTCGGGTTCGCCCTGGCCAAGCTGCGGATGAAGTTCCGCCGGACGGTGATGTTCACGGTCTTCCTCGGGCTGACCATCCCGATCTACATCGCGATCGTCCCGGTCTTCATCATGATGCGCTCGGCCGGCGCGACCGACAGTCTGTTCGGCCTGATCGGACCGTACCTCGCCTTCGGCATCCCGTTCGAGGTGCTGGTGCTGCAGTCGTTCTTCCGGCAGATCCCCGACGAGATCATCGAGGCGGCCAAGGTGGACGGCGCCGGCAACTGGCGGGTGTTCTTCACGATGATCCTGCCGCTGTCGTTGCCGGCCCTGGTGACGGTCGCGATCCTGGACGCGGTGGCGACCTGGAACGAGTTCCTGTTCGCGCTGATCCTGCTGAACTCCGACGCGCACAAGACGATCCCGGTCGGGCTGCTCAACTTCCAGGGCCAGTTCGCCAACAACAACACCGGTCTCGCGGCGGGCATCCTGATCGCCGTGGTGCCGATCCTGATCGCATACACCCTGCTCCAGCGCTGGATCGTCGGCGGCCTGACCGCCGGCGCCACCAAGGGCTGACCAGATATGAAGGAGATGACCATGACTGACATGCCGGTCTTCGGCGCGGGTATCTGGCACTTCGCGACCTACAAGGACCGCTACGCCACCGACGGCTACGGACCGCCGGTCGGGCTGCTCGAGCAGATCGACCGGGCCGGCGCCGTCGGGGACCTGTCCGTGGTCGACCTGAACTGGCCGTTCGTCGGCTACGACGGAACCCTCGACGAGGTGAAGGCCGCGCTGGCCCGCAACAACCTGAAGGCGATCGCGATCACTCCGGAGATCTACACCCGCGACTTCGTCAAGGGATCCTTCACCAACCCGGACCCCGCCGTGCGCAAACAGGCGATGGAACTGTTGCACCAGGCAACCGAGCTGGCGAAGGACCTCGGCTGTTCCTACGTGAAGCTCTGGCCGGGCCAGGACGGCTGGGACTACCCGTTCCAGGTGAACTACCACGACATCTGGAACCTGGCCCTGGACGGCCTGACCGAACTGGTCTCGGCCCACCCCGACATCAACTTCGTGATCGAGTACAAGCCACGCGAGCCGCGGGTGAAGATCATCTTCCCCAACGTCGCCCGCACCCTGCTCGGGATCGAGAAGATCGGGTTGCCGAACCTCGGAATCCTGCTCGACTTCGGGCACTCGCTCTACGGTCAGGAGACGCCCGCCGACGCGGCCCAGCTGGCGATCGACTACGGCCGGCTGTTCGCGATCGACGTCAACGACAACCTGCGCGGCTGGGACGACGACATGGTGGTCGGTTCGGTCCACCTGGTCGAGACGTTCGAGTTCTTCCACACGCTGCGCAGGAACAACTGGGAAGGCGTCTGGCAGCTGGACCAGTTCCCGTTCCGCGAGGACAGCGTCCAAGCCGCCAAGCAGGCGATCCGGTTCCTCAAGGCAGTGCACCACGCACTCGACCGGCTCGACGAGGACGCCCTGGCCGCGGCACAAGCCTCGCACGACGCACTGGCGGCGCAACGGCTGATCCAGAACGTCTTGCTCACCTGCCTGACCGAGCTGGGGGATGCATGACGCTGACGGTCGAACACACGACGATGCCGGTCCTCGGACGGCTGCCGATCCACAGCAGCCGTAGCGAGCAGGTGGCGCACATCGCCGAGGCCGCCCGGCAGATCCGGATCCAGGACCTCAAGCTGGTCCACCATGCCGGGGCCGGGCACATCGGCGGTGACTTCTCCGCGATCGACATCCTGGCGACCCTGTACGGCGCCGTCCTCGAGATCAGCCCGGACCAGGTCACCGATCCCGAACGCGACCGGTTCATCCTGAGCAAGGGGCACGTCGCCGGGGCGCTGTACACCACCCTGGCCGCGTTCGGTTTCCTCCCGGTCGAGGAGCTCGCCACCTTCCTGAAGCCGCTGTCCGCGCTGAACGGCCATCCCAACCGGCGCAAGGTCGCCGGCGTCGAGGCCAACACCGGACCGCTCGGCCACGGGCTGCCGATCGCGGTCGGCCACGCCTTGTCGGCCAAGCTGGACGTGTCCATGCGCCGTACCTATGTCCTGGTCGGCGACGGCGAGTTGCAGGAGGGCAGTAACTGGGAGGCGATGATGGCCGCCTCGCAGTACCAGCTGGACCGGCTGACCGTGATCGTCGACCGGAACCGGCTGCAACAGGGCGCCACCACCAAGGAGACCAACGACCTCGATCCGCTGCCCGACAAGGCGGCTGCGTTCGGCTTCGCGGTGGTCGAGGTCAACGGGCACGACCACGGCGAGCTGCTCGACGTGCTGTCCGCCGTACCGTTCCGGCCGGGCAAACCGACCTTCGTGATCGCCCACACCCACAAGGGCCATCCGATCTCGTACATGAGCAACAACGTCGCCTGGCACCACCGGGTCCCCGACAGCGCCGAGTTCCAGCAGGCGCTGACCGAACTGGAGTCCGTGGGCAGACCCCGATACGACAGGGAGTTGGTATGACCGTCGTCGACACCTCGATCGCCGACCAGCCGCGGTACGACTGCCGCGACGCCTACGTCGAGACGCTCGCCGAGCTGGCGCACGCGGATCACCGGATCGTCGGCGTGGTGAACGACTCGGTCGGTTCGAGCAAGCTGAACAGTTTCCGCAAGGCCTTCCCGGATCGGCTGATCAACGTCGGCATCGCCGAACAGGACATGGTCGGGGTCGCGTCCGGACTGGCCAACGGCGGCCGGATCCCGTTCGTCTCGGCTGCTTCCTGCTTCCTCACCGCCCGGGCGCTGGAGCAGATCAAGGCGGACGTCGCGTACTCGAACACCAACGTCAAGCTGTGCGGGATGAGCCCCGGGGTGGCCTACGGCGAGCTGGGCCCGACGCATCACTCGGTCGAGGACATCGCCTGGCTGCGCGCGATCGCCAATCTCACCGTCGTCGTCCCTGCCGATCCGATCGAGACCGCGGCCGCGCTGCGCTGGGCCGCGGCGGTCGAGGGGCCCGTCTTCATCCGGGTCAGCCGGATGAGCGTGCCGATGATCTACCGCGACGACTACCGGTTCCAGGTCGGCAAGGCGATCACCGTCCGGGCCGGGAACGACGTGACGCTGATCAGCAACGGGACGATCCTGTGGCGGGCCCTGGCCGCCGCCGAGCAACTCGCCGCCGAGGGAATCTCAGCCAGAGTGCTGTCGATGCCCACGGTCAAGCCGCTCGACGTCGACGCCGTCGTCGCGGCCGCGCGGGAGACGGCCGGAATCGTCACCGCGGAGGAGGCCGTGTCCGGCGGCGGGCTCGGCGGCGCGGTCGCGGAGACCGTCGTCCAGCACCACCCGACGCGGGTCTCGATCCTCGGCTTCCCCGAGTTCGCCCCGACGGGATCGGCCGGCTATCTCCTGGACCGCTATGGCCTGTCCCCCGCGGGCATCGCGGAGGCCGCGCGCCGATTGGTCAGGACAGGAAACTGACCAGATCGGCGATCGAGACCATCGCGAGGTCGTGCCTGTCGGCGAAAGCCCGCAGGTCCGGACCGGTCATCAGAGTGCCGTCGTCGTTCATCAACTCACCGATCACACCCACCGGTGGCAACCCCGCCAGCCGGACGAGTTCGACGGTGGCCTCGGTGTGACCCGGTCGCTGCCGGACGCCGCCCGGCACCGCACGCAGCGGCAGGATGTGACCGGGCCGGATCAGGTCCGTGGGCTGTGCCGCCGGGTCGGCCAGCACGCGGACCGTCCGCGCCCGGTCGGCGGCGGAGATGCCCGTCCCGACTCCGGTGGCGGCGTCGACGGAGACCGTGTACGCCGTCCGCAGGCTGTCCTGGTTGTCCGGAACCATCAGCGGCAACGCGAGCCGGTCGAGGATCTCGGGTGCGGCCGGTGCGCAGACGTAGCCGCTCGTGTAGCGCACCAGCAGCGCCATCAACTCCGGAGTCGCCAGGCCGGCCGCGAAGGTCAGATCGCCCTCGTTCTCCCGGTCCTCGTCGTCCACGACCACCACCGGCCGGCCGAGCGCTATCTCGTCGACGGCTCGCTGGATGGTGTCCAGCCTGGTCTTTACAGAACTCACGGTCGTTGTCCTCTCGGCATGGCGCTCCGGGGCAACGACAAGCTCCGCGACGGCAACGCGGACGCGACGGGTGGACTCACCCGGTCACGTCGGCAACGCACACCGTCCCGCAGACTGCCACGTGCATCTTCCCATCCGGACTTTTACCGTCGGTTCTGGAGTTTCACCAGATCAACCGGACGCTCTTGCGAGCGCACGGGTCGCGGACTGTCACCGCCGGCTCGGAATTTCACCGACCCCAGAGCACGTGTTCTACGTTTGCGCGCCAGTCTATCCGCACAGCTCACCACGTGGAGTGTCATGTCCATCTCAGTCCCTGACCCGGTCGTCTGGCGCGAGCTCGAGTTCACACTGTCGGGTCGGCACGCCGCTCCCTACGCCGAGGCCGAGGTCTGGGTGGATTTCGAGCACGAGGGTGGTACCCGGCTGCGGCGTCCCGCGTTCTGGGACGGTGGGGAGTCCTGGCGGGTCCGGTTCGCCGCACCCGAGCCTGGACGCTGGTCGTGGACCAGTGGCGGCGCGGTGGGCGGGCAGACCGGTCGCCTGGACATCGGTACGGCCGACGCCGACGAGCGCAATCCGTTCCTCGCCCATGGCTTCTGGCGGATGTCGGCCGGTGGCCGAAGCCTCGTCCACGCGGACGGTACGCCGGCGATCCTGGTGGCCGACACCGCCTGGGCACTCCCCTGGCGCGCGACCCCCGAACAGGTCCGGAGCTATGCCGCGGACCGGCAGGCGAAGGGCTTCAACGCGGTGCTCCTGATGACCGTGCAGCCGGACATGCGAGCGGTCGGGCCGCGCGACCGCACCCAGGACGAGGGTTTCGGCGTCGGTTTCGCCGACCTCGGCTCCGGTCACCTGAACGAGCTCGAGGTCGGCTATTTCCAGTACCTCGACGAGCTGCTCCGGATTCTCGTCGACCATCACCTGGTACCGGTCCTCCAGCCGGTCTTCCACGGCTTCGGCTGGAAGGGTCTCGACGTGGCCGGCCCGGTCGTGCCACCCGCGGAGTACGCGCGGTACTGCCGCTATCTCGTCGCGAGATACGGCGCGAGCCCGGCGATCTACCTCGTCGGCGCCGATGGCAGCGGCGACGAGCCCCAGATCGCCGCCGGTGGCGAAGAGGTGCACGCCTGGGACTGCTACCGGCAACCGACCGGCATCCACTACCGGCCGCACATCCGTCCGCAGGCCCATCAGGACGCCGACTGGCTGGACTTCCAGTGGTGCCAGACCGGTCACGAGGGTGAGCACGTCCCCGAGCGGGTCGCGGACATGTGGCGGAACCTGCCGGTCAAGGCCGTCGCCAACGGAGAACCGACGTACGAGAACACGGGACGAACCGGCAAGGCGAGCGGCTGGTGGCAGGGACACGAAGCCTGGAGCAACCTGTGCGCGGGCGGGACGATGGGAGTCGTGTACGGCGCCGGCAGCCTCTGGCAATGGCGTCTCCACCCCGCCGAGCCGGGGCACGAGGAGTACTTCCTCGCCCCGGGAGCCGACTGGCGTGCAGCGGTCGACTTCGAGGGATCGACCTACGTCGGTCTGATCAGCACGATCCTGGCCGGGCTGCCGACGACCGACATGGCGCCCGACTGGACGAAGGCGATCGCGGCGCGGGCCCTCGGCGTACCGGGGCGGCTGTTCATCGTCTACCGAGACCAAGGCGGGCCGGTTCCGGTGTTCGACGACACCGTCCCGCTCGGCTACCGGATCGTGGATCCCCGGGACGGCTCGGTCGTTGCGACCGGCAGGCGGCGGTCACCGGCCGATCCGCTCCCCGACGCCGGCGGCGCACCTCGGGTGTACATCTGTCTGGCTGGCCTATAGTCCAATCCTGATCGGCCTGAAGGGGGTCAAGGTGAACGGCAAGCGCGCAGTACGTCAGCCCGGGCTGGACGAGCTACGGCTGCTCGCGAAGGTGGCCCGGATGTACCACGAGAAGGGCATCCGCCAGCCGAAGATCGCGACCGAGCTGAACCTCTCCCAGGCGCGAGTGTCGCGGATGCTGAAGCAGGCCGTGGAGGTCGGGATCGTCCACACCGTGGTGACCATGCCGAGCGGCGTGCACAGCGATCTGGAGGACGAGCTGCAGAGCCGGTACGGTCTACGAGACGCCGTCGTCGTCGACACCGCGGGCTCGGCTGACGACGTACTCCCCGCTCTTGGTTCGGGGGCAGCCGCCTACCTCGACATGACGCTCAGCGGCGGCCACGTCATCGGGATCTCGTCCTGGAGCGAGACGCTCATCAGCGCGGTCGACCGGATGCCACGCAAGAGCGTGCCGGTGGTCGACAAGGTCGTCCAGATCGTCGGCGGTCTCGGCGATCCGGCGGTGCAGATGCAGGCCACCCGCCTGACCGCCCGCTTCGCCGAACTGACCGGCGCGATGCCTGTCTACCTCCCGGCACCAGGACTGGTCGGATCATCCGCGGTACGGCGCGCGATGATGAACGACGAGTCCGTTCGCGACGTTCTGGGCACCTGGGGTCAGCTCACCGACGCGATGGTCGGGATCGGCAGTCTCGAACCGTCCCCGCTCCTGCAACGCAGCGGCAACGCGGTCGCCGAACGGGACCAGGAGGAACTACGCCGGCTCGGCGCCGTCGGCGACGTCTGCTTCCGCTTCTTCGACGAGGACGGGAACCACGTCCCCTCGTCCTTCGACCAGCGGGTGATCGGCGTCAGCGCCAAAGAACTGCTCGCGGTACCCCGCCGCATCGGAGTCGCCGGCGGCGACCGTAAGTTCTCCGCGATTCGCGCCGCCCTGCTAGGCAGCTGGGTCAACATCCTGATCACCGACCTGGCGATGGCAACCCGCCTGGTCGAAGCCCCCCGATGACGCGATACATGGCGTCACGTTGAGCAGAGCCCGTGCGACGTAACCGGCCGGCCCGTCCGGTTGTTCTGGCGAACCCAGCGGCTGGATCGGGTTGGGCTCAGCCGTGCTCTTGCCGTACGGCGGCTGGTTCGCCGGCTCGAGCGTGATACCGGCCTGTGCCGCCTTCTGCGCAACGGCGATCTCGGGACGACCAAGCCTGATACCGATCACACACGGCGGATGTTGCGACGGGCCAACTCTTCAAGGCGGTCGAGCTCTGTCGCAGTCCACGGTTCGGCCGCGTTGCCGGCCCAGGAGTTGCATCGCCGCGGCGAACTGGCGCCGGTGTTCGACCATCTGAACACCTACGACGTGACGACGCATTTCAACGGCCAGAGCACGATCCGGACGCTCGCCGTACTGGCACCGGGACCGATCGCTCTCACGGTCTGGTACCTCTATGTTCACAGCCGCTTCGGGCAGTTCCCGTCGAACTACCAGGACGGCAACATCGGCTGGCCCGTCGCCGGCTGGCTGGAAGCATTCGACCGTCCGCATCTGCTGCCACTTCCAACAGTCAACCCACACACCACCCGCCCCATCCAGCTCTCGGCTGCTCACAGGACCAGTGAAGGGACCTTCGGCCCTGCCGTGAGCCGCGCGGGCGACGGATGCTGCTGCAGAGTGCGTGCGGACGGAGGCTCGCTGAGATGACCGAGTACCTCGTGGGTCGCGGCATCGCCGATATCACCGGTGAGCCGGTGGAGGTCGGCATGCTCGGCTACGGCAAGTCCTGGCAGCGCAGTGAGGGCATCCACCTGAGACTGCGGTCGCGGGCGTTCGCCGTGCTGCACCCGGCGAGTGGCCGGCGAGTGCTGTTGGTGATCAACGACCTGCCGATGGTCTTCGACAGCATCCACCGTGCGCTGCTGCACGCTCTGGCGCGGGAGTACGACGGTCTCTACACCGAGCAGAACACGATGGTGACCGCAACGCACACGCACTCCGGGCCGGGCGGCTACTCCCATCATCGGCTGTACCACTCGAACACCGGCGGCTTCCGGCCCAGGACCTTCACCGCGATCGTCGACGGCATGACCGAAGCGGTCCGCCGCGCACACGACGACCTGGCGCCGGCCGTGCTGACCCTCGCCCACGGCCGGCTCGAGAACGCCAGCGCCAATCGCTCCAAGGTTGCCTTCGACAACAACCCGGTGGGTGACCGGGACCATTTCCCCGACGGTATCGATCCACAGACGACGCTGCTGCGGATCGACCGCGACGGCAGCCCGGTCGGGGCGATCAACTGGTTCGCCACCCACAACACCAGCATGACGAACACCAACACGCTGATCAGCGCGGACAACAAGGGCTACGCCGCGTACCACTGGGAGCGGCTGGTCGAAGGCGTCGACTACCGCGCTCGCCGGTCCGCGGACTTCGTCGCCGCGTTCGCCCAGACCAACGCCGGCGATCAGACGCCGAACCTGGAGCTGAGACCCGGACACGGGCCGACCGCGAACGATCTGGAGAACACCCGCATCATCGGACTCCGCCAGTACGCCGCGGCCGCCGCGCTGATGACGGCCGGGGGCCGGACCCTGACAGCGGGAATCGACCACCGGCTCACCTATGTGGACCTCGCCGCCGTCACGGTACGGCCGGAATTCACCGGCGACGGCAGGGTGCACCAGACCGGCGACCCGATCGGCGGCGCCTCCGCACTGGCCGGCAGCCACGAGGACGGTCCAGCCTTCCGCGGCTTCCGCGAAGGCGGCAATCCCTTGTGGGACCGGCTCTCCCGGCTCGTCTATGCCCGTTCCCCACGGCTGCGGGACGCCCAGGCTCCGAAGGCGATGGTCGTCGGCGGGCGGGCGGTGAACCTGTTCGGTCCCTACGTCGCGCGGGCAGCGCCGATCCAGTTGCTGCGGATCGGTCAGCTCGTCCTGATCGGTATCCCCGCCGAGGTCACGATCGTCGCCGGACTGCGCCTGCGCCGGGCGGTCGCATCGATCCTGGCGGCTGACCTCGCCGATGTACTGGTCGCCGGCTACAGCAACGGCTATCTCCACTACGTCACCACCCCGGAGGAGTACGACACCCAGCAGTACGAAGGTGGCAGCACCCTGTTCGGTCGCTGGACCCTGCCCGCCCTGGTCCAGATCGTCTCCGAGCTGGCGACGGCGATGCGGGACGGGAAACCGGTCAGCATCGGCTCAGCCGGACCGGATCTCAGTGACCGTCAGCGGCACGCCCGGCCGCGGATTCCGCCTGACCAGCCGCCGCCCGGTCACCGGTTCGGCGACGTGCTCGTCGAACCGCGATCCCGGTACCGCCACGGCGACACCGTGACGGCGGTGTTCGCGGCGGCTTATCCGACCACGACCTGCATCGCAACGGCACCTACCTGGAGGTCCGCAGGTCGGACGGCCACAGCTGGACCACCGTCGCCGACGACGGCGACTGGTCCACCACGTTCCGGTGGCGGCGCGCCCGGCGCGGTCAGCTCGTGGTCGTCACCTGGACCGTGCCCGCTGCCGCGGAGCCCGGTGACTACCAGATCTGCTGGCACGGAGAGGTCCACGACCGGGTCCTTCGGCCCTACTCGGGATCGTCGCGGGTGTTCACCATCGAGAGCGGAGGAGGTGATGACGGTGCGGATCAGACTGCCGCGGCGCAACGGCCGGCGCGTTGACGTCCCCGGCGAACGGGCCATCATGCCGTTCGTCATGCGCCGGCGTACCGACTCAGAGGTCTACTTCGAGCAGCACATCGACATCGCGGCGGCGCAGGACTGGATCCGCCGCTGGAACGCGGCGGGCGGTCCGCCGCTGAGCCTCTTCGTCCTGGTACTGCACCAGGTGGCCCAGCTGCTGCACGACCGCCCCCGGCTGAACAGGTTCATCGCCCGCCGCCGGTACTACGACCGCGACGGCATCTACCTGTCCTTCGGCGCCAAGAAGGCGATGACCGACGACGCACCGCTGGAGATGCTCAAGCGGCGCTTCGAGCCGAACGAACCGCTCGCCACCACGATCCGCAGCCTCGAAGCCGCCGTGACGGAGGCACGCGTCGGGCATGGCGCCGACGTCGACAAGGAGGTGGACCTGTTCCTGACCCTGCCGACTCCCCTGCTGGACGTGGCGATCAGCTTGTCCCACTGGCTTGCCGAGCGGGGACTGCTGCCCGGCGCGCTGAGCCGCTCGGACCCGCTGTACGCATCGGCCGTGGTCTCGAACCTGGGCAGCCTCAAGACGGATGCGGCCTTCCACCATCTCTACCAGCACGGGGACTGCCCGCTGTTCCTCGTCGTGGGCCAGGTTCGGCCGACCCCGGTGGCCGTCGCCGGGACCGTTCAGGTGCGGCAGATGCTGACGCTGCGCTGGACCTTCGACGAGCGGATCGCGGACGGTCTGTACGCCGCCCGGTCCGCCGAACTGTTGCGGTCGTGGCTGGAGGATCCCTTCCACCGGCTCGGGTCGCCCGAGGAGGCCGTCCGGCACTGGCGTGGCGCCACCAGCGCCGTGGCTGAGGCGTGACGATGCGGCAGGTCGACGATCTCGGCATGATGTACCTGGCCGCGGAGAACAACCGGGTCAGCACCCACACCGCAGCCCTGATCACCTTCGATCCGTCGGCGTTGCCCGGCGGACGGCTCACGGCCGGCCGTCTGCGCGACCTCGTCCAGGAGCGGCTGCCACTGATCCCGGCGTTTCGCCGGCGGCTGGTCCGGGTTCCTTTCGGGCTCGACCGTCCGTACTGGACCGAGACCGACTGTGACTTGTCGTACCACCTGCGGGAGATCGCCCTGCCCGAGCCGGGCGACGACGAGATCCTGCGTGAGCAGGTAGCCCGGATCTTCTCCCGGCGGCTGGACCGCTCGCGACCACTGTGGGAGATGTACCTGATCCAGGGCCTCGCCAACGGTCGCGCTGCGGTACTGACCAAGGTCCACCACGCGGTCGCCGACGGCCTCGCGGGCGCGGAGATCGTCGCGACCCTCACGGACCCTGCACCGCAGCCGCGCACCCCAGCAGCGGCAACCACGCCGGTCCCTGCCACACCGCCCTCGCGGCCGTCCTCACCGTCGATGCTGTGGCGCGGCCTCACCGGCATCGTCCGCCAGCCGTTGCGGGCGGCGGCCGGTATCCCCTCCATGCTGTCCGGCGTCGACGAACTGCCTGTCTTCGGCACCATGCCCGGGGTCCGGCTGGTCGGCGCCGGCCTCGCCCTGGTCCGGCGGGAACACCGGCACCGGGCCCCGGTCCAGGCGCCGCGGACATCGTTCAACCGGCAGATCTCCCCGCATCGCCGGATCGGCATCGCCACCGTCGGGTTCGATCAGGTGAGGTCGGTGAAGAACCGGTTCCAGGTGAGTGTGAACGACGTCGTGATGGCGATCGCGGCCGGCGCGCTGCGTCGCTGGTTGCTGGACCACGAAGAACTCCCCCGGCGGCCGCTGACGGCAGTCGTACCGGTCTCGTTGCGGGCCGGCCGCTCGACCGCCTTCGGCAACGATCTCAGCGCCGTCGTGGTGCCCATTCCGACCGACGTCGACGAACCGGTCGCCCGCCTGATCGCCGCCCGGGCGGCGATGCTGACCGCGCTGCGCGATCTCGGCAGCACTGCTCCGGACGCGCTGGCCGACACGCTCCGGATGGTGCCTCCGGTCCTCGTCGTCCGAACCACCCAACTGCTGACCCGGCTCAACACCTGGGCTCCCCGGACCCCCGCGATGAACGTGAACATCTCCAACGTGCCCGGACCGCGGGAACCGTTGTACCTGGCCGGGGCGGAGGTCGAGTCGATCGTGCCGCTGGCCGGCATCACCGACGGACTTGGCCTCAACATCACCGTGATGAGCTACTGCGGGAACATACACATCGGCGTCGTCGCGGATCGTGACCAGGTTCCGGACGTCCAGCGGCTGGCCGACTTGATGGCCGAGGAGCTCACTGTGCTGGTTGGCGCGGCTGTCCGGTGAGGGTCTTCAGCCTGCTCGACAGCAAACGCTGGACGGTTCGGTCCGCGCCCATCCCGTTGTGGGTACTGCGGACCTCGACGTGCTCCGCCGCAGGGTCGAGACAGGCGCGCCAATCGACGACTCCGTCCTGGCGTGAGTAGAGCGAGACGAAGGGCAGCCCGTCTGGCCAGGCGGACTCGAGCAGGGCACTCGTGCGATCCGCACAGCCTCCGGACAGGCAGTCGGTCGAGACGAGCCAGGGCCACGCACCGAGGTTCAAGCGGGCCAGCAGATTCACCTGGGTGATGATTTCCGGGGTTGTCGCCAGTTGGTGCAACAGTGGTGAGGCCAAGGTGACAAGGCCCGCCACCTGGTCGGGGCGGCGTACCGCCAGCATCCGGCAGAGCGTGCCACCGCGGCTCTGCCCGACCAGCGCGACGGGTCTGCCGGCTTCTTGGACCACCTGCTCCAGCCGGCGTTCGAGCAACTCGAGCAACATCTCGGTACAACCGCAGTTCAGCACGATGCCGCTGGTGAAGGTCGCATGGCCCGAGCGCCTCAGGTGCCGCGCAAGCGGAACCAGCGACCAGTCACCGGCCAGGAAGCCGGGGACCATCAGCACCGGTACTTCGTCCGACCGACGAGGGTCCACAGCCGCAACCTGTGGTCCGAGCGCCTGGAGGTACGCCAGCCACCCGAGCACCTCTCGCCCACGCGACGCCACGGATGGACTGTACGGTTCCCAGGTCCGGTCATCGGCCATGCTTGTCGCCCTCCTCCTTCGAAGTGTAGGCACCCTCGAGGAGTTCGCGACCAGGCCTGACTACTCCACTACCCGCAGGGCCGCGGGGATGTTCATCCGGCGGTCGCGTCGCAGCGACAGGACCGGGGCGAGGGCAACCACCGAGACGCCCACCACGAGCGTGAGCAGCACGGTGCTGGTGGACAGGGTGGGCTCGACCAGGAGCTCTGGTGTCACCTGGTCGAAACCGGAGACGATGTACCGCAGCCCGGCGTAGCCGCCGGCCAGACCGACGAGGGTGCCGAGCAGGCCGATGACGGCGTTCTCGGCGATCGCCATCGCCAGGACGACCCGCGGCGGCAGGCCGAAAGCGAACATCGTGGCGTGTTCGCGAGTCCGTTCGTCGGCGCTGATACCCGCCGTGTTGAACGCGATCAGCAGCGCCAGCAAGACGGTGGCGCCCTCGATCACCCGGAGAATGCCGGTGAACTGGGCGAGCGCGTTGTCCAGCACCTCGGCGAAACCACCCGCCGCCTCGATCGCCGCGACGCCGTGCAGCCGGAACAGGCTGCTCCTGAGCTCATCGCTCCCCCCGGAAGGAACCACCGTGACCTGGTTGGCGGTGCCGGTCAGCCCGAAGAGCTCAGCTCCACCTGTGTCGAGATAGGCGAAAGTGCGCCACGGGTCGGGATGCAGCGCGCGGACCGGTACCTGGGTGGTGACCAGGCGGAAGCCGTCGGCCGATCTCACCGGGTGCCGCAGACCGACCGTCGAGCCCGGCTCCACACCCAGGTCGTCCGCTGCCTTCCTCGACAACACGATGCCGTCCTTGCGACCGGTGTCGCGAAGCAGAGTCGGAGCCCAGATCTTGTTGCCGAGATCGGTCACCTGGACCACGACGTCGACCGCGGTCCCCCCATCGGTGAGGGTTGCCGGGACCGCCAGTTGAGGCTCCGACGCGGTGACGCCGGAGGTCCCGGAAACCGCGCGGATCGCGTCGGAGCTCAGCGGGTAGTACGTGTCCAGCGTGACCACAAGCCGATCGGGACTGCTGTGCGCGACCTCCGCCCGGTTCGCCTGCCCGGCGGCGGAGAAGGTGTCCAGGAGTCCGAGTACTGCCACGAGCGAAGTCATCGCGGCGGCGATACCGAGCACGGTGAACGCAGTCCGCCGCGGGGCTCGGAGCACGTTGCGCAGCGACATCGACAGGTAGGCGCGTCCAGGCAGATGCGCCTTGGACAGCAGCGACAGCAGGCGGCCTCCTGATCGCGCCGCGCCGTACGCGCCCGTCCGGATGGCTTGGACCGGATCCATCCGGACAGCGCGGATGATCGGAACGACGGTAGCGAGTATCGGGATGAGCAGCCCCAGTACGGCGGCCTGCAGGAACCGGCCCGCCTGGAACGGTGTCACCCAGACCGGCAGGGGCAGCAGGTCCGCCATCACACTGCCCATCGCCCGGCCGACGAGCCAGCCGACGCCGATGCCCGCCATCACCCCGACGACAGCGATCTGTACGCCGACCAGCATCGGCCGGACCGCGAGCCGGCGGGCCGGTACGCCGAGCGCCATGCCGATGCCGATCTCCCGGCGCTGGGCCTCGATCATCCGGTTGACCAGGTTGAAGGTCGCGAACGCCGCTCCGAACAGGATCAGGAAGGCGAACACGTTCCAGGTGGTCTGGTCGTTGCGGGCGTCCTCGTACAACGCCCGGTGGACCGGATCCTCGGCCTGAGTGGTGACGGTTCCACCGAAGGGCGCCACCGCCGCGGCGAGTTGCTCTCGCAGCGCCTGCTGGTCACTCCCCGGTCGCAGCAGCAGGACCAGATCGTTCACCTTGCCCGGGTGCCCCGTCGCGTGCTGTGCGGCGGCCCGCGGCATGAACACGACGGCGTACCCCGTCTCGCCCAGAACCATGCCGCTGCGCCCGATCACCTGGAAGTACTCCGGCGTGTAGCCGGTTCCGACGTACTCGACCGATGTACCCGCGCTGAGCAACAGGCGTCCCTGTGCTGGAAGGTTGTGCGCGGCCGCGAACTTGGACTCCAGCACCGCCACCGCGGTGTCGTTGGAGCGAAGGCCCCGGCCGCCGTCGACGTACAAGGCATTGACCGGGGCCTGACCGGACGGCATGCCCACGACCTCGCCGGGGACGAGTAGCGGGCCAGTGCCGGTTGGAACCTCGACGAGGGTGGGTGTGACCAGTCGCTCGATCACCGCGGTGACAGCGGAGGCATCCCGCAGACCGGCGACAGCGCGCGCCAGCGATCCCTCGGCGGCGAACCCGCCTTCCGGCAACTGCACGCGTAGGTCATGCATCGCCAGACTGTGATAGCTGCGGTCGTTCGACTCGATGCGCCAGGCGCTGGTGCCACCGAGACCCGCGTACACACCGGTTCCCACGGCGATCACCAGGGCGAGCGTCGTCACCAGGAGCCAGCGGCGCCGCAGGTCGCGCCACGACCAGGTGAGCCAGAGCCGGAGAGAGCCCGCACGCATGGCCGTCACCAGTGCAGGTCCGCCGTGCGGCACTTACCGCCGCTCGGTGGACCGTCGCTGACGATGCGGCCGCTGGACAGCTCGATCACCCGGTCCGCCACCCGCGACAACTCGCGGTTGTGGGTGACGACCAGAACCGTCTTGCCCGCCTCGGCCTGCTGCTGCAGAAGTTCCAGGATCTGTACGCCGGTGCCGAAGTCGAGCTCCCCGGTCGGCTCGTCGGCCAGCAGGATCGGGTTGTCGGTGGCCAGCGCCCGGGCGATCGCGACCCGCTGCTGCTCGCCACCCGACAACTGGTGCGGGAAATGACGCATCCGGTCGGCCAGGCCGACGCGGGCCAGCTCGGCCCGCGCGACCTCGGCCGCTGACCCGCGTCCGGCGACCTCGGCCCCGAACTGCACGTTCTCCAGGGCGGTCAGTCCGGGGAACAGGTTGAAGGTCTGGAAGACGAAGCTCACGGTATGGCGCCGCAGCGCGAACTGCGCGCCGCGCGACGCCCCGGTCATGTCCCGGCCGTTGAGCGCGACCCGGCCGCCCGTCGGAGTGTCGAGCAACCCGATCATGTTGAGCAGCGTCGTCTTGCCACTTCCCGAGGGGCCCAGCACGACGACGAAGGCAGTCTCGTCGACATGAAGGTTCACGTCCGTCAGCGCGGTCACCGTCGTGTCGCCGATGACGTACTGCTTGACCACGTCGTCCAGATCTATCCGGGTTCCGACGGACAGGTCCGGCGACGACTCGCGCAGATGAACGCTGGTGCTCTGGTCCATGGCGGTCGTCAGTTCTGGTGGGCGATGGTGGTGTCTTGGTGGTGGTCGAGGGCGCGGGGCTCGTTGGCGACGGTGACGCCGCCGAGGATCGCGAGGCCGTTGAGGTTCAGGACCGGGGCGTTCGGTGGCAGGTAGCCGTCGGCGTGGGTCTTGTCGTCGAAGCCGCCGAGGATGGGGGTGCCTTTGATGGCAACCCGCCACCCGTGTGGGACGAGGACGTCCACGCCGCCCATCAGGGCGAAGGCGTCGACCGTGGCAGCCTCATCGATCCGCGACTCGCGCAGGTCGAGCGTCACGCTGCCGGCGATCGCCGTGGCGTCACAGCGCTGCAGGTGCTCGGAGCGGTCGGTCATGCGGGTACCACCGAACAGTGCGAAGGTGCTGCCCGAGCCGGTGCTGGGGCTGTGGTTGCTGCGGGTCAGACCGAACAGCACGATCAGGCCGACGACGACGAGCAACGCCGGGCCGAACAGGCTGCCGGTGGTCCACGACAGCTGGTCGGCCAGCAGCACGAAGCCCAGCGCGATGAGCAGCAGTGGGCCTACCGTCGCGCGCCGCCTCGTCACCAGCGCCGTCAGGCCGAGGCCGATCACGGCGATCGGCCACCAGTCGGTGACTCCGCCCAGGCCGGCGCCGGCGGCCTGGAGTATCCCGATCACACCAAGGGCCAGCAGTACCAGCCCGATCCAGATCCGTACCGGTGTCATCACAAACTCCTTTCCTCCACCTTCCACGCTTCCGCCGGCCACGCGTCCCGGGCAGGGTCCAAAGTCCCGGGAGCGTGTGCCGGAGTGCCACCCGGTCAGCTGTGCAGGTGGACGTGGTGCTTGGTGATCTGCTCGATGTCACCGGTCGCGGCGTGGAGCAGCTCGCGCGACAGCTTCGACAGCGCCCGGGCCACCGCGACCTCGTCGCCGATCTCCGCGATCTCGCGGTCGCCGGGGTTGCGGTGGGCGGTCCCCCGGCCGATCAGGTGCGTGTCGTCGTCGGTGTGCAACCGCGCCTCGGCGTGGGTGCTCCGGTCGTCCTCGTGCTCGTCGATGAAGATCTCGACGGTCCATCGTTTCGTCGCCACCATCGTCGTCACCCCTTCTTGCTAGACAGTTCTGCACTGTCATCGTCGGCCGCCGCAGCGAGCCGGCCCAGAGTCGTCCGGTCCCTTCCGATGGGACCTGCCCGGCGCCGGCCGGGACCTAAGTCCCACCCGACCGGGTCCTTGAGCCCTGTAGCGGCCGGGCGACCGGGGATTGGCTGGAAGGACGACTTGCCCCACGGGAAGGACCAGCACGATGAAGGCAACGCCTGGCGACTGGGTGGTGGTCGAGAGCACCCATCTGAGTGAGATGAGGCGGCACGGTCAGATCTTGGAGGTCCACGGTCCGGCCGGCGATCCGCCGTACCTGGTCCGCTGGGACGACACCGGCACCGAGACCGTCTTCATTCCGGGCCCAGGAGCCCACATCATGACGGCCGAACAGATGCGAGAGCAGCACAGCCGTTGACGACGATGCCCAAGAGAAGCCCCCGCCGCGGCTGGATCGCGGCAACAGCGGCCTGCCTGCTGTTGCTGACCGCCTGTGCCGCCGGGGCCAACGATGTCGCCGGAGCCGGCGCGGGGCACGACGCCGGCTTCTGGCTGGGCCTGTGGCACGGCCTGATCAGCCCGATCACCTTCGTGATCTCCCTGTTCACCAGCAAGGTGAGCATCTACGAGGTGCACAACAACGGCAACTGGTACGACGTCGGCTTCGTCCTCGGCATCGCGACGGCCTTCTCGGGCGCCGGCCGGGCCGGGGCCGCGGCGCCAGGCCGCCGGGAACGTTGAGCCCTTTTATTGTGAATGGTCGGTACGCCGTTCGCGGGCTCTGGCCAACCGGGTTGCCACCGCGAGACCGAACAGCGCGACGGTGCCGCCGGCCAGGGCGTCGAACAGGTAGTGGTTCGCGGTCAGTACGACCGAGATCAGCATCCACAGTGGCATCAGCCAGCCGAACAGCCGGGCCAGCCAATGGCCGGCGAATCCCGCCACGGCGATCCCCATCAACAGGTTCCAGCCGAAGTGCAGGCTCGGCACCGCGGCGTACTGGTTCACGAAGGCCGGTGGTTGCAGGACCCGGTACGCCGAGGTCTGCTGGGTCACCGTGTCGACGAAACCGTAGCTGGTCAGGAATCGCGGCGGGGCGACCGGGAAGAGGGCGAAGATCGCCAGCCCGATCCCGCCGGAGATGAGCATCGCGTCGCGAAACCGCCGGTACGCGGCGCGATGCCGGATCAGTAACCACAGCAGGGTTGTCAGCACGACCGGCCAGTGGCCGTAGATGTAGATGTAGTCCGTGGCCCGCAGCAGCCAGCCGTGCTGCGACGCCGCGGCCTGCAGTGCCGGCTCGGTGAACAAACCGACGGACTGCTCGAGGTTGACCACGTGCGCGGCGTTGCGGAAAGCAGTGTCGACCCGGCTGTCGATCAGGCCGCGGACACCGAAGTACAACACGATGCCCCCGGCGATCACGGCGATCTCACGCAGAACCGGCCTCATCTTCTGCGAGGCGCGCAGCGCGGCCTGGCGGCTGATCGTGACCATCTCTACACCCCTCCCGGTCAGCAGGCGAACAGGTTGACCTGCCAGCGCCCGTCCGAATCCAGGTCGGCGCTGAAGGCCACCCCGCCGACCGTGCCGTCGGCTTCGGGGTTCCGGGTGACAGGGCCCCAAACGACCTCGGGCAGCCGGGTCAGCACGGCGCCGCCCCGCGACCCGCAGCCGCCGTTCGCGAGCGTGACGTAGCGGACCAGCAGCAGCACCTCGGCTGTACGCCGGGAACTGCCCGGCACCGGCGCCAACGGAGCAGTCGAGCGGGCCAGCGCGCGGGCGGCGGCCACGTCATCGGCGTACCGCGCCGCGGCCGGGTGGCCGTTGCGGAGTTCGCGCAGCAGGTTCGCGTACGGATCCGACGGCTGGAACTCGAAGGATCCCATCGCGTACCGCCTCGACGTCAGGTCGCTCAGCACCAGGACCACCGACTGAAGGAGGTCGTGCGACATGCCTGCTGGGATCGCGCCTGCCACCGGAGCCAGCTTGGCGGCCCGTACCTTCTGAGCCACCCCAGGGTTCGCAGCGGTCCACGGCGGACCGGACGCGTTGATCGCCGCCGCGGCCTCCTTCAGTTGACGATCCAGCACGCCGGCCGAGGAGAAGAACGTCGAGAGCGAGTCAGCCGCGCTGCGCCGGTTGGTGGGCGCATTCGACGGCACAGTCGACGTCGGCGACGGCCGCGCGGAGGTCGAAGGCCGGGTGGACGCGGAAGGCTGAGTAGACGCCGAAGGCTGGGTGGAAGCCGGGCCGCTCGGCGTCGCGGATGCGACGGGCCCGGGGCCGTCCGTCCGCTGATCGCGATTCACCAGAACTATCACCGAGCCGGCCGCCAGTGCGACCGCGAGCACCACTGCGAGCAGCAGGACGATCCGTCTGCTGCCGCGATCAGGAGTCGTACCGGACTTGAGCATCACCGTTCACCCCACTGGCTTCTGGAATCACCTGCCTACACTGAAACCGACGCCGCACAGTTGCTCCCAGGGGCGTAGTTCCGCACACACCGGGCCGAAAGTCTCCTGTGTCACAAGGAGACGCTGCCCGGGAGTCGGAAGGAGGCCGCGTGCACCACGGCCGGAAACAAGTCCAGGCCTGCCTGCGGTTCGGGCGGGCGCTCATCGCCAACCGCGCGGTCCGCGTCGCCGTACTCGTGATCGCCGTCACCGTGTCCGTGTGGAACTTCGAGCGGATCCCGCACGCCGCGATCCTGCCGGCGATCATCGGCCTGCTGCCGTTCGCGATCGGCAAGTACGTCCTGTGCCCGCTGCGCTGGCACGCCGTGTCGACCAGTGGCAGATCGCGCCGCTGGCATCTGCGGACCTATGCGGAGAGTGAGATCCTCGGCCTCATCTCACCAGGGCATGCCGGCGCCGACCTGTGGCGGATCCACCGGCTCGAGGGCGTCGGGGTACGCCGCGCCCCCGCCGTCGCCGAGGTCGCCCTCGACCGGTTCGTCGGCGCCGTCGGGCTGGTCGTCGCCGTCGTGGTCTGCGGAGTGGCGCTCCCGCCGGTCGTGATCGCGGTGGCGCTCGGCATCGCGGCCGTCGCGCTGGTGGCCGCGATCGTCGTGTCCCGGCGGCGTCCCGGGCTGACCCGACGCTGGCCGTTGCCGTCGCCGAAGGTGTTCGCGCTGGGGATCGTCTTGTCGATCGGCTATCAGGCCAGCATCCTCGGCCTGCTGATCGGGGCGTTGCAGGCCGTCGGCGACTCGGTGTCCCCGTTCCAGTTGATCGCCGTCTTCGGGGCCAGCCAGATCGCCGGAATCCTGCCCGGCGTGCACGGCGCGAGCCCGCGTGAAGGTGCCTTGGTCGCCGGTCTCGCCTCGATCGGCGTTCCCTGGAGCGCCGCGTTCGGGGCGGTCGCCCTGACGGCGCTGCTCTACTGGGTTCCGGCGCTGCTGCTGGGCGGCGGTTCCCACTTCCTGCGCTGGCGAGGCAGGTCCCGAGAGCCTGCGACAGCATGAGACCGCGGTTGGTGGTGGCGCATCGGGCCGGCAACGACCTCGGCGCTTTGCGGGCCGCGCTCGACGCCGGCGCGGACCTGATCGAGGCCGACGTGCACGCCTTCCGCGGTCGCCTCGAGGTACGTCACCTGAAGTCGCTGGGCCCCCGCTGGTTGTGGGAGCGGGACGAGCTGCTCCTCCGGCGCGACATCGAGCTGTACGAGCTGCCCGAACTCATCGAGGCGATGGGCGGCGAACCGCGGTTGTTGCTGGATCTGAAAGGGATCCATCCCCGTCTGGCCGGCCGGGTGGCGGCCGTCCTGCGCGACACGTGTCCGGACACCGTTGTCACCGTGTGTACCCAGCACTGGTGGATGCTCAGGGCGTTCCGGGAGCTGCCGTCGGTACGACCGGTGCTGTCGGCCGGGAGCCGGCGCGGCCTGCGGCGGTTGCGTTCCAGGCTGCGCAGCAGGCCGGCGTACGGGGCCTGTGTTCACCGGCGACTCCTCACCCCCGAGCTCGTCACTGAGCTGCGGCGCGGCGCCGAGGTCGTCCTCACCTGGCCGGTGGACAACGAGGACGACCTCGTCAAGGCGCACGCCCTGGGTGTGGACGGCATGATCGGGAAGGACCTGCGGTTGTTCGATCCGGAGCACTGACGCGCTACGGCGTCGCCCGGTAGAGCCCTCCCCCGGCCGACACTCCTACGGAGACCCGTTGGCCGGCAACATCGAGGGCGATCACGTAGCTGGTGCCTGACCAGTGAGTCGTGTAGGTGACCGATCCGGTCGCCCGCACCGGTACGACGAACGACAGGATCGTCGCGGACGTACCGGACCTTGCCTGCATCAGGGTCGGCGCGGACTTCCGGTTGAAGGTGCTCGGGTAGTACCAGCCCTGGATCGGGTTGGTCTGGCCCTGCTTCACCAGAGTCGCGCCTGGCGGAAGCGCTTGCCGGTAAGGGATCTGGAAGATGATCGTCCTGGTCGAGTCGCCCGGGGCCATCGCGATGGCGGTAGCGCGGGAGTACACGGTCGCGCGCTGGTCGGCGGGCAGGTGCCACAGAGTCTGGAACGCCTGCGGTGTCTTGGCCAGTCCGCGGTCGAGTGAGACCACCAGGTCCGGATCCTTCAGCACCAGTACTGCGCGCGTCCGGCTGATCGAGGTACCCGGTACGTCGCTGAACTCGTAGAACTCGGCATTCGCCTTCACCAGCGACCTGGTCAGCTTGGTCACCGGAAGGCGGTCGGCGGTCCGTGGTGTCGTCATCATGCTGTGCGCGGCGGGGCTCTTCGCCCAGGTACGCCAGACGTCGTTCTGATACCCCGCGTGCCCGCTGTCGACGAGGATGTCGCGGCCACGAGCGGTGTAGGTGATCGACGTGTGGTCACTGTGTCCGTGCATCGCCCGGGCCGGACCGAACCTGATGCTGTACGTCGATTCGCCGGTGAAGCCCCGGACCGCGCCCCACCCGGTCCTGCCGAACACGTAACCGGCCGAGTAGATCCCGACCCGCTTCGACGGTGCGGTGCCTCTGGTGCCGAGCGATGCGGCGTACTCCATCGGCGTACCGGGCGCGGCAAGGGTCGCCAGCAACTCCGAGTCACCGAGCTGGTGCAGCTTGCCGAGCGAAGTCGTGGCCAACGCGAGCCAGGTCGCCATCAGCGTCCGCCGGCTCGAGATGGTCGACCCGGGGACGGCGCCGCAGTTCTGCAGCACGGTCACCGCACGCCCCCACAGCGAGTAGTTGAACTGCGCGTACCCGACGGACTGCTCGTTGGTCGAGCCCTGGGTATCGATCGAGGTGGTGATCCCGGCGGCCAGTCGGCTCTGCGCGGTCTGCTTGTAGTCGGACCGGCCCAGCGTGCAGCCGACCCCGAACAGGGCGATGCTCTCGTCGGTGCCGTGGTTCCAGGCACCGCTCCAGTTCGCCGTCAGGAACCTGGCGTGGTTGACCAGCGCGGTGTCCAGCCAGGCGTACTTGGCCGGCAGCGTGGTGACCTGCAGGCCGGACAGGATCGCCTGGCGCAGACAGATCAGCACGTTGGTCCGGTGCATGGTCGACTCCCAGGCGCCGACGTCGGCCTTCCAGGAGTACGGATTGTCACGCGACCAGTCGTAGGCGATCGTGTTCACCCGGGTCAGCGCGGTCAGGTCGCCTTGACCGGCCGCGACGATGCCCTGGCCCAGCCAGCGCAGCGAGTGGAACCACATGTACCAGCTGGGGTTCTTGTACGGGTTCAGACGCCAATTGATGTTGCCACCGCCGTTGCCGACCTTGTACGGCGCGAACGGTCCCCAGGTGTAGATGTCGCGATACAGGTTCGCGAGCGGCGTCTGGTCGTCGACGGAGCTGAACCCGGGACAGGTGTAGAAGCCCGCCGCGACAGCCTTCGACGGGTCTGTCCGGATGTCGTCGGCCGGCGCGGCTGTCGCCGGTACGACGTTGCTCGCGCCCGCGACGAACTGCGCGCCGACGGCTCCGGCAGATCGGGCAGGATCGCGATCCCCGGTGTCGCCACCGGCGATGACGACGCCGTGGTCATCGCCCCGGTCATCATCGCGATGGCCGTGATCACCACGGCCAGGCCCCTCGGTTTCATCGGTTCGTTCCCCTCCGCAGCAGCGCCGCCGGGCGGCGGCGGTTCACTGCTTAGAGGGTCCGATCGGTGTCAGGGAGCGACCAGGGTCCTAGGTCCCCAACAGAACGGGACCCCGGTACCGCGGCCGCGCAGCCCGGCGGCCTGTCAGGAGCTTCCGACGACCGCGAGCGCCTCGCGCGCGATCTGCCACTCCTCGTTGGTGGGGATCACCAGCACTGCCACCGGGCTGTCGTCGGCGGACACCAGCCGGCTCCCCTCCGCGGCCGCATCGTTGCGTTGGGCATCTATCCGGATCCCCAGCCGCTCGAGCCCGCCGAGCGACGCCGCGCGGACGTCGGCACCGTTCTGACCGACCCCCGCCGTGAAGACGATGGCGTCGACGGTACCGAGGACGGCGTAGTACGCGCCGACGTATTTCTTGATCCGGTGGCAGTAGACGTCGAAGGCCAGTTGGGCGACCGGGTCACCGGCCTCCACGCGGGTGGAGAGTTCGCGGAAGTCGTTGCCTCCGGCAAGGCCTTTCAGGCCGGAGTCGAAGTTCAGGGCGTGGTCGACCTCCTCGACGGTCCAGCCGAGTTCGCGGACCAGGTGGGCGTGGATCGCCGGATCCAGGTCGCCGGAGCGGCTGCCCATCACCAGTCCTTCCAGCGGGGTCATGCCCATCGAGGTGTCGACCGAGACGCCGCCCCGGATCGCCGCGGCCGAGCAGCCGTTGCCGAGGTGCAGGACGATCACGTTCAGCCCGGCCGGGTCGCGGCCGAGGAATCGTGCTGCTTCAGCCGAGACGAAGGCGTGGGACGTACCGTGGAAGCCGTACCGGCGGATGTCATGGTCGTCACGCCAAGCCAGCGGCACCGCGTAGGTGTAGGCCGCCGGCTCGAGGGTCTGATGGAACGCGGTGTCGAAGACCGCGACCTGCGGCAGCTCCGGGAAGAGCCGCCGAGCCACCCGCATCCCCTCGAGATTCGCCGGGTTGTGCAGCGGCGCCAATGGCACGAGCGCGGTGACGGCGTCGATCAGCTCGTCGTCGATCAGCACAGGGTCGGCGAACCGCGATCCGCCGTGGACCACGCGATGGCCGACCGCGGCGACCTCGACCGCGTCCAGCGACGGGCCATGGGTCTCGAAGGCGTCCAGGGCCGCGCGCAACGCGTCCTCATGGGTGTCGATCTTGCCGTCGGTACTCGTCTCGCCGTCAGGTCCGCGATGCAGGTGCCGGCCCTCCGCCTCGCCGATCCGCTCGACCAGGCCGGACCCGGCCGCCTTCCCCGACCCGGCGTCGATCAGGCTGTATTTCAGTGACGACGAGCCTGCATTGATCACCAGCACGTGCTCACTCATCAGTTCCACCCCGTACGCCGTACTGCGCCTGAACCGCCGTGATCGCCACCGTGTTGATGATGTCCCGCACGGTCGCCCCACGGGACAAGTCGTTCACCGGCTTCCGCAAACCCTGCAGCACCGGTCCCACGGCGACCGCATTGGCCGACCGCTGCACCGCCTTGTAGGTGTTGTTGCCCGTATTGAGGTCAGGGAAGATGAACACCGTCGCCCGGCCCGCGACCTCCGAGTCCGGCAACTTCGTCCGTGCCACCGCGCTGTCGATCGCCGCGTCGTACTGGATCGGCCCCTCCACGAGCAACGAAGGCGCCCGCTCCCGGACGATCCCGGTCGCCTTCGACACCTTCTCGACGTCGGTCCCGCTGCCGGACGTACCGGTCGAGTACGACAGCATCGCCACCCGCGGCTCGACCCCGAAGGCCGCCGCGGTCGCCGCCGACGAGATCGCGATGTCAGCCAGCTGCTCGGACGTCGGATCGGGGTTCACCGCGCAGTCGCCGTACACCAGGACCTGATTCTCCAGGCACATGAAGAACACCGAGGAGACGACCGAGACACCGGGCAGCGTCTTGACCACCTCGAGCGCCGGCCGGATCGTGTGCGCGGTGGTGTGCACCGATCCCGACACCATCCCGTCGGCCAGGCCGAGCTGCACCATCATCGTGCCGAAGTACGACACGTCCCGGACGACTTCGCGGGCCTTGTCGAGGTCGACCCCGCGGTGCTGCCGCAGCCGGTGGTACTCCTGCGCGAACCGCTCCCCCAGCTCCTCGTCGTCCGGGCTCAGGATCCGCGCGGCCGAGAGGTCCACGCCGAGCGCGGCCGCCTTCGCACTGATCACGACCGGATCGCCGAGCAAGGTCAGATCGGCGACACCACGGCGCAGTACGACGTCGGCGGCACGCAGGATCCGCTCCTCCTCACCCTCGGGCAGCACGATGTGCTTGCGCTGGGCAACAGCTTCGTCGACCAGCTGGTGCTCGAACATCAACGGCGTGACCGCCGCGCTGCGCGCCACCGCGAGCCGGTCCAGCAACGCGGTCCCGTCGACGTGCTGGTCGAACAACGCCAGCGCCCGGTCCACCTTGCGCGCCGAGTCCTTGGTCAGCCGGCCGCGGACGGCGGTCAATGCAGTCGATGCGGCGTGGGTACCGAGGCCGGTCTCGATCAGCGGCATCGTGCTGCCGATGCCCTCGATCAGTCGCAGGATCTGCGGCGGCAGCTCGAAACCACCGTTCAGGAAGATCGCCGAGACCTGTGGGAAGTTCTGCGAGGCGTGCGCCATCAGCACACCGACCACGACCTCAGGGCGGTCCGCCGCGGTGATCACCGCTGCGCCTTCGAACAGCCGGTCCAGCACGTTCGGCATCGTCATCCCGGCCACCACCAACCCGCTGGCCTCCCGCGCCAGCAGCCGCGGATCGCCACCGAGCAGCCGCCCGTCGACCGCCTTCATCAGATCCGTCACGGCCGGGGCGCTGAGCAGCGGCTCCTCGGGGATCGCGTACGCCGGTACGCCGGTACCCGCCAGCGCCGCGATGACCGACGCCAGCTCATCACCGCCGACCCGGTTGGCGACGACCGCGAACAGCGAGCCGTGGTTGGCCGCCAGCTCCGCGCCGGCCATGTCGGCCAGCGTCCGCAGGTCCGCCGGGCTGCGCCCCGAACCGTTCAGCACCAGGAGAACCGGCGCTCCGAGGTTGGCCGCGATCCTCGCGTTGTAGGAGAACTCGGTCGGCGTCCCGACGTCGGTGTAGTCGCTCCCGACGATCAGCACCGGGTCACCACGATCAACTACGTCGCGGTACCGCTGCACGATCCGGTCGAGCGCCGCGTCGGGGTCCTTGTGCACCTCGTCGTACGTCACCCCGACGCATTCGTCGTACGGCAGCGAGACAGCGTCGTGCGAGGTGAGCAGGTCCAGGACGTAGTCGCGTCCGCCGTACAGCGCGGTGTCCGGCCGCACGATCGGCCGGAACACCGACACCCGCTCAACCCGCTTGGACAACTGCTGGAGCACTCCGAGCGCCACCGTGGACTTGCCGGTATATCCCTCCACCGATGCGACGTACACGCTGCTCTCCATGGCCGAAACCCTAGTCGGTACTCCGGAAGCATCAAGCTGGACCGGTCAGCGGTTGGCCGCCTTGCGCCGGACGTACCCGATGGCGCCGGTCCCCAGGAACAGCACGATCCCGATGATCGCGAGCCAGACCAAACCCTTGATGGCGAAGCCGATGATCGTCAGGACCAGCCAGAGAACCAGGAGAACGATCAGAAAGACGAGCATGAGTTGCCTCCGTTTCCACGAATGATGGCCACCGGGTCGTTGCGCGGTGGAGGCCGGTCCGACAGTGTCCCGTCGTACCGGCCGTCTGCAGGTCACCTGCCGGGCGGGCCGGCGATCGTCGCGTGCGCCACCTGTCTCGACCCGGGCGGCGGGCGGGCCGACGGATCCGATCCGGTCAGCCGGCACCGTCGCGCATCACCGGCCGGCCGCGGGACTGAACCATGCGGCGCCGAGGACCGGTTGAGGATTCGAGGTTTCGCCGCGGCCGGTACCTCTGAACCTGAGCAGGTCGCCGGCGCGGTGCCGAGTGCCGGCACGGCGGTGGACTCCGGCGCCGGGGTGGGTTCTGCCGCGGAGGGAGGTTCCGGCATGGGGACGGGAGCCGGCGCGGTGGTCGTGCTCCGGTCGGTGGCCGTCAGTTGGGAGAAGGTTGCGATCCGGTCGGCGTAGGACTCCGCCTCGGTCTCGCTCTGGGCGGTGACCAGTACTGCGGCGCCTTCGGCCGCCACCTCGCGCAGGACCTCCGCCAGCGTCACGCAACCGGCCTCGTCCAGCTCTGTCGTCGGGTCGTCGAGGACGACGACCTCTGGGCGGTGCATCAGGGCCTGGACGATGCCCAGCCGGCGCAGTTGGCCCCGGCTCAGCCGGCTCATGGGCTGGTCCAGGTCCAGCTCCAGCCGCGCGGCCAGCTCCAGCGCGTACGCCGTCGTGCAGTCCCGGACCGCCGCGCAGATGTCCAGTACGTCGCGGGAGGTCAGCGACCCCATCGTCTCCAGGTCACGGACCAGGAAGCCCAGCCGTCCCTTGAGCGCGGCCGCGCCGTCCAGTGGGTCCAGACCCAGCACTCGGGCCGTACCGGTCGATGCCGGCAGCGCGCCCACCAGAACCTGGCTCACCGAGCTCTTGCCGGACCCGTTCGGACCGACCAGCGCGACGACCTCACCCCGCCGGACCCGCAGCTCGCCCAGCTCGACGCCGTACACCGACAGGCCGTCCACCACGATCGGTTCGTCCAGCGCCAGGTCGGTGGTGGTCTGCTTCCGGATGGTGTTCATCGCCCTTTTCCTTCCCTCGATCCTTGCCCCTGAGTCTTCCGTTTCCGGTGTGACCTGGCACACGGGAATCGGACCTGACCCGAGAGGCCGCTGGACCCGGGAAGGGGCCTCGTCACGCGGGCCGAAGGTCCCCACCCCCGCAGGGACCTTCCGGCAAAGACCTCAGCGACGGACGACGACGACCGGGCAGTCGGCGGTCCGCAGCAGACTCTGGCTGACGGAGCCGAGCAGCAGGCCGGCGACACCGCCGCGGCCCCGCGATCCGACGACCACGAGCGACGCGCCGGTGGTCAGTTCGGCCAACGCCGTCGCCGGACGGCCGTCGACGACCCTGGCCTTCACCTTCACACCGGGGTACTTGTCGCAGTACGTCGCCAGGCTCTCCGCCAGCCAGTCCCGCAGCAGGGTCTGCGCGTCGGCATTGGCTGACTCACCCCGGCTCTGCGGCTGCCGGCAGTAGACGACATCCAGCGGTACGCCGATGCGCGCCGCGTACTCGAACGCGAACTCGATCGCGCGCTCGGAGTCCGGCGACCCGTCCGTACCGACCAGGATCGGCCCGGTCCTGTCCGTCCCGCGGACGACTACGACCGGACACGCCGCCCGAGCGGTCACGGCGGTCGCCACCGAGCCGAGCACGGTCCCCAGCCGATGGTGCGCCCGCGTCCCGACCACGATCAGCTCGGCCTGCGGCGCCTCGGCCAGAATCGCGTTGGCGGCGCTCTCGCACGCCAGCCAGCCCGAACCTGCCTCGTAGCCCAGGCGATCACGCACATAGGCGACCGCGGCGTCCAGCTGCGCCTGGTACTCGTCGACCGGCGTGTGCGGGATGTAGCCCTCCGCGCCGATGGCCGGCCACTGACTCACCTCGGGCAGATAGGCGCGGATCACCCGGACGGCCATTCCGCCGGTCCGGGCCGCGTCGACGGCCCAGTGCAGGGCCAGCTGGCTCTCCGGAGTCTCGTCGACCCCGACCAGGACGAACTTCTTTCCTTCGTACATCGGTCAATCTCCTTGCCATCGGCAACTTCAGGAACGTTCGGGGAACATCTCGATCACGCCGCTCGGGCACTCGGCGGCACACAGCCCGCAGCCCTTGCAGAAGTCGAGGTCGATCTCGTACTTGCCGTGCCCGAGCTTGATCACCGCGTTGTCCGGGCAGACGCTGAAGCAGTTGTCGCACTCCAGGCAGTTGCCGCAGGACATGCAGCGGCGCGCCTCGAACAGCGCGGTCGATGCGTCCAGACCGCCGGTCACCTCGTCGAAGGTGCTGATCCGGCGGGCGAGCTCCAGCCGGGGCCGGACGGTCGCCGGCGCGTCGGAGTAGTACCAGGTGTTCAGCCGGTCGTACGTGGCCAGGTCGTGGCGGGGCGGCCGCTGATCCGTCGTACCGCGCAGCCACGCGTCGATGTTGCGGGCAGCCTTCTTGCCGTGCCCGATCGCCACCGTCGCGGTGCGTTCCGACGGGATCATGTCGCCACCGGCGAACAGGCCCGGCCGGCCGGTCATCAGATGCGCGCCGACCTGGACCACATGGTCGCTGATCACGACATCGTCGAGTCCCTCCACCAGCGCCAGGTCCGACAGCTGCCCCAGGGCCAGGACCACCGAGTCTGCGTCCAGGTCCTCGAACTCACCGGTCGGCTGCGGGAACCCGGTCTCGTCGAGCTTCATCTTCTCGATCCTGATCCGGCCTTCGTCGGCGTACGCGATGGTCGACAGCCAGCGCATCCGCACCCCTTCCTCGAGCGCCTCCTCGACCTCGATCTCGTGGGCCGGCATCCGGTCGCGGGTGCGGCGGTACACGACGACGGCGTCGGTGGCGCCGAGCCTGCGGGCGGTCCGGGCGACGTCCATCGCGGTGTTGCCACCGCCGTAGACAGCGACCCGGCGGCCGAGCAACGGCTGCTCGCCCTCCTCCACCCCGGCCAGCACGGAGACGGCGTCGAGGATGCGGGCGGAGTCACCAGCGGGAATGTCCGCTCGCCGGCCGATGTGCGCCCCGACCGCCAGGAAGACGGCGTCGAAGGCGGCCAGCTCGGCCTCCAGGTCCGTCACTTTGGTACCGAGCTCCAGCCGGACTCCGAGGTCGGTGATCCGGCGGATCTCCGCGTCGACGACGTCGCGCGGCAGCCGGTAGGCAGGGATGCCGTACCGCATCATGCCGCCGGCTTCCGGGCAACTGTCCCGGACGGTGACCTCGTGGCCGAGCAGCCGCAGGTGGTACGCCGCCGAGAGCCCCGACGGGCCGGCGCCGACCACGAGCACGTGCTTACCGCTGGGAGGCAGCGTCAGCGTGACGTTCCAGCCCTGCTTGATCGCCTCGTCGCCGAGGAAGCGCTCGACCGAGTTGATGCCGACCGGCTCGTCCAGGGTGGCCCGGTTGCAGGCCGTCTCGCAGGGGCGGTAGCAGATCCGGCCCATGGTGGCCGGGAACGGGTTGTCGGCCATGATCGCCCGCCAGGCCGACTCGTAGTCCGCCTCCTCGGCGTGCTTGAGCCACTGCTGGATGTTCTCCCCGGCCGGGCAGGCGTCGTTGCAGGGCGGCAGCCGATCGACGTACGCCGGTACTTCGGTCCGCCAGGCGCCGGTCTTGTTGGCCAGGCTGGATCCGACGTCGAGGGTGATCGCGAACGGGAGCGAATCGTGCTTGCTTGCCTCAGGCATCTACCTGGCTCCTTTCCGGTTCGGTCAGGCCGAAGATCCGGACGTTGCGGTCCGCCTCGGCCTGGATCCTGGCGATGATGTCGTCGCGGCGCTGCTCGCCGAACAGGTGCCCGAACCGGCCCTGCGGCCGCAGGTAGTCCTCGACCGGCCGGCGCCTGCGGATCTTGGAGACCGCCACCACCTCGCCGTCCTCGGCCTCGAAGACGGGGAAGACCCCGGTCTCGGTGGCCAGCCGGGCGATCTGGATGGTCTCGTTCGACGCGGTCCGCCAGCCCAGCGGGCAGGGCACCAGGACGTGCAGGTACCGCGCGCCGCGGAACTCCATCGCCCGGGTCGCCTTGTACTCGAGGTCACGGAGGTCGGCGACTGTCGCCGTCGCGACATACGGAATGCGGTGCGCCATCGCGATCGCCGGCAGGTTCTTGCCCTGCCCGAAGTCGTTGCCCGGTTGCGGGCCGACGGCCGGGGTGGTCGTCGTCGCCGCGCCGTGCGGGGTCGCGCCGGACCGCTGGACGCCGGTGTTCATGTAGCCGCCGTTGTCGTAGCAGATGTACAGCACGTCGTCGTTGCGCTCGAACATGCCGGACAGACAGGCCAGCCCGATGTCGACGGTCCCACCGTCGCCACCCTGGCCGATCACCCGTACGCCGGTCTGCCCCTTCGCCTTGAGTGCCGCGGCGACCCCGGTGGCCACCGCCGGCGCGTTGCCGAACAGCGAGTGCAGCCACGGGACCTGCCAGGCGCTCTCGGGGTACGGCGTGGAGAAGACCTCGAGGCAGCCCGTCGCGTTGACCGCGACCATCTGGCGGTCGGTGGCCCGCATCACGGCGTCCAGGACGTACCGGGCGCCAAGTGCCTCGCCGCAGCCCTGGCAGGCTCGGTGCCCGGAGTTGAGCGAGTTCGTCCGATGGGTGTCGGACTGCACGGTCTGCAGTTCGCTGTCGAGCAGCCGGTTCCCGGCCGCGTAGCTTCCGATCTGGTAGAACCTCACGCGTTCCATGGCTGTCCTCTCAACCGGTCCGGGTACCGAGGTCGCGCAGCAGGTTCTCCGCGGCCGGGCCGGAGCGCCGGATCGTCCTGGTCCGCTGCAGTTCGCGCTCGACCAGATCCCGCTTCAGGTCGAGGAAGGTCAGCGGTTCGAGCTCGTCCGCGGCGGCGTCGTGGAACAGCCGGGTCAGCGAAGCCTTGGTGATCGGCCGGCCACCGAGGCCGGCGATGACGGTGTAGCCGTGCAGCGAGATCCCCGACAGGGCCATCCGGACGTTCGCGGAGACGATGCCGCCGATACCGACCGCCAGCGCGCGCTCCAGTACGACGACCCGCCGCGCGTTGCCGAGCGCGCTCCGGACGGCGTCCAGCGGGAACGGCCGGAACGAGGTCAGCCCGAGTGCGCCGATCCGCATTCCACCGGCCCGGAGCTCGTCGACGGTGTCCTTGATCGTGCCGAGCACCGATCCCAGGGCGACCACGATGGTCTCGGCGTCGCCGCATCGGTACGGACGAACCAGCCCACCGGAGTCACGTCCGAAGGCCGCGCCGAAGTCGGCTGCGACCGCCGGGATCAGGTCGAGCGCCTGCATCTGCTTGTCGTGGGCGAGGTACCGCACCTCGGTGAAGGCGTCCGGGCCGACCATCGCGCCGATCGAGACCGGGTCGGCCGGGTCGAGCACCTGGCGCGGAACGTACGGCGGCAGGAAGGCATCGACCTGCGCCTGGTCCGGGACGTCCACCTGCTCGACCGCGTGGGTCAGCACGAAGCCGTCCATACAGACCATCACCGGCAGGGACAGCTCCTCGGCGATCCGGAACGCCTGGATGTGCAGATCGAGCGCTTCCTGGTTCGTCTCGGCGTACAGCTGGATCCAGCCCGAGTCGCGCTGGGACATCGAGTCGCTGTGGTCGTTCCAGATGTTGATCGGAGCCCCGATCGCCCGGTTGGCCACCGTCATCACGATCGGCAGGCCGAGGCCGGAGGCGTTGTACAGCGGCTCGGCCATGTAGAGCAGGCCTTGGCTGGCGGTGGCCGTGTACGCCCGCGCACCGGCCGCGGAGGCGCCGATCGCGACCGACATCGCGGCGAACTCGGACTCCACGTTGACGTACTCGCACGGCGCCAGCTCACCGGCCTTCACCAGTGAACTGAGCGCCTCGACGATGTGGGTCTGCGGCGAGATCGGATAGGCGCAGATCACCTCCGGCCGGCAGAGCGCGACCGCCTCGGCGACCCCGCGGGAACCCTCAATCTGCTTGCGCACGAACCCTCTCCTCGAGCTGGGCGCGGACATGGTCATAGGCCTCGTCGGCCGCGGCGACGTTGCCGGCCGCGACGGAGCCGGAGAAGCGCTCCCGGATCGCCTTGTTCACCGAGGCGACGTCGACCTCACCGGTGAGCGCCGCGAAGGCGCCGAGCAGTACCGCTCCCGGCAACGGACGGCCCAGGTGCTTCAGCGCCAGCTCGCTCGCGGGCACCGTCATCACCCGGTCCCTGGCGAACCGCTGGACGTAGTCGGCCAGACCGAGCGCGGCCAGGTCGCGGGACGTGTTGATGAGCAGATAGCCGTCGGTGTCGAGACCGTCGAAGACATCCACCTGGTGCAGCAGGGTGGCGTCCTGGATCAGTACCGCGTCGGGCTTGCCCACCGGCTCGTGGCTGCGGATCGGCAGGTCGTCGATGCGGCAGTAGCCGACCACCGGCGCGCCCGTGCGTTCGGACCCGAACGTGGGGAACGCCTGCGCGTACCGCCCTTCGGCGAAGGCCGCGACGGACAGCAGCTCGGCAGTGGTCACCACCCCCTGGCCGCCCCGTCCATGCACTCGTATCTGGAACATGCATCGATCGTCTCCGCCAGGCACCGGCGGCCGGGAGGGACATAGGTCCTGTGGTCACAGGGCAGATGGCAGATGATCGCCGGGGCCGCGGCGCGGTCTGATGTTCACGGAGGCGATGGCCATGAACACGACGAAGCGGACCGGGCAAGGACACGGCTGGACCGGCGGCGATCTGAGCCGGCGGGTGCGTGGCCGGCGAACCGCGCTCGGCCTCAGCCGGGACGAGGTCGCCGAGCGGGCCCGGATGGATCCCTCGTACGTCGACCGGATCGAGACCGCTCCGGTCGCACTGACCGGCGGCGACCTGATCCGGCTGGCCGACGCGCTCGACACCACCATCTCCGATCTGCTCGGCGCCCACTCCGAGCAGCCTGCCGGCCACGGCCGGGCAGCGCGGCACCCGGTGCTCGACACCATGCGCGAAGACGAGTGCCGCCGGCTGATCGAGCCCGGAGGCGTCGGGCGGATCGCCTTCCAGCTGGTCGGCCGGCCGTACGTCGTACCGGTGAACTTCGCGATGCACGACGGGGCCGTGGTCTTCCGGACCGGCGCGACCACCGCGCTGGGCCGCTACGGTACGGGCGCGGTCGCCTTCGAGGTCGACCGGATCGACGACGGCATGCACGAGGGCTGGAGCGTTCTGATCGACGGCGTCGCCCGGCAGGCAGGCCCGCACGAGACCGCGCAGCTCCGCAAGCTGCTGGACCTCGAACCGTGGGCCGGCGGCGACCGCCAGGTATACGTCGTGGTCGAGCCCGAGCAGATCACCGGACGCCGCATCCGTACCTGGTGACGCCTCCTCGTCGCCGTGGACCGGCGGCCCTCGGGGTCACCCCGGTGAGAGCGGACAGAGCACGCCCAACCCAGTACCTGACCGCGATCGTTCTCGGGGTCACCTTCGTGCTCCCGATCGGCGGCGCCGACATGCCCGTGGTCGTCTCGCTGCTGAACGCCTGCACCGGTATGGCCGTGGCGATGGCCGGCTTCCTGCTCAGCAACACGGTGCTGATCACCGCCGGCGCGCTCGTCGGTGCCTCGGGCACGATCCTCACCGTCTTGATGGCCAAGGCGATGAACCGGTCGCTGGGCAACATCGTGGCCGGTGGGTTCGGCAGTGGCGACCACGCCGTCCCGGCCGGGATCACCGACGACCAGGGCGGAGCCGTGCAGTCCGTGGCGGCCGACGACGTGGCGATGCAACTGGCCTATGCCGGTTCCGTCGTCATCGTCCCGGGCTACGGACTGGCCGCGGCCCGGGCCCAGAACGAGTTGGTCGACCTGGCCGGCACGCTCGCCGAGCGTCCTCGATGCCGACAAGGCCGGCTCCGTGATCGTCATCAAGCGGTCGATGGGGCACGGGTACGCCGATATCGACAACCCGCTGTTCACCGATCCGAAGACCCGGATGCTGTTCAGCGACGCCAAGACCGGCCTCGACGCCATCGCCCAGGCCACCAAGGCGCTGGTCGGCTGATCCCGCCGCGAAATCGAGGATGACCGGTCCGCAGGGACCTGGGTCCCATGAACTGAGGGCCTGTGGCACTGATCTCGGCAGGATCGGCCAGGTTCGATTGACGCAGGCGCCGGGGGACTTGACGGGAGTCTTCAGGTGACTGACTGGAGTCCTTACCGCGTGATCGAAGTGGAGGAGATCGATGGACGGGGTGTTCGGACCCGGTAGCTCACTTCGCCGGGCGGCGTTTGGTCCGCTCCACGGCGTAGACGGCCGCCTCGGTGCGGCGTTCCATGTCGAGCTTGCGGAGCAGGCCGGAGACGTAGTTCTTCACGGTCTTCTCGGCCAGGAACATCTCCTGGGCGATCTGCCGGTTCGTCTTGCCCTCGGCGATCAGGTCGAGGATCCGGCGTTCCTGCTCGGTCAGCGACTTGTACCGCGGGTCGTCGTCCTCCTCGGCCGGGTGCCGCAGTCGCTCGAGCACGGCTGTCGTCATCGCCGGGTCCAGCAACGACTCCCCCGCGGCCAGGCATCGCACCGCTCCGACCAGGTCGGTGCCGCTGACCTGCTTGAGCAGGTACCCGGCCGCGCCGGCCATGATCGCGGTGAAGAGCGCCTCGTCGTCGGAGTACGACGTCAGCATCAGGCAGGCCGGCGGGTCGTCCATCGCCGACCGCAGGTCGCGGCAGACCGAGATGCCGTCGCCGTCGGGCAGCCGGACGTCCAGTACCGCGACGTCCGGGCGCAGCGCGGGCACCCGCGCGATCGCCTGCGCGGCCGTACCGGCGTCACCGATCACCTCGATGTCCTCCTCGGCCTCCAGCAACTGCCGCAGCCCGAGACGGACCACTTCGTGGTCGTCCAGCAGGAACACCTTGATCGTCATCGCGCGCCACTCCCGCCCTCGCAGACTGTCCTGGGGAACAGGGTAGACCGCTCTCCGCTCCGAAGGAGGTCATCATGACCGCAGCGGCTCGCCGCCGGTTCGACCACTCGGGTCTGCAGATCCTCGATGACGACGAGTCACTGCGGCTGCTGTCGTCTGTCCAGGTCGGCCGGCTGGTGTTCACCCGGGGTGGCCTGCCCGTGGTGCGCCTGGTCAACTTCGCGCTCGACGGCCGGTCGCTGCTGTTCGCCACCGCGGACGGTGACAAGTACCGCGCTGCCGAACGCGGCGACGTGGTCGCCTTCGAGGCCGACGAGGTCGACCTCGACCGTCATCTCGGCTGGACCGTGACCGCGACCGGGCACCTGTCGGCGGTCGACTCGGACGAACTGCCGGACAATCCTCCGGTCAGGCCGTGGGCGCCGGACCGCGAACGCCATCTCATCCGCCTCACCATCGAACTCCTCGAGGGCCGCCGCCTGCTCGCCTGGGGCCAGCGGCCGCATGCCGAGGGGAGCAATGCCTGATGACCGCCCGTGGTGGTTGCGTACCAGCGGGAGCGGGCGGCCGACGTCCCGGCTGACCGAGGAGATCCACCGCAGCGTGGTCCAGGGCCCGCGGGCCCTGACTGCCGCGCCGGTCAGCCGGCGCTATGGGCGCGGAAGGCCTCGATCGCGGTGGGCAGCGTCAGAAAGATCCGGCCCGGACCGAGGCGATCCAGGAATCCGGCTGCTTCGAGATCGTCGCGGAGTTCCTGCTTGACCCGGGCCAGGGCCAAGACGATGCCGCGTGCGGTGAGTTCCTCCCGCAGCGAGTCCAGGGCGTCGATCGCGGTGATGTCGATCTCGACGTTCGCCTCGGCGTTGAGCAGCAGCCACCGGACCGGCTCGGGTGCGGCGTCGACGGCCGCCAGCGCGCGCCGGTGGAAGTTCTCGGCGTTGGCGAAGAACAGTGGTGAGTCGTACCGGTAGACCACCAGTCCGGGCACCGGACGCGCCGTCGGATAGTCGTCCACATCGTGCATCCCCGGTACGCCGGGAGCGATCCCGAGGATCCCGTCATGAGGTCGCGCGACCCGGCGGAACAGGTCCAGGACCGACAACGCGACCGCCACCAGTACGCCGTACAGGACATCGAGCGCGACGACGCCGACGCACGTCGCCAGCGCCAGGATCAGCTCGCTGCGCCGGAACCGGGCGAACCGCCGGAACTCGCCGACGTCCACCAGGCGTACCGCGGCGTAGACGACCAGGGCGCCCAGAGCCCCGGTGGGGAAGGTCTCCAGCAGCGGGCCGGCGAACAGCAACGTGGCGATGACCATCGCGAGCGCGACCAGCGAGTAGACCTGGCTCTTTGCCCCGGCTGCTGCGGCTACAGCGGTACGGCTGCCGCTACTGCTGACCGGGAACCCCCGCAAACCACCCGCCGTCAGGTTGGCGATGCCCAAGGCAAGCAGTTCCTGATCGGCGTCGACCCGTTCGTGCCCCTGGCTCGCGAAGGCGCGGCCGGTCAGCACCGTGTCGGTGTAGCCGACCAGCGCAACACCCACCGCGGGCAGGATCAGCAGCCGCAGATCGTCGGCGGTGATAGCCGGCAGAGTCGGCACTGGTAGTCCGGAGGGCACATTGCCGATCAGAGCCACCCCGTGATCTCCCAGGCCTGCTACTGCAGCGACCACAGCCGCCAGCACCATCACCAGCAGCGGCGCCGGAAGACGTGGCGCCCACCGGGCCGCAGCGAGCAGCAGAACAAGCACAGAAAGCGAAAGCACCAGGGTCGCCGGATGCCAGGACCCGATCTGCCGGACGGCCGACGACAGCTGCGCGGCCGGAGATTCACCGGAGACCTTGCTGCCGGTCATCCGGCCGAGCTGGCCCGCGATCATGATCACGGCGATGCCGGCCAGGTACCCGACCAGCACCGGCTTCGAGAGGAGGTCTGCCAGAAAGCCCAGGTGGAGCAGCCACGCGACGATGCAGATGACACCGACCAGCATGGCCAGGGCGGCCGCCAGGGCCGCATACCGCGATGGATCACCCGTCGCCAAGGCTCCCAAGGTGGCTGCCGTCATCAGGGCGGTGGTCGATTCGGGTCCGACCGACAGCAGCCGCGAAGTACCGAGCACCGCATAGACCGCCAACGGGCCCAGTACTGCCCAAAGGCCGGCGACGGGCGGAAGGCCTGCCAGTTGGGCATAAGCCATCGCCTGCGGGACCAGGTAGGCGGCTACCGTCACCCCGGCGATCAGGTCCGCGCGCAGCCCGCCGCGGACGTCGGCGAGCCCCGTCGCGAACATCACCAGCTCAGTATGTCGGCACCACGACGTCAGTGGTGGGCTCGACCGCGCGGTACCTCCGGTCGCGCTCTTCGGCCGTCACGTGATGAGGAACGATCGCGACCGGGCAGGTCATCGCGGCCACCGCGCGGCGGGCGACCGGGTCGCCGACCGGCAGCAGCCCGGCCCGCGCGCCGAGTACCACCAGACCGACGTGGACGCCTTCGTGGACCAGCGCTTCCACGACCGGCTTGGCTGTCAGGAACCTGGTGACCTTGACCTCCGGGTACTCCTCGTCCCAGCCGGCCAGGGTCTCGGACACGGTCAGCTCGCCGCGGCGTACCCAGGAACCCTCGACGTCGTCGGGGTCGTGCCGCGGTGCGTGCTGCGCGTGCACCACGGTCAGGTCACCCTCACGGTCGGCCGCCGCCCGGAAGGCGAACTCCACGGCCTCGAGGGACAGCGGCGTACCGTCGATGCCTACGGCAACTTTCCGGTCGAGCAGCGTCGGCCGCCAGTTGAGCGGCACCACGATCACCGGGCAGCCGGTCCGCGCGGTCAGGAAGATGTTCCCCTGCGCGGCCACCAGTCGCTGCGGCCCGCGGGTCTTGGTCCGGCCGACGACGAGCAGCCGGGCATGCCGGGCCGCGTGCGGCAGCACCTTCAGCCGGGCGCCCTCCTCGGACACCGCGGTGGTCTGCAGTTCGTAACCGTAGTGGTGGCGGACATGAGCCACCGCGTCCCGAAGAGCAGCGGCCGCGAGTTCGGCGGGCGGTTGTGGCTGATAACCCGGTGTCATGGGGTTGAACGAGCTGTGCGCCTGGTACGGCGCCACCAGAACGAGCTCGGCACCGGAACGCGCCGCTTCCAAGCACGCGTAGTCGACCACGTGAAAGTTCTCGGCGCTGCCGTCGACCTCGACGACTACCGGTCCGGTCCGTGCCCAGGTACCCATGTCATCCTCCTCATCTATTGACTCCAGCGTCTCGCCCGCGACGGCCCGGCGGGAGTGCCGCCGGACACCGGCCCGCGGGACCGAAGGCGCCGATCCGGAGGACCTTCGGCCCACCGAAAGGCCACGGTGGGTAGGAATTCCCTCTGCGGTTCCGTACGGTGGTCGACATGGGTGGGAGGGAAGAGGTGACGCGCGCCTCGTGGGACGAGGGGGCACTCGAGTTCGCCGGGCTGTCCCGGGTCCGGCTCGACGCGCTGCTGCAGGAGTTGCTCGGCCGCGTCGACGAGATCATGGACTCCCAGGAGCGCCTCCGCGCGCTGCTCGATGCCGTCGTCGGCATCGGCGCGGACCTCGATCTGACCAGCACGCTGGACCGGATCGTCACCGCCGCCTGCGAGCTGGTCGGCGCCCGCTACGGCGCCCTGGGTGTGGTCGGCCACGACGGCAAACGCCTGGTCCGGTTCATCACCCACGGCGTCACCGCTGAAGAGATCGCCGCGATCGGCCCGTACCCCGAAGGCCACGGCATCCTCGGCCTGCTGATCGACCATCCCACCCCGTTGCGGCTGACCGACCTGGCCGAACACCCACGCTCGTTCGGCTTCCCCGCCAACCACCCGCCGATGCGCAGCTTCCTCGGGGTGCCGATCCGCACCCGCGAGCACGCGTTCGGCAACCTGTACCTGACCGAGAAGGCCGAAGGCGCCGACTTCACCGAGGACGACGAGCGCACCGTGACCGCACTGGCCGCCGCGGCCGGCGTAGTGATCGACAATGCTCGCCTGTACGCCGATACCGAGCGGCGCCGGCGCTGGCACGAAGTGACCGCCGAGATCACCCAGCTGATGCTCGGCGAGTTCGATCCGCAGGAAGCGCTCCAGCTGATCGCGTCCCGGGCCCGTGAAGTCTCCGGCTCGATGGTCGGCGCGGTCCTGCTGCTGGACGGCGAGGAGCTGGTGGTGCAGGCGATCGACGGGCCGCCGGCCTTCGACCCCTACCTCGGCCGCCGGATGCCAACCGGTCTCCCGGTGGTCGGCGACGTGCTCAGCGGCGACGAGCAGGTGATCCTGGACGACCTGTCCACCTTCGCCAAGGAGAACGGCCGGCTGGCCGACTTCCCGGAGCTCGGCGACCTCGGCCGGACCATCCTTGCCCCGCTGCCGGGCGGCGAGGACAGCACCGGCGGCATCCTGATCGTGGCCGCCGAGCGCGGCACGGTGCTCGAGGTGACGGTCGGCACCGACCTGGTCCGGATGTTCGCCGACCAGGCGACACTGGCTCTCGACCGGGCCCAGGCCCAGCAGAACCGCTCGATCCTCGCGGTGCTGGAAGATCGCGACCGGATCGCCAGGGACCTGCACGACCTGGTCATCCAGCGGCTGTTCGCCACCGGCCTGCAACTACAGGGGATGCACCGGATGGTTCGCCCCGACGTCCAGGAACGCATCACCAGGGCGGTCGAGGACATCGATGCCACCATCCGCGACCTGCGCGGCGCGATCTTCGAACTCCAGGCCCGGCCCACCAAGGCGTCCCTGCGCAGCGACCTGCAGAACCTGGTCAGCGAGTACGCCGAACCGCTGGGCTTCCGCGCCGAGCTGATCCTCACCGGCCCGATCGACACCGCCGTACCGGGCTCGGTGCGACCGCAGATCCTCGCTGCCGTCCGGGAGTCGCTCTCGAACGTCGTCCGGCATGCTCAGGCGACTGCCGTCAAGGTCGAGGTCACCGTCACCGGTACCGAGGTCACCACCCGGGTCTCCGACGACGGGATCGGGATCGGCAGCTCCGGCCGGCGAAGCGGTCTGCACAACCTCGAGGAGCGAGCCGCCACATTAGGTGGCGCCGTACGGCTGGAGTCCAACCAGCCGCACGGCACCGTGCTGGAGTTACGCGCTCCTCTCCACGCCGACCCCAGCTGACTAGGCGTCGCGCTGTTCGAGATGAACAACGGCGACGGGGCAGGTCGCATGCTGCAGAACCCCTCTGGCGACCGAGCCGAGCAGGACGGTGGCCACCTTGTGGTGGTGCCGTCCACCGACGACGAGCAGTTGCGCGTCGGCGGCCTCGGCGGCGGCGATCAGTCCGTCCACGGAGTGACCTCGCCGGACCTCGGACTCGATGGTCAGCTCGGGGTACTTGTTGCGCCACTGCTGGGCGATGGCCTCGAAGTGCCGCTCCGCGTTGCGTGACCACTCGTCACTCACTCCGGCGACGTTCATCGCGTCCCAGCTGTAGATGGCCGGCAGGTCCCAGACGTTCACCATCCGCAGTGCCGTGTGCCGCTCGATCGCGGCGGTCGCGGCGAACTCGATGGCGGTCTCCGAATCGCCGGAGTCGTCCAGCCCTACGACTACCGGTCCGGCGTGATCGGAGGGCTTCCACCCTTCCGGCACCACGACCACCGGCACCGTGGCCAGGTTCGCCACGGCCTCGGAGGTGGAGCCGACCAGCAGCCGCTTCACCGAGCTCATCCCCCGGCGCCCGACCACCAGCATCTCGCCGCTGCCGGCGAGTTCGGCCAGCGTTTCCGCCGGCGGACCGACCATCAGGTTGGTGGTGTGGTCCCGGACCGGATCACGGCTCTCCATCTTCCGCTGGACCTCGTCCACCAGGTTGAGCGCCGCGTCGTCGACGACCTTGGGCTCCCAGTACGGCGCGTGCCGCAGCCCTTCGTCGAGGACGTGGACCGCCCGGAGCGGGGCCTTGCGGATCAAGGATTCCTGCAAGGCCCACTCCAGCGCGCCCGTGTCTCGCCAGGAGCCGTCGACACCCACGTGGATCACAGGCTGCTTGGTCATCGGACTCACCGCAACCAGGGGTACCGCTCGACGATCGACAGCCGCGACCACCACTGGCCGAGACCCCAGACGTTGCCGGCGGCAACGAGAGCGAGAACGATCAGGGTGACGGCGCCGACGATGTGGTCGTCGAGCACGGGGTTGTTCTCGGGCGGCAGCACCGCGCTCCACATGAGGAGGTACAGGACCGTGCCGGCGACCGCCGCGATCCGCATGCCGATCCCCAGCGTGAGGGCGAGGCCGATGCCGGCCAGGCCGATCATGAACAGCGGGGTGACCCAGAAGTCACCGACCAGCGAGTGGTAGAAGCTCTCGAACGGGCCGCTGGCGCCCTTGCCGAGGAATCCGGCGGTCGGGTCGCCGCCGTCGATCCAGCCCTTGCCGGACTTCGTGGCGTAGCCGAGGCCGAACACCTTGTCGACGAAGGCCCACAAGAAGGTGAGGCCGTAGAGGATCCGGAGGACGGCGAGTGCCCGCCCGGCGGCCACCCGGGTGGTGCGGGTCGGTCCCCGATCGCCGTCGGGCTCCATCACAGGGGCGGGAACGTGCCGCCGGTGCGGTGTGGTGGTCATGGTCTTTCCTTTCGGTTTGTTGGGACACATCGATCGTCAGGGCCGCGGCGCGGGTGGCGGCAGAGCCCGTGGTCACCCTGGTTGGTGCCGAAGGGCCTGACCGGACGGGACCCATGCCCACTGCCTGCCGGCCCGGCCCCGGTCGACGCTGGAAGTGCGGCAGGAGTTGCCGCGCGAGCAGTTCGTGGAGGCCCTGATGCCCGAAGACCAGCTGTCGATGGAACAGATCGACGTCCTGCTCGGCGCCGCCGTGGCGGCTCCGAGCATGCACAACACCCAGCCCTGGCGGTTCGAGGTGAACGGCACCGTGATCGACGTCTTCGTGGACGGCTCGCGCGCACTGCCCGCCGAGGACCCGACCGGCCGGGCGATGCGGATCGCGGCCGGCGCCGCGATCTTCAACCTGCGCTGCGCCGCGGCCGCCCTGCACTACGACAGCTGGTACGGCCTGGTACCGGACCCGGCCGACCTCGACCTGGTCGGCCGGATCGTGCTCCAGCCGACCGACTCCGCTAACCGCGAACTGCGCGAACTGTTCGACCAGATCCCCCGCCGGCACACCAGCCGGGAGCCGGTCCGGCCGGTCAAGGTCCCGACCGATTCGCGGGTCGCGCTGACCCGGGCGGCGATGGCGGAGAACGCCGAGCTCAGTTGGCTGCCACCCGACCAGGTCCACGAGGTACTGGGGCTGCTGATCGACACCGACCTGCGCGAGATCGGCGACTGGCACCGCCGCGCCGAGCGCGCCCACTGGGTCGGCGGCGATCGCGCCGTGGACGGGATCCCGAGCTCGGTACTGGGTCCGAGGTCGGCCGTCTATCCAGCGCCTGTCCGCGACCTCGGTACCAAGCCCGCCGACCAGACGCGCGCCCGGACGACCTTCGAGGCCGATCCCGTACTGGCCGTCCTCTCGACCGCCGGTGACTCCCTGGCCGAGCAGGTCGCGGCCGGCCTGGGCCTCCAGCACAGCCTCCTGGTCGCCACCCGTGACGGCCTGAAGGCCGCGTTCCTGAACCAGCCGCTCGAGTTCGACGACCTGCGCAGCAAGGTCCAGCGGATCACCGGCAAGCCCGGCTTCGCCCAGATGGTGATCCGGTTCGGCCACAGCACGGTCCGCGCCACGACGCCCCGGCGACCCGTCTCCGCCTTCGTCCATACCGGTTCCGAGGAGCAGTCATGACGGACATCGCCGCCCTGCAGAACGAGATCACCCGCTGGGAGAACGACCTGGCCGCCCTCGAGGACGAGTGCCTGGCCGAGGGCTGGACCGAGCCGGAGAAGCTGCTGATGACCTTGCAGCGGACGTCCGGCACCTACCGGCACCGGGTCCTGCCACGTCTCCAGGCCGAGGGGGCACTCCTGTTGCCGGCTATCCCGGACAACGAGGCACCCGCCGCCCTCGCGGCGTACAACCAGATCATCATCGACGAGCTCTCCGAGCTGGTCGGCCGGCTGGACGAGCTGCGGCTGGAGCTGATCCGCTTCGGGCAGGCAACCCAGCTGCAGATCCAGGCGACGGAGATCCTGGCGGCTCTGCGGGCCCTCGGCCGGGTCGTCCTCCGCTTCGGCCAGAACGTCGAGCTTCCCAGCCTGACCGCCCGGCTGACGCCCGAGCAGTCCGATCAGCTGACCGACGCCGTCCACAGCTACGAGAGGTCGCTGCGATGACATCCGGCGTGCTCACCTTCCTCGGCGCGGCAGGCACTGTCACCGGAAGCAAGTTCCTCTACGAAGAGGAGGGACAGCGCTACCTGGCCGACTGCGGTCTGTTCCAGGGCGAGGCGGCCTGGCGTCGCCGCAACTGGGACGACTTCCCCGTCGATCCCGCCAGTCTCCGTGCGGTCGTGCTCACCCACGCACACCTCGACCACTGTGGCTACCTGCCGGCCCTTGTCCGGCAGGGCTTCCAGGGGCCGGTCATCTGCTCGGAGTCCACCGCGACGGTCGCCTCGATCGTGCTGCGCGACGCGGCACACCTGCAGGAGGAAGATGCCGAGCACGCCCGCGCCGGTGGCTACTCCCGCCACAACCCGCCGCTGCCATTGTTCGACACCGCTGACGCCGAACGCGCGATCGCGCTGTTCCAGCCGGTCGGCGATCGCGCGATCGAGCTGCCTGGCGGTACCACGGTCAGGCTGCACCGCGCGGGGCACATCCTCGGGTCGACCTTCGCAGTCCTCGAGCGGAACGGACATCGCCTGCTGGTCAGTGGAGACCTCGGCCGGCAGCAGCATCCCTTGCTGCGGCCACCGGTGACTCCCCCGGCCGTCGACGCCATCGTCGTCGAGTCGACCTACGGCAACCGCAAGCACGCCCCGCTGGATCGCGAGCGTCTCGGCCGGTTGATCACCGCCACCGCCCACCGCGGCGGGGTCACGCTGATCCCGGCCTTCGCCGTCGACCGGACGGCGATCGTGCTGCACACACTGGCCGGACTCGCCCACGATGGGCTGATCCCGCACCTGCCCGTGTTCGTCGACAGTCCGATGGCGCTGGCCGCCCTGAACGCGTACCGGACCGCCATCCAGGAGAAGGCGCCCGAGCTGCGCCCCGATCTGGTCGGCACCGACGACCCGTTCGATCCCGGTGACCTCCGGCTGGTCCACAGCGCCGAGGAGTCCCAGCGGCTGAACAGCCCCGGACGCCCGTGCATCATCGTGTCCGCCTCGGGGATGGCGACCGGGGGCCGGGTGCTCCATCACCTGACCCACCAGTTGCCCGATCGGCGCAACACCGTGCTGCTGACCGGCTTCCAGGTCCCCGGTACCCGCGGGCGCAGCCTGCTCGACGGCGCCACCTCGGTGAAGATCCACGGCCGTTACGTCCCCGTCCGCGCCCAGGTCACCGACCTGCCGGAGTTCTCCGCGCACGCGGACTCCGACGAACTGGTCGACTGGCTGGCCGCGGCCCCGGAACCACCGCAGACGGTCTACGTCGTCCACGGCGAGCCGGACGCCCGGCAGGCCCTGGCGGACCGTATCCGCAAGGAGCTCGGCTGGCTCGCAGTCGCGCCCCAGCATTCGGAAAGAGTCAGATTATGGTGATCCAGTACGGCAACCCGCTGCTCAGCCACGACGAGGTCGGCATCCTGCTCAACTCGGCCGGGCTGGCTCCGTCGATGCACAACACCCAGCCCTGGCGGTTCGAGATCACCGGTCAGGTGATCGACGTGCTGCTCGACCCGGACCGGACACTGCCGGCCGAGGACCCGTCCGGGCGGATGACCCGGATCGGCCTGGGCGCCGCCGCGTTCAACGTGCGGGTGGCGGCGGCCATGCTCCGGTACGAGACCACGCTGGCGATCGACCCGGACCCGGACCGGCCCGACATCGCGGTCCGGATCTTCCTCGGGTCCCGCATGCGCACGACCGTGTCACCGCTCGGCACCCTGTACGGCGAACTGCGCCGCCGGCGGACCTACCGTGGTCCACTGATCGCGGCCGAGGTGTCGCCGATGGTGATCGAGCAGATCAGCGCGGCCGCCCGGGCCGAGGGAGCCGACCTGCGCTGGCTGGGCGCCGACGCGAAACACGAACTCCGCCGGATCCTGCACACGGCCGAAGATCTCGAGTTGCACGACGAGGACCGGCTGACCGAACGCGGCCGGTGGGTCGGTGGCCGGCGCTTCGGCGACGGCGTCCCCGCATCCGCGCTCGGCCCGCTTCCGACCCACCCGACCCTCGTGCGTGATCTCTCGGCCGGCTTCGGCGATCCCGACCGGGACGCGGCGGTCTTCGAGGCCGATCCGCAGATCGCCGTCCTCACCACCGCCGTCGACGACCAGGTGGACTGGACCCGCGCGGGCCTGGCCCTCCAGCACGCGTTGCTCACGGCAACGACCTACGACATCGCGGCATCGTTCCTCAACCAGGCCGTCGAATACGCGCCGCTGCGCGCCCGGGTCCAGGACCTGGTCGGCCACAGTGCCCGGCCGCAGGTCATCATTCGCGCCGGCTACCCGGAACACGCGGCAACGGACACTCCGCGGCTCGACTGGCACGAGACGCTGGACGCCTGGCAATAACAATCCGCCCAGCACGACGGCCCGGTCCGAGAGGAGGGACCGGGCCGTCGTTGGTCTCAGCTGGTCAGCCGTCGTGGTGGGTCCAGCCCGGCGCCACCTGCTCCCACTCGGCCGCCCAGTCGGCGAGTCGCCGCCGATCCAGTGCCCGCCGGGCGATCAGCAGCAGGACCCACAGCACCAGCCAGCAGCCGATGACGGTCCCGAACCCCACGGCGTCGCCGATGGCGGCGCTGTCGCCGGCGGTCCGGGGCGGCTTCACCAGAGCGCCTGAGCGGTCGACCCAGACCACCACCTCGGTGTTCGCCTTCGTGCCCAGCATGAGGTCCACGAGGCCGCGGTGGTCGACGCCGGTCTCGTCCTGCCAGACAACGGGGACGGGCCAGGTGATCCGGCCGAGTTCCTGGCCCGTGATGGCCGGCGCGTCCGCCGTGGTCCGGGCAGCGAGCTGGCGCAGTACGGCGCGTTGCTCAGCCACTCGCGACTCGTCAGCCTTCTCGACCGAAGTACCGACGGCTGCTCCCGCCGGGATCAGCAGGATGCCCGCGAACAGGGCGATGACGGCGAGCGCCGCCTCGAACCGATCGGACGGGCGGCGCAGCGGGTTGTGCCCGCAGCCCAGTCGGCGAGCCTGCATCACGACCCATGGCTCGCCTCGTCGCGGTCGGCCGACGCCCATCACTGCCCCCTTGGATCCGGGGACCGGCCGACCCGCCGGAACCAGTCTGCCGTCCTGATGACGGTGAATCTCGTGGCCTCGGCCACCTCTGGTTTGTCGCTGGTCCGGCGGGTCGACCGCTTCCCCTGTGCCTTCAGGATCACCGAACCGCAAGGCCTCCGGGCAGGGCCCAAGGTCCCTATCTGTCAGGCCGGACGCCCGAGGCAGCCAGACCCGGCAAGCTGGTGACCTTCGGCCCTGTGGGCTGCCACGGACGGCGCGGAGAGTCGTTGCATGACACACAACCGGATCTCTGGCCCGGTCCTGCTGCGGCCCTCACCCAGCGACCGGCGGTCCACCGTGCTGACCGAGGCGCTGGCGTATGTCGGTGGGGTCGTCCTGCTGACCGGCATCGGTCTGGTCGCGGCCAGGTACTGGCCGGACCTGCAGGACTCGGCCCGATTGGCGATCACTGCCACGGCGGCTCTGGTGCTGCTGTCCGGTGGGCTGGCCATCCCCGGGCAATCGCCGGCCGCCCGGCGCCTTCGCGGCACGATCTGGCTCGGCTCGACCGCGGCAGCCGTGCTCTTCTTCGGTCTTCTCGGCGACACCCTCGGCTGGCGGCCGATGAACATCACCTTGCTGGCCGGCCTCGGCAGTTCGGCGTACGCCGTCGTGCCCTGGTTGCTGAGCAAGCGGATGGCCGGGCCGCAGCTGGTACTCGTCGTCACGACCCTGGTCGCCGCTGGGGCCATCGGTGCGCACGCCAACGCGCAGTACTGGCCAGGGCTGGCCGTATGGTTCGCAGCGCTCGAGTGGTTCCTGCTGGCCCACGGCAGCCTTGTCCGCGCCGAGCACGTCACCCAGCTGGCTGCCGCTGCCGGACTGGTCGTGGGCTCCGGAATGATGATGCCGCTCGACATCGGCATCGTCGTCGGTCTCGTGACGGTCGCCGGTCTGCTGGTCTACGCCTTCAGGGGCTGGAACCTCGCACTGGTCACCATCGGGGCGATCGGAGCGCTGCAGATCCTCCCGATCGCGGTGAACGAATGGTTCCCCGGCCGGCTTGTCGCTCCGCTCGTGTTGCTGGCCGCCGGGCTGATCCTGGTCGGTACTGCGGTCGTCCTGGCCCGGCGGGCAACTGACGGCTCGGAGACCGCGTCAACGGGAGGTGGCCCGGCGTCACCGGTGAACGGTTCAGCGCTGCCGGACAACGGAGCGGCGCTGCCGGAGAACGGCCCGGCCCGGCCGGAGAACGCGTCGGCGTCCGTCGACGCGATGCGGTTCGACGCCGTCGTCTTCGACCTCGGCCGGCTGACCGCCGGTTCCGCCGGGGCAGCGGTTCCCGCCCTGTCGGCCTTGATCGGCCGGCTCGTCGCAGCGGGTCTGTCGACCGCCGCGGTCTGGACCGACCTGGCAGCAGCCGAAGAACTGGCACAGGCCGGACTCGGCGAGCTGTTCGACCTCCACGTCGGCGCATGCGAACCCGGGTTGGCGAACCTGCCGGAACCCGACGCGTTCCTCGTCGCCGCCCGCCGGCTCGGCGTACGGCCGTCGCGCACTGTCGTCCTCGCAGCGACGCCCGCCGGAGCCCAGGCGGCTCGCGCCGGAGCCTTCGGGCTGGTGATCGGCATCGGCCGGGGCCGCCGCGCCGGGGAGCTTCGGGTCCTCGGAGCCGATCCCGTCGTCGCGGACTACACCGGGATCCGGATCGCCGCCGACCACCAGCCAGTGCGCTGAGGTCCGACGGCCCCGCCGTGACGGGACCAAGAGCCCTGCCCGGACCTGGCTTTCACGACGACAGTCGAAGCAGAAGGAATCAAGCTCCGAGGAGGCATCATGTCGTCACCAACCGCCCCGATCGTCGTCGGATACGACCGCTCGCAGGAAAGCACCGCAGCCGTCAACTGGGCCGCCGCCGAAGCCGCGCGCACGCACGTGCCGCTGCGTGTCGCCGAGGTGTTCGAGCTGGTGATCATGGACCGTCCCTCGCCCGGCAAGGTGGTGCCGCTGGCGGCACTCCGCACTGCCCGCGAGCGCGGACTCGAGACTCTCGCTGCCTCCATCCGGCAATCCCACCCGCACCTGCAGGTGGAAACCGTGCTGCTGGAGGGCACACCCGCGCCAGAGCTGATCGAAGAGACCAGCCAGGCCCGGATGCTCGTCCTCGGCACCCGTGGCCTCGGTGGGTTCGGCGCCATGATCCTCGGCTCGGTCGCGGTCCAGGTCAGCGCGCACGCGAACTGCCCGGTCGTCGTGGTACCGCCGGACACGCTGCCCACCCTGCACGCAGTGCGGCGCGTCGTGGTCGGCGTGGACGGGTCGAAGGTGTCGGCCAGGGCGATCGACTTCGCCTTCCAGGAGGCCGAGGCGCTCGACGGCCAGGTGATCGCGGTGAACGCCTGGAGCAGCCCGTTCTCCACCTACGAGAACGGCAAGGGTGAGCTGGTCTTCGACAACGCCCAGGTCCGCGACGCGGCCGAGGTACTCGTCTCCGAGGCCATCGCCGGACCTCGTGCGGACCACCCCGACGTCAAGGTCGACATCGAGCTCGTCCCCGGCCGGCCGGCCCAGGTCCTCCTGCACGCGGCCGAATCGGCCGACCTACTCGTCGTCGGCTCCCGCGGCCGCGGCGGCTTCACCGGTCTGCTGCTCGGCTCGACCAGCCACCAGGTCCTGCACCACGCCCACTGCCCGGTCGCGATCGTCCGCTAGCCCAACCATCCGGTTGCACCGTCAGGCGGTCAGCCTGCGGTGCAACCGGTACGACGCCGCGACCAGCAACCCCGCCGCGAACAGCGTCAGAACGGCCAGCGGCCCGGCGATATCGGCGATCGAGCCGCCCTTGGACAACACGACGATCCAGGCGTCGACGGCCCAGGCATGCGGGGTGATGTGGCCGATCGTCCGCACCACCGGCGGCACGATCTCCAGCGGCCACATGCAGCCGCCGAGCATGCCGAACCCGATCCCGATCACCGGTCCGATGGACGAGGCCTGCTCCGGAGTGCGGAAGACACTGCCGCTGAGCATCCCGGCTCCCGCACCCAGCGCGGCCCACACGACGACCAGGGCCGCCGCGGCGAGCGGATTGCCCCAGCTCACGCCGAAGAGCAGCCCACCGACCGCAACGATCAGGGCCGACTGGACCAGGGCGAGCAGCAGATAGCAGAGCGCCTCACCAGCCACCAGGTCACGGGAGCGGATCGGTGCGGCCAGCGCCCTGGTGTAGATCCCCAGTCCACGGGTCTGCGCGATGGCGGCGCCGGAGGCGAGCGTGTTGATGAACACGAACAACAGCAGCATCGTCGGGGCGCTGTAACCGAAGCCGGTCGGCAGGTAGTCGCTCTCGGTGGCGACGTTCTCCACCCGGGTGCCGATCCGTGGGGTCGCCCGCCGCACTTCTGTTGCCCTTGGCAACTGAGACGTCAGGCTGCCGCCGGCGTACCGGGCCGCGAAGGCCGCGGCCTGGATCCGCTCGGCATGCCGGCTCACGGCCGCCCCGATGGCCGCGATCACCGCCGAGCGCGTCGACGGCGCGCCACCGGCCAGTACTTGCAGCTCCACCGATCGCCCCTGCGTCACCAGCGAATCGAGATCCGCCGGCACCAGCACCACCGCATCCAGTTCGCCGCGGCGTAACGCAGTACGGGCCTCCTGCTCGTCGACGAACGTGTGCACCGGACCGGCACCGGACAGCTCGTCGACCAGGGCGCTCGCCTCCGATCCCGGCCGAGCCGGTACGCCGAGCCGGAAGCCGCCCGGGCTCTGCACGATCGCGCCGATGATCACGATCATCAGCACCGGTAGCAACACGACGAAGAACAGCGCGGTCCGGTCCCGCACCATCCGCCGCAGCGACGCCGCGGTCACCGCGAGAGCTCTCATCGGATCGTCCTCCTCCACGACACCGCCGCGGCGAGCACCGCGACAACGGCCGACATCGCCAGAATCACCGCCACCGGTACGACGGCCGCTCGCGCGCCGGCACCGGTCGCCAGATCGGTCAGGCCGCGCAGCGCCCAGCCGTTCGGCGTCGCGAGCGCGAGCTTGCGCAGCAGCGGTGGCGCCTGGCTGACCAGAACGAAGTTCCCGCCCAGCAGGACCAGCCCGAAGGTCAGGATCGACGCCAGCCCCTCCGCCTGCCGTTCCGACCGGGCCACCGCCACCACCAGAGCCGTCAGCGCCACGAGCGCGACCGCCATCGCGACGATCACCGCCGCGGCCGGCAAAGCGGGTCCCCACTGCGCATCGAGCAGCAGGGTGCTCACCACTGCCAGCACACCGAGGCTGAACACGCCGTAGACGAACGTCGACAGGGATTTCCCGAGCAGTACCGCGCCACGCCGGATCGGTGCCGCCGTGACCCGCTCCAGGGTTCCCTCCCGTTGCTCGGTGAAGTAGTCCCGGGCCGCGAACCCGATGGTGAAAAAGAGGAAGAAGATCCCCATCGCGGGCGCGTAGTACGAGACCGTCCTGAGCTGGCGATAGCCGGTCGGCGCCGCGACCACCGACTCCGGCAACCGCAGATCCGCGGCGGCCTTCGCCAGCTCATCGATCCGCTGCGCCGGCACCCCGGCTGCCAGCGCGGTGTGGATGGACAGCCGGTCGGCGTTCAGTTGGGCGACGAAGGCCTCCGCGATCGAGCGTGCGACCTGTGCCTGGACCAGCTCGTCGGGGTTGCCGAGCACCTTGATGTCCACCGGTTCCTCGCCCGTGGCGGCCGAGCTGAAGCCGGCCGGCACGATGAAGGCGGCACCGGCCTGGCCCTGGTCGACCTGCTCGCGCGCTGCCGCGTCCGTGTCGGCGGTTCGTACTGTCGCGAAGCCGGCCAACTGCGGCCCGGTGAGCAACTGGCGAAAGGCCTGGGCCAGAACGCCCCGGTCGTGGTCGACCACCACCAGGTCGGCATGGAAGGACTCGACGCCCGCGAAGGCGAAGCTCATCAAGGTGGCGACCATCAACGGCGCCACGAACCCGAGGACCAGCGCCGAGCGGTCCCGCAGCCGCCGGCGAAGATCCTTCGCGGCGATCGTCAGTGCGGCTCGCATGCTCACTCCCGCAGTGCGGTGCCGGTCAGGTGCAGGAACACCGCCTCGAGATCGGGCTCCACCACCTCGACGGACCTCAGCTCGGTCTCGGCGGACTCGGCCGCGGCCAGTACCGCGGGCAGCAACCGGCGCCCGTCATGGGCGAGCAAGAGGACCTGGCCGTCCTTGAGATCCGCCCCGGCGATGCCTGGCAGGGCCCGGCACCGCTCGGCCAGGCGCTGCAAGTCTCCGGTAGCGGTCAGCGTGATCCGGTCCAGCTCACCGAGCTGGGCGACCAGGCCACGGCGGGTGCCTTCGGCCACCAGGCGACCGTGGTCCATGATGCCGACCCGGTCGCACAACCGCTCGGCTTCCTCCATGTAGTGGGTCGTGTACAGCACCGCCGTACCGGTGGCGCCGAGGCCCTGGATGCTGTCCATGATCGCGTGCCGGCTCTGCGGGTCGACGCCGACGGTCGGCTCGTCCAGCACGAGCAGGCGAGGAGCATGCAGCAGGCCGGCGCCGATGTTCAGCCGCCGCTTCATGCCGCCGGAAAAGGACTCGACCTTGTCGTCGGCCCGGTCGGACAGCCCGACCAACTCCAGCACCTCGCCCACCCTGGCCCGCAGCCGGCGACCGCCCAGCCGGTACAGCCGGCCGAAGAACCGCAGGTTCTCCGCGGCGGTCAGGTCCGGGTAGAGGGCGACCTCCTGGGGCACGTAGCCGACCAGTTCCTTGGCCTCGACGGCGGAGGTGCTGACCGCGCGGCCCGCGATCGAGCAGCGGCCACCGTCGGGGTGCAACAGGCCGCAGACCAGCCGGATCGTCGTCGTCTTGCCCGCCCCGTTCGGCCCGAGCAGACCATAGGTCTCCCCCGGCGCCACCGTGAAGCTGACGCCGTCCACCGCGGTCCGGTCGCCGAACCTCTTCGACAGGCCGTCGACGGTCAGCACCTCGTCCGCGGTCGCCGGAGCCATCACCTCACCACTCGTCACCGTCGCCATAGCTCGTCCTCCCTCACGACCTTCCAACTGTCGTGCGAGACCAGGCCCGGCGGTCAGGGTCCGACGGCCCGTCTCCGGATGCCTTTCGCACCTTTGCGACGCCATTGGGGACTTTCGGCCCTGCTGGCGCGCGGTCCTTCGGCGTCTGCTGGAGGTACCAGGGCGAGAGGACAGATCATGCACACCGCGGTAATCGAGACTCGGACTCTTGCGGCTCAGCCGACCGTTGTCCGGCGCGCGACGTTGCCGCCGTCCGAGGTGACCGGCTGGCTGCCGCTGGCGCTGGGTGACATCGCCGAATGGTTGCGGCACCGGCGGATCGTGCCCTGTGGCTTCCCGTTCAGCCGACGGCATCAGGCCGCCGACGGGCTGGTGGTCGTGGAGGCCGGGTTCCCGGTCACGCTGCCGGTCGCGCCCAACGGTCTGGCCCTGCCGTCGGAGTTGCCGGCCGGGCCGGTGGTGGTGACGGCGTACAGCGGACCGTACCGGAAGATCGGGACCGCGTACGACCTGATCGAGGACTGGCTGCGGCGGCATCACGACCGGGCCACGGGTGACGCCTGGGAGATCTACCACTCGCCACCGATCGGTTGCCCGGACGAGTGGCACCCCGAGATCGTCCAGCCGTATTCCATTGCCTAGGGCAACAAGACCTCGGCGATCGGGCGGCGCGGGGTCGCCGGTACGCCGGGGCCGTAGCCGAACCGGATGATCGCCTGCGGCCGGGTCCAGGTGCCCAGCGGGTCATGGAGCAGCCAGCGCAGCGTGTCGTGCTCGATCGCCTGGTTGAGCAACGAGGTCGACAACCCCGATGCCGTTGCCTCCAGCAACACTCGCTGCATCGCCTGACCGGCGCGCAGCCATTCGGCCGGACCGTCGCGCCGGGTCGCCAGGATGGCCAGCTGGGGATTCTTCTCGAAGGCCGACGCCGGCCGGCCGGCGTCGTCGGGTGTCGCGGCCAGGTCCCTGACCGGCGCCTTCGCCCGATCAGGACGCGGCCCGAGCGCACTGGCCGGCACGCCGTCGACGAGCCGGTCACCACCCACCCAGAGCCGGCGCTCCTCGGTGCGGGCCAGACTCCGATCGTCCTCGCTGCCCGCGTCCGCCGTCGCCAGGTGGACCCACTCGAGCTGGGCGCCGCCGTCCAGCCACTGCAGGTCCGCGCCTTCCAGCCGCGCGGTCAGGCCGAGCAGTCGGCGCAGCTCGGCGGGCATCGGCTGACCGGAGTACGGCTGGCGATTGGTCCGCCGGAGCGGGATGGCCGGGGCCAGCCGGTGCAGTTCCTCGGCTTCGGGGCCGCCGCTGACCAGTTCCACCTCGGCGACCAGATCCGGCCGGCGCCGGTCGAGCACGCTACGGACCACCGTGCCGTACGCCAGGCGCGCCGCCTCCACCCGCAGGTTGAAGACGGCGGCGCCCAGCGACAGGTGGAGCATCCGGCGGTCCGGGTCCTCGGCCGGAAGCTCCCTGGACCGGTCACGATGAACCTCGATCACGCAGCCGGTGAAGCGGAACCGCCACGGCTGGGTGTTGTGCATCGAGGGCGCCGCGACGGCTGCCCGGAGCAGCTCGTCGCGATCGTGCCCGGTCGGTTCGAGCATCGGCTCAGCCCTCGAGATCCTTGGACTCGTCGCCGAACAGCGCCACCTTCAGCGCGCCGGTCTCGCCGGCCCGGGAGAAGATGTCGTACGCGTCCTGCATCTCGTCGAGGCCGAACCGGTGGGTGATCAGGCCCGGCATCGACAACCGGCCGGCCGCCAGCATCGACAGCAGCCGCGGGGTCGTCCAGGTGTCCACCAGGCCGGTGGTGATGGTGACGTCCTTGATCCACAGGTCTTCCAGGTGCAGCGTCGCCGGGGCACCATGGACGCCGACGTTCGCCACCCGGCCACCGGGCCGGATCACCTTGGTGCACAGCTCGAAGGTCTCCGGGATGCCGACCGCCTCGATCGCGACGTCGGCGCCCAGACCACCGGTCAGCTCCTTGATCGTCTCGACCAGGTCGTCCTCCGGGCCGAACGCCAGATCGGCGCCGTGGTCCAGGGCCGCCTTCTGCCGCGCCGACGCGGAGTCGACGACGATCACGCTCGACGGGCTGTACAGCTTGCTGGTGGTGACGGCCGCCAGGCCGATCGGGCCGGCGCCGACGATGACGACGGTGTCACCCGGCTTGACCTGCCCGGCCAGGGTTCCGACCTCGTAGGAGGTCGGCAGGATGTCGGCCAGCAGCAGCGCGGCCTCGTTGCTCACGTTGTCGGGCAGCTTGTGCACGGACCGGTCCGCGAACGGGACCCGGACCATCTCGGCCTGGGTGCCGTCGATCAGGTGGCCGAGGATCCAGCCGCCACCACCGAGGCACTGGCCGTACCGGCCCTGCCGGCAGTACTCGCAACGCCCGCAGGCGCTGATGCAGGAGATCAGCACCCGGTCGCCCGGCTGGACACCGTGGACGCCGCTGCCCACGGTCAGGATCGTGCCGACCGCTTCGTGGCCGAGGATCCGGCCCGGCTCGACGGTCGGTACGTCGCCCTTCAGGATGTGCAGATCGGTGCCGCAGATGGTCACTGCGTCCACCCGGACGATCGCATCTTCGGGGTCCTGGATCACCGGGTCCGGCACCTCGTGCCAGCTGCGGTGCCCAGGGCCGTTGTAGACAAGCGCCTTCATGGTCGGTCGACCTCCAAGATCTCGGGGTGTGTCTTCACTCCCGACCTTTCCGCGCCCGCGCGGGAGCGGGCAGGGCAGAAACACACCAGTCCGAAGGGACCTTGGTCGCCTCCGGACAGGCCGTTGCACCCTGTGCCGTCCGCGCCGCCGCGGCTGAACTGGAACAGAGCACTGCCGAGCGAGAGGTGTCCCTCATGTCCACGCCCGCACGCCCCGCAATCCTGGTCGGTCTGGACGGATCGGCCGACGGTCTGCTCGCCCTCGACTGGGCGGTCAACCTGGCAGCGCGGCGCGGCTGGACCGTCCGCGCCCTCCACGTCGTCGACGACACCCGGCCCGCGCACCAGCTCGCCGCCGCGCCATCGCAGGACGACGGGACGGACGTCCTGGACGACGCCGCCGACGAACTCGACCGGCTCGGCTTCACCGACGCCGTCCTCGAACTCGGCTACGGCAATCCCGCCCAGACCCTGCTCAAGGCGTCGGCCGAGGCCGCCGTGCTGGTGATCGGACGCCGGGGCGCCGGCGGGTTCGCCGAGCTGATGGTGGGATCCACCTCGCAGGTCTGCGCGGCGCTGGCCCGGACGACGCTGGTCGTCGTACCGGACGAATGGCAGGCGGCCGAACCCGCGTGGGGCCGGATCGTCGTCGGCGTGGACGGCTCGCACTCCTGCCAGGCCGCCCTGGGATACGCCTTCGAGATCGCCGCGGAACGCCGGGCCGAGCTGGAGATCGTGCACGTGCCCGACCTGCCCGAGGCCTTCCCCCGCCCGGATCTGTGGCTCGACCCCGAGGACGCTCCCTGGCGGCGCGACGCCCAGCTGATGGTCGGTGAGTGCCTGGACGGCTGGCCCGAGAAGTACCCAGCGGTCGTCTTCCGCACCAGGTACCCGGAGGGCCATCCCGTCCAGGTGCTGGCCAAGGAGTCGCAGTACGCCGACCTGGTCGTCGTCGGCGGCCTCGGCCGCACCGAGTTCACCGAACTCCGCCTCGGCTCCGTCTCCCGCGGCCTCCTCCACCACACCCACTGCCCGGTCGCCATCGTCCACACCGAGTCGATCAGATGAGCGTGTCCACGGCCCGGCCGCCCGGTCTCACCGACCAGGAGGCACGCCACTCCCTGGCCGAGCACGGTCCGAACGCGATCGCCGAGGCCCCACCCCCACGACCGTTCAGCAGGGTGCTCGCACAGCTGCGTGACCCGATGATCCTCCTGCTCCTCGGTGCCTCCGTGCTGACTGCCTCCCTGCGCGACTTCGCCGACCTCACCGTGATCTTGGTGGTCGTCGTTCTGAACACCGCCGTCGGGGTGGTCCAGGAACTGCGGGCCGAGCGAGCACTGGCCGCCTTGCGCCGGCTGGCCGCGCCCCAGGCGCGAGTCCTGCGCTCCGGCCGCGTCCTGATGATCCCGGCCGCCGAGGTGGTGCCCGGTGACGTCGTGATAGTCGAGGCCGGCGACATCGTGCCGGCCGACCTGGCAGTGACCGAGGCGTTCCAGTTGCAGGCCGACGAGGCCGCGCTGACGGGCGAATCGGTCCCCGTCGAGAAGCAGATCGCCGACGAACTGAGCGCCGGCACGGTGATCACTCGTGGACGCGGCCGCGCGGACGCCGTCCGGACCGGCCCCGACAGCGCGCTGGGCCGGATCGCGTCACTGCTCTCCGGGCAGCGACCGCGGCCGACGCCACTGCAGCGGCGCCTTGCCGCACTGAGCCGGGTGCTGAGCCTGGTGGCTGTCGCCCTGTCCGCCATCGTCGCCGTCTCGGGCCTCATCCGAGGACTCCCACTGCCCGACATGCTGGTGACCGCGGTCAGCCTGACCGTGGCCGCCGTGCCTGAGTCGTTGCCTGCCGTGGTGACACTGGCACTCGCCATCGGTGCCCATCGGATGGCCCGCCGGTCCGCGGTGGTGCGGCAACTGCCGGCCGTCGAGACGCTCGGGGCGGTCACTATTGTCGCCGCCGACAAGACCGGCACGCTGACCGAGGGTGTCATGCTGGCCGAACGGCTCTGGACCGAATCCGGCGAATACGTTGCCTGCGGCAATGGTTATGCGCCGGACGGAGACATCACACCGACGGACGGGCCCGCCGGGACGCAAGCCGAGCTCGACCGGCTGCTGCGCGACGTCGTGCTCTGCAACGACGCCGACCTGCAGCCCCCTGATGCGGAGCAGCCCGGCTGGCGCCCGCTCGGCGATCCGACCGAGGCTGCGCTCATCACCTTGGCCCGGCGCGCCGGGGTGTCTCCCGACGGCCTCCGGGCCGCTTACCCGCGCACCGCGGAGGCCCCCTTCGACAGTCAACGCAAACGCATGACGACACTGCACCGGATGCCTGGCGGCGACCAGGTGCTCGTCATCTGCAAGGGGGCGCCGGAGGTCCTGCTCGACGAGCACGTGACCCCGTACGGCGCGGTCGCCCGGGCCCGTGAGACCGCTTCGCTACTGGCCCGGGACGGCTACCGGGTGCTGGCCGTGGCCGATCGAACCCTGCCCGCTGACGGGCATACCGGACAGGCGGAGGTGGGCTTGCGGCTCGCCGGACTGATCGCCATCACCGATCCGGTCCGGGGCAACGCCGCCGAGGTGGTCGCCTCCTTCACCCAGGCCGGCGTCGAACTGCTGTTGATCACCGGCGACGCGGCCGGAACCGCCCGCGCCGTCGCCGATCGGATCGGGCTGGACAGCACCGAGGTGATCACCGGTGCGGACATCGATGCCGGACGCGATCCCGCGCCCGGCCCGGGAGCCCGGATCTTCGCCCGGATCAGGCCCGAACAGAAGCTGGACATCGTCCGGGCCTGGCAGGACCGGGGCCACGTCGTCGCGATGACCGGTGACGGTGTGAACGACGGCCCGGCCCTGCGCCGTGCCGACATCGGCGTGGCGATGGGCCGCGACGGCACCGAGGTCGCGCGGCAGGCCGCTGACCTGATCCTGACCGACGACGATCTGGCGACCGTGGTGGCCGCCATCGAGGAAGGCCGCCGGATCTACTCCAACGTCCGCACCTTCCTGCGGTACGCCCTGAGCGGCGGCCTGGCCGAGGTGCTGGTGATGCTGTTCGGTCCGTTCTTCGGCCTGGCACTGCCGTTGCTGCCGGCCCAGATCCTGTGGATCAACATGCTCACTCATGGCCTGCCCGGGGTGGCGCTCGGCGCCGAGCCCGCCGATCCGCTGGCGATGCGGCGCGGGCCACGGCCCACCACCGAACACGTCCTGGGTGCGGGCCTGTGGCAACGAATCGTCTGGACCGGTGGTCTGATCGCGACCGTTACTCTGGTCGCCAGTCTGCTGGCCCGGCACGCCGGAGCGCACTGGCAGACCACGACGTACCTGGTCCTCGGTCTGTCGCAGCTCGGCGTCGCCGCGGCGCTACGCCGTCCACGGGCACCGGGAACAGGGCGCTTGCGCTTCCTCGACCTGGCCGTCGCCGGTGCTGTCGTCGCTCATCTGCTTCCACTCGTCGTCTCACCCCTGCGTGACCTTCTCGGCCTCGCTCAGGTGACGACGGGGCAGTTCGCGGCCGCGGTGTTGTTCGGGATCGTTCCAGGCGCGGTCGTCGCCCTCCTGCGACTGCGGCACCGCAAGTCCTGATCCGGATATCGCGTCAACCGAGGTGACGTGAGTACCAGTCCGGTTCCGGGGCGGCCGGCGTCAGGCGGACCTTCACGTCGAGCGCCTCCGCTCCGGTGGGGGTGGCCGTCAGGGGGTTGATGTCGAGCTCGGCGAGTTCGGGAACGGCCTCGGCCAGCCAGGCGATTCGGTGCAGGACGTCCAGTACCGCCGCCTCGTCCGCGCTCTCGGCGCCGCGGTAGCCCGCGAGCAGGGGCGCGCAACGCAACGAGCGGACCATGTCGGTGGCGTCCAGGTCGGTCAGTGGGAGGCCACGCCAGCGCCGATCGGCCAGCAGGTCGGTGAGGATGCCGCCGCTGCCGACCATCAGCACCGGGCCGAACAGCGGGTCCCGGACCAACCCGGTCACCAGCTCGACGCCGGTTGACGCCATCGCCTGGACCACCACATGCGGGTCACCGACGGCGGCAGTCAGTTCCGTGTACGCCCGCAACAGTTCCGCCGCGTCTCGGAGTCCGAGTTTCACCCCGCCCACATCGGTCTTGTGCACGATGCCGGGGGCCGCTGTCTTCAGAACGACCGGATAGCCGACCCGGTCCGCGGCGTCCAGCGCCGCGTCCCGGTTCGACGCTGTGAGCGCCGCGACCACCGGGATGCCGGCACACAGCATCAGCTGCTCGGCACGGGCCGGGTCGAGCCAGCCGCCCTCGCGATGGGAGTTCAGGTAGTGCCGGACGATCGCCCTGGCACCGTCTTCGTCCATATCGGTGATCTCCGGTACGACGCCCTGCGGCCGGCCGCGCCAGGCGGCGTACCGGCAGGCGTGGCCCAGCGCACGAACCGCGGTCTCGGGGAACGTGTAGACGGGCAGCTTCGATCCGTCGTCGAGCGTGATCTGCGGCGCGGCCCCCGGAGCGCCGAGGCAGTTGACGAGGATCGGTATCTCCGAACCGGCGGCCGCGCGGGCGATCGCCGCGTACGTCTCGTCGACATCGCCCGCTCTAGTTGCCGCATAGCTGATCACGAGGGCATCTACCTCGCCACTGGCCAGCAGGATGCCGACCGCGCTCTCCAGCGTTTCCGGCGTGGCGGCCGCACCCAGGTCGACCGGGTTCCCGGCTCCGACGGCTCCGGTCCTCTTGACCAGTTCGCTCGTTGTCGCCGCGCTGAGCTCCGGTACGTCGAGTTCCGCGGCGGGGG
>NZ_BAAAHK010000003.1:66122-322957 GCF_039525325.1 Kribbella koreensis
GGCGCCCGCCGGTCGAGCGGCCGCTCTTGACCACCAGTACCGGCTTCTTCCGGCCGACCAGGCGGGCCAGCCGGCCGAACTTGCGCGGATTGCCGAACGACTCCAGGTACAGCCCGATCACGTCGGTCCGCGGGTCGTTCCACCAGTGCAGCAGAAGATCGTTGCCGCTGACATCTACTTTGTTGCCAAGCGAGACGAATTCGGACACGCCGGGGCCGATCCGGCCGGCATGGTCCAGGACCGCGATCCCGACTGCGCCGGACTGCGCGGCGAGGCCGAGCGAGCCGGCCATCGGCGGGACGTTGGCGAAGGTGGCGTCGAGGCGGACGGCCGGATCGGTGTTGACGATGCCCAGGCAGTTCGGGCCGATCAGCCGCAGGCTGTAGCGCCGCGCGATCTCCAGCAGCTTCTGCTGGGCCAGCCGGCCGTCGGCGCCCGACTCGGAGAACCCCGCGGAGAGGACGACGGCCCCGCCGGCACCGGCCCGGCCACAGTCCTCGATCACGCGGGCGACCTGCGCGGCCGGCACCGCGATCACGGCCAGGTCGACATGGCCCGGAACGTCTTCGACCGAAGGGTACGACGTGATGTCGCCGATCCGGTCGGCCTTCGGGTTGACGGCGTACAGGTCGCCGGTGAAACCGCCGTCGAGAAGATTGAGCAGTACTTCGTGGCCGACCCCGCCCGGCTTGCGGCCGGCGCCGATCACGGCGATGCAGCGTGGTGAGAGCAGCGGCCGCAGCGACCGGGACTCGGCGGCGCTCTCCCGCTCGGCCATCCGGTCGAGGGTGCGCGCGGAGTACGCGGTGTCGAGGGACAACTCGACCAGGCCGCTGTCCAGCTTGTGCACCTCACGGAAACCGGAGTCCAGGAAGACCCGCAGCATCGGTGCGTTCTCGGCGAGCGTGTCGGCATGCAGATGCCGGATCCCACGCTCGCGGGCGACCGCTGCCAGCTGCTCGAGCAGCAACGTCCCCAGACCCCGTCCGTGCACGGTGTCGTCGATCAGGAAGGCCATCTCGGCCTCGTCGGCCCGCATCGGCTCGTAGCTGGCAACACCGGCCACAACCCCGTCCACCTCCGCGACCAGCGCCACGTGACCATGCGCCGGGTCGGCCTCGACCAGATGCCGGGTGTGCTCGTCGGCCGTCAGCCGGCTCAACCCGAAGAACCGCAGGTAGACCGAGCGGTCCGAGAGCCGGTGGTTGATCGCCATCAGGGCCGCCTCGTCGTCGCGGCGGATCGGCCGCAGATGAACGACCGACCCGTCGGACGCAAGCGCATCCCAGCCGGCCGGAGCCGGCTGGGACGGGGTTCCCTCGGGGGTGGGAACCCTGGCCCGGCCGGAGTCTCCACCGACCGGGCCTGTCGTGGCCGATGTCATCGCCCCGGCCCGATCACGACTTGCGGGTGATCGGGACGGTGCGGGTCTCCACCGACCGGGTGGTCGTCGGCACGCTCACCTCGAGGATGCCGGCGTCGTACTGCGCGGTGACGGCGGACTCGTCCGCCCCTTCCGGCAGGAAGATCCGCCGGGTCAGGGAGCCGTAGTGGAACTCGGTCCGGGTCCCGGTGTGCTCCTCCTGCCGACGGGTCGCCGCGATGGTCAGGATGCCGTTGGCCACCTCCACCTTGAGGTCCGGCTCCGGATCGATGCCGGGCAGTTCCGCCTTGACCACGTAGCGATCGCCGTCGGCGTACTCCTCGATCCGGACGCCGCGGATTGCAGCCGGCCAGCTGAACATGTTCGGCAGGGAGTCGGCCCAGTCGAACAGATCGGCGAACTGGTGCCGTCCGTCCTTGCGCTCGAGTGTGGTCATCTTCACTCTTCCTCCTTCTCCTCGGTTCTGCTGACACCTCCACTCCACCTCGCCGGGGGCGGCCGGAGCAGGGCCGGAGGGACTCGACTGGTGCGGACCTTCGGCCCTGTCCACCGCCGTCACGCGACTCCTACGGTCGAACGGAACGGAGGTAGAGCAGGAAGGAGCGCGACATGGACGCCGCGATCAGGACTACGGGACTGTCCAAGCGGTTCGGCACGCACCAAGCGCTACGGCGGCTGGATCTCGAGGTCCCGCGCGGATCGGTGGTCGGCTATCTCGGACCCAACGGTGCCGGCAAGACCACCACGATCCGGATCCTGGCCGGGCTGATCGCGCCGACCACGGGGACCGCCGAGGTTCTCGGGTACGACGTGGTCGACCGCTGTGAGGAAGTCCAGCGGCGGATCGGCTACCTGCCGGGCGAGTTCGCGGCGTATCCCGAGCTGACGGGCGCGCAGTACCTGCACTACCTCGCGAACCTGCGCGGTGATGTCGACTGGGCGGAGACCGAGCGGCTGGCCAAACGGTTCGACCTGGATCTGTCCAGGCGGTTCAAGACGCTGTCGCACGGCAACAAGCAGAAGCTCGGCATCATCCAGGCTTTCATGCACCGGCCCGAGCTGCTCATCCTCGACGAGCCGACCGCCGGACTCGACCCGCTCATGCAGCGCGAGTTCCTGGCGCTGCTGCGGGAGACCAGGGACGACGGCCGGACCGTCTTCCTGTCCTCGCACATCCTGTCCGACGTCGAGGCGGTGGCCGACACGATCGCGATCCTGCGCCGCGGCGAGCTCGTGGTGACGAAGACCGTCGAGGAGTTGCGCGAACAGGCGCTGCACTGGCTGGAGCTCACCTTCGCCGGTCCCGCGCCGCTCGAGCAGCTCAGGCAGGCCGACGGAGTCCAGCAGCTCAGCGTCGACGGAAGAACCGCGCATGTGGAGGTCAGCGGTTCGACGGCCGGGCTGCTGACGGCGGCCGCGCCGTACCAGGTCGTCGACATCGTCAGCCACGAGGCCGATCTCGAGTCGATCTTCCTCGACTACTACACCGCAAGGAGCTGAGCACAGTGTTCCGCAACGTCTACTGGAAGACGCTGTACGACGAGCGCCGCGGCCTGGTCGCCTGGTCGACCGCCCTCGTGCTCCTGGTCGGCCTCGAGTCGGCCCTGTGGCCGTCGCTGCGGGACATGCCCGACATGAAGGAGATCTACGCCCAGCTCCCCGAGGAACTCGGCAAACTCTTCGACTTCGACGCGATGACCACCGGCCCGGGCTTCCTGAACGCCGAGCTCTTCACCCTGATGCTGCCGATCCTGTTCCTCGTCTACGGCATCGGGCACGGCGCCCGGCTGATCGCGGGCGAAGAAGAGGCCGGCACCCTCGATCTGCTGCTGGTGCAGCCGATCACGGGCGCGCGGATCGTCCTGCACAAGGCGCTGGCCCTCTTCAGTTGCCTGGCCGTCCTGGGCCTGGCCCTGTTCGTCGCGACCACCGGAATGAGCCTGATCTTCGGCCTGGGCATCGGCGCCGGCCAAGCTGCGACCGGTTCCCTGGCGATGACGCTGCTCGGCGCGGAGTACGGCGCCCTCGCCCTCGCCGCCGGAGCCCTCACCGGCCGCCGCTCGATCGCGATCGGTTTCGGCTCCGCCGCCGCGGCGGCCGCGTATGTCCTGTACGCCGCCGGACTGATGATCGACTCGCTCGACCCCTGGCGCCCTCTCTCCCCCTTCGACCAGGCGCTGAGCGGCGGCCCACTCGGCGCGGGCCTGCCAGCCACCTACCTCTGGCTGATCGCCGGCGCCGCCGCCCTCACCGTCATCGCGATGCCGGCCCTCGACGGCCGCGACATCGCCGCCCACAACTGAGGTTGGGTCCGACGGTCCCGCTGGGGTGGGACCTTTGGCACTGGGGGCGGGGACCGGCCGGCTGGGACCGTCGTTGCCATGGATGCCATAGACCTTGCCCGCTGGCAGTTCGGGATCACCACCGTCTACCACTTCCTGTTCGTGCCGATCACGATCGGGCTGTCCGCGCTGGTGGCCGGGCTGCACACCGCGTGGTACCGGACGGGGAACGTGAAGTACCGGCGGATGACGCAGTTCTGGGGGAAGTTGTTCCTGATCAACTTCGCCATCGGCGTGGTGACCGGGATCGTGCAGGAGTTCCAGTTCGGGATGAACTGGAGCGCGTACTCGAAGTTCGTCGGCGACATCGTCGGCGCCCCACTGGCGATCGAGGGACTGCTGGCCTTCTTCCTCGAGTCGACCTTCCTCGGCCTGTGGATCTTCGGCTGGGACCGGTTGCCGAAGAAGGTGCACCTGGCCTCGATCTGGCTCGTTGCCATCGGCACCTGGTTGTCGGCGTACTTCATCCTGGCCGCCAACTCGTGGATGCAGTGGCCGCGCGGCTACACCTACAACGCCACGACCGGCCGGGCCGAGCTGCACGACTTCGGCGCGGTGCTCACCAACAAGGTCGCGCTGGCGACCTTCCCGCACACGATCGCCGCGAGCTTCCTGACCGCCGGCGCCTTCATGCTCGGCATCGCCTTGTGGCACCTGCTGCGCCGCCCGGGTGAGCACGGCAGCCTGTTCCGGCCGGCCGTCAAACTCGGTGCGATCACCACCCTCGTCGCGGCCGTGGCGCTGGTCGTCACCGGCGACATCCAGGCCAAGATCATGACCGAGACCCAGCCGATGAAGATGGCCGCCGCCGAGGCGCTGTACGACACGTCGGCCCCGGCGCCCTTCTCCATCCTGACCATCGGCTCGCTCGACGGCAGCAAGGAGGTCTGGTCGCTGAAGGTCCCGCACGGGCTGTCCTTCCTGGCGACCAGCAGCTGGAACGGGAAGGTCGAGGGGATCAACGACCTGCAGAAGGCCTACGAGCAGCGGTTCGGCCCGGGCACGTACAAGCCGAACGTACCGCTGACCTACTGGACCTTCCGGTTCATGATCCTGTGCGGTGTCCTGGCCGCGGCCATCGCCCTGCTCGCCCTCTGGCTGCTCCGCCGGCAACGAATGTCGAAGTCCAAGTGGCTCATCCGGGCAGCCCTGGCCGTCCCGCTGCTGCCGCTGCTCGGCAACAGCCTCGGCTGGATCTTCACCGAGATGGGCCGTCAGCCCTGGATCGTCTTCGGGCTGATGCAGACCCGCGACGGGGTCTCGCCGAGTGTCGGGGCCGGCAGCGTCCTGACCTCGCTGATCGTCCTCACCCTGCTGTACGGCGTACTGGCGGTGGTCGAGGTGTTCCTCCTGCTCCGCTTCGCCCGTGAGGTGCCCGTGGAGTCCGAGCCGTCCGACCCGGAGGCCGCCGAGCCGGCCTTCCTGTACTGAGGAGCACCCCGATGGCACTCACTGATGTCTGGTTCCTGCTCATCGCCGTCCTGTGGACCGGCTACCTGGTGCTCGAAGGCTTCGACTTCGGCGTCGGCATGCTGCTCCCGGTCGTCGGCCGGGACCCGATCGACCGCAAGGTCACCCTCAAGACGATCGGCCCGGTCTGGGACGGCAACGAGGTCTGGCTGCTGGTCGCCGGCGGTGCGACCTTCGCGGCGTTCCCGTTCTGGTACGCGACGTTGTTCTCCGGCTTCTACCTGGCCCTGTTGATCATCCTGGTCGCCTTGATCCTGCGTGGCATCGCGCTGGAGTACCGCGGCAAGCTCGACGACGCGACCTGGCACCGGCGCTGGGACGCGGTCATCGTCGGCAGCAGCGCGGTACCGGCCCTGCTGTGGGGCGTGGCCCTGGCGAACATCGTGCGTGGTGTACCGATGGGCGCCGACCATGAGTACGCCGGTACGTTCTTCACCCTGCTCAACCCGTACGCACTGCTCGGCGGCATCACGACGCTGCTGCTGTTCGCCCTGCACGGCGCCATCTTCCTGGCGCTGAAGACGCACGGTGAGGTGCACGACCGCGCCCTCAAGGTGGTGCCGCCGATCGGCATCGCGACCATCGTGGCCGCCGCCGGCTTCCTGGGGTGGACGCAAACGCTGGACGGCTCCTGGATCACTTGGCTGCTCGCGCTCGCCGCGGCACTCTGCCTGATCGGCGGACTGGTCGCGTCCCGGCTCGGCCGGGAGGGCTGGGCGTTCATCGGCACGGCCGCGACCATTGCGCTGGCCGCCGCGACACTGTTCACCACGCTCTACCCGAATGTGTTGCCGTCGACGACGGACGCGGCCTTCAGCCTGACGACGGTGAACGCCGCCTCCACGGCGTACACGTTGAAGATCATGACCTGGGTCGCGGTGATCTTCACTCCGGTGGTGCTGGCCTACCAGGGCTACACGTACTGGGTCTTCCGTCGCCGGCTCGGGCGTTCGGACATACCGGTCACGGCCCAGAAGGCCAACGCCTGATGCCCGCGATCGATCCCCGCCTGCTGCGTTATGCGAGGACCACCCGGGTGTTCCTGGCGTTGTCGGTGCTGATCGGCGCCGGTCAGGCGCTGGTGATCCTCGCTCAGGCGTGGCTGCTGGCGTCGATCATCACGGACGCTTTCCTGCACGGGGCCGGCCTGCACGACGCCGCGGGCCGGCTCATCCTCCTCGGCACGACCCTGGCCGCTCGTGCCGGCCTGTCGTGGCTGGCCGAGGTGGCGGCGCATCATTCGTCCGCCGCGGTGAAGTCCGAGCTCAGGATGCGGCTGCTGCGCCAGGTCGCGCGGCTCGGTCCGCGCTGGCTCACCGGGGAACGCAGTGGCGAGCTCGGCACCCTCGCTACGCGCGGGATCGATGCCCTGGACGACTACTTCGCCCGCTACCTGCCGCAGTTGGTGCTGGTCTGCTTCGTACCGATCGTGGTGGCCGCGCGGATGTTCGCGGCCGACTGGCTGAGTGCCACCATCGTCGTGGTCACCCTGCCGTTGATCCCGGTCTTCATGATCCTGGTCGGCCTGACCACCAAGCAGCTGATGGCTAGACAGTGGGCGGCGCTGCAACTGCTGGCCCACCACTTCCTGGACGTACTGTCCGGGCTCGGGACCTTGAAGGCGTTCGGCCGGTCCCGGGCGCAGGCCGGTACGGTCGAGAAGCTGGCGGACAAGCAGCGCAAGGCGACCTTGTCCTCGCTGCGGATCGCCTTCCTCTCCTCGCTCGTCCTGGAGTTGCTCGCGACTTTGTCGGTCGCGCTGGTCGCGGTCTCGGTGGGCCTGCGCCTCGTCGACGGCAGGCTCGACCTGCAGACCGCCTTGCTGGTCTTGATCCTTGCTCCCGAGGCCTATCTGCCGCTGCGGTTGCTCGGCGCTCACTACCACGCCAGTGCCGAGGGCCTCAGCGCCGCCGAGCAGGTCTTCGCCGTACTCGACCACGAGACTCCCGCACCCGGCACGGCCACCGCGGACGCCCGGCAGACGATCGAGCTCGACGAGGTCGTGGTGAACGGCGCCGATCGCGACGGCCCGTCGCTCGACGGTTTCTCGCTGACGATCCCGGCCGGACAGGTGACCGGGATCGTCGGCCCCAGCGGTTGCGGCAAGTCCACTCTGCTCGCCACGCTGCTGGGCTTCACCGAACTCGAGTGCGGCCGGGTGCTGGCCGGCGGCGTCGATCTGTCCACTGCCGACCTGGACAGCTGGCGGTCCCAGGTCGGGTGGCTCAGCCAGGACCCTGTCCTGTTCACCGGTACGGTCCACGAGAACATCCGGCTCGGCCGCCCGTACGCCGACGACGCCGCGGTCCGGAGAGCCGCCCGGACGGCCCGGGTCGACGTACCGCTCGAACAGCAGATCGGTGAACGTGGCAACGGTCTGTCGGCCGGCCAGCGTCGCCGGATCGCACTCGCCCGGGTCCTGCTGCTCGACGCTCCCCTGCTGCTCCTCGACGAGCCGACGGAGGGCGTCGACCCTGACACCGAACACGAGTTGCTCAGCACGCTCCCCGCGGCCTTCGCCGGACGCACCGTCGTGCTGGTCACCCACCGCACCGCGCTGCTGGACCTGTGCGACCGCGTCGTCGATCTCGCAGGGGTGCCGGCATGACCTCCGTCCGGTGGTTGCTGCGGATCGCGCGGCCCGAGGCATGGCGGCTGATGGCGGCCGCGCTGCTCGGATCGCTGGCGCTCAGCTGCTCCATCGGTCTGATGGCGACCTCCGGCTGGCTGATCTCGCGCGCCGCCCAGCAACCCCCCGTGCTCTACCTGACCGTGGCCATCGTCGCCGTCCGTGCCTTCGGGATCGGCCGTGGCGTACTCCGGTACGCCGAACGCCTGGTCGGCCACGACGCTGCCTTCCGCGTCCTGGCCCGGACTCGCGTCCAGGCCTGGCTCGACCTCGACCGGGCAGCCCCTGCCGGCCTCGGCAAGTTGCGCACCGGCGACGTCATGACTCGCGTGGTCAGCGATGTCGAAGCCGTGCAGGACTTGCTCGTCCGTGCCGTCCTCCCCATCGCCGTCGCCGTCATCACCGGTACTGCGACCGTGGTGCTCCTGGGCGCCCTGCTTCCTGCGGCCGGTCTGGTGCTGTTGCTAGGACTGTTGATCGCAGGCGTCGTGGCGCCGGCGATCACGCTGTCCGTGGCCGGGCGGACCGAGCGACGGCTCGCACCCGCACGGGCTGCGCTCGCCGACCCGGTTCACGATCTGCTGGCCGGAGCCGCCGAGCTGATCGCGTTCGGCGCGGCCGGGCCGGCTCTCGAACGCATCAAGGTGCACGATCGGCGGCTGACGTCGCTCGCCCGCCGGTCCGCCATCGGCGCGGGGGCCGGGGCTTCGGTCGGCGCCATCGCGCTGGCGTTGACCGTCGTCGGTGAACTGCTGGTCGGGATCCAAGCTGTCCGGGAGGGGAGGCTGCCCGGAGTACAGCTGGCCGTTCTGGCGTTGACTCCGCTTGCCGCCTTCGAGTTGACCACTGGGTTGCCCGCTGCAGCCAGGCATCTGGTTCGCGGCCTCCGCGCAGTCGACCGGCTCCGGGCTCTCGGAGACCTTCCGCAACCCGCCGTTGCCTGGGGCAACAAAGATGTCATCGGTCATACCCTGGAGATCCGGCATGCCGATGCCCGCTGGCCCGGCGCCGATCAGCCGACGGTGCGCGACCTGACCTTGCGGCTCTCCCCCGGCCGCCGGATCGCCGTCGTGGGCGAGAGCGGCGCCGGCAAGAGCACCCTCGTCGCCGCCCTGGCAGGCTTCCTGACGGCCGAACGCGGCACCGTCACCTACGGCGGCATCGCGCTACCGGAGCTCGACGAGAACGCGTTCCGTCGTCACGTCACCGTCTGCGCCCAGGACGACCATCTCTTCGACACCACCATCCGCAACAACCTCCTGATCGGCAAACCGGACGCGACCGACACCCAACTGATGAATGCCCTCCGTCAGGCCCGTCTAGCGGCCTGGGTCAACCGCCAGCCACAAGGCCTCGACACCCCCGTCGGCGAACGCGCCGCCCAACTCTCCGGCGGCGAACGCCAGCGCCTCGCCCTGGCCCGCGCCCTCCTCGCCGACCCCGCCGTCCTCATCCTCGACGAACCCACCGCCCACTTGGACGACCCCACCGCCGCCGAACTCACCCGAGACATCCTCACCGCCACCCGAGGCCGCGCCACCCTCCTCATCACCCACCGCCTCGAGGGCCTGGACGACCTCGACGAGATCATCGTCCTGAGCCATGGCCGGGTGGCCCGCCGCGGCCGGCCGGCCGAGATCCTCGGCGCCGCGCACGCCTGATCCGCAACCCGAAGATCCCGGTCCGCTGTCGCGGACCGGGATCTTCCTTGCCCGGGTCAGAACTCGAAGACCAGCCGGGCCGGTACCTCTCCGGCCAGCACCTGGGCGATCGAGGTGTTGACCTCGTCGAGCTTGCGGCTCTCGGCGATGACGCGGGTCCGGCCCGCGGCGTGCAGCGCGAAGACCTCGGTGAGGTCCTGGCGGGTGCCGACGATGGAGCCGATGATCTCGATGCCCTTCAGGACCGTGTCGAAGATCGGGATCTGCATCGTGCCCTCGGCCGGCAGCGCCACGCAGATCAGCCGGCCACCCGGGCGCAGCGAGCGGAACGCCTGCTCGAAGGCCAGCGGCGTCACTGCGAAAGCCAGCGCCACATCAGCCCCGCCGAGTGCCTGGATCGCCTCGACCGGGTCCTCCCGCGCGGCGTTGACGACATGCGTCGCGCCCAGCTCCTTGGCCAGTTCCAGCTTGTTGTCCGCCAGGTCGACGCCGATCACCGTGCCGCCGACGATCTTGGCGTACTGGATCGCGAGGTGTCCCAGACCGCCGACGCCGAACACCGCGACGTTCTCGGTCGGCTGGATCCTCGCCACCTTGATCGCCTTGTACGACGTGACACCGGCACACGTCAGCGGCGCCGCGTCGAACGCGGAGACACCGTCCGGCACGCTGACCACGTACTTCGCGTCGGCGACGGCGTACTCGCTCCAGCCACCGTCCACGGAGTACCCGCTGTTGGCCTGGTGCTGACACAACGTCTCCCGGCCGTCGATGCAGTACCGGCATTCACCACACGCGCTGCCGAGCCACGCGATGGCAACCCGGTCACCGATCTTGTGCGAGGTCACCCCCGCGCCGAGTTGCTCGACGACCCCGACCCCTTCGTGCCCCGGTACGAACGGCGGACTCGGCTTGACCGGCCAGTCCCCATGCGCTGCGTGGATGTCGGTGTGGCACAGCCCGCAAGCCTCCATCCGCACCAGCACCTGCCCGGCAGCCGGCTCCGGCCGCACCCTGTCCTGAACCTCCAACGGCCGGTCGAACCCTGTCACTACTGCGGCCTTCATGAGTTACTTCCTTTCGTCGCGAACACGTTGGCTCCAGCCTCCGATGACCCGGTCCCGGCCCCCAGGGTCTCTGGTCCCGACGTGAGCGCAGGAAGTCCTTCAGAAGGCTGTTGTCCCGAGCAACTGGCCGATGCCGTAGGTGACGGCCATCGCGAGGGCGCCGCCGCCGACGAGTCTGACGACGGCCGGAAGCATGCGGCTCTGGCCGAGCCTCGCGCTCAGCAGGCCGGTGCCGGCGAGGGCGAGCAGGACTGCCAGGAAGGTGATCGGGACCCGCCATCCCTCGGGTGGCAGCAGGATGGCGATGAGCGGGAGCAATGCTCCGAGGGTGAAGGCCAGCGCGGACGCGCCGGCCGCGTGCCATGGGTTGGTCAGTTGTTCAGGGTCGATGCCCAGTTCGGCGTCGGCGTGCGCGGCGAAGGCGTCCCGCTCGGTCAGCTCGGCGGCGACCTTCGCGGCCGTCTCGGCCCTGAGGCCCTTGGCACGGTACAAGGCCGCCAGTTCGGCCAGCTCGGCCTCGGGGAACGCGGACAGCTCGGCGCGCTCCTTCGTCAGCAGTGCGCGCTCGGTGTCACGCTGACTGCTCACCGAGACGTACTCCCCCAATGCCATCGACACAGCCCCGGCCGTCAAGCCCGCCACCCCGGCCGTGAGAATCGTCCCGGCCGAGGTCGTCGCACCGGCGACGCCGACCACCAGTCCCGCGGTGGAGACGATGCCGTCATTGGCCCCGAGCACACCGGCCCGCAACCAGTTCAACCGCCCGGCGAGCCCTCCTCGGTGCGATTCGCCGGAGTGTGGCGGGCCTGCTGTAGCGCCGGACACGTCGATCAGCCCCCGACGTACGGGGCTGAGGTGACCTTGCCGTCCCAGCTGGCCTTCGCACCGGAGTCGCCGATGCGGTAGATGTCGTACAAGGTGGCGACGGCGACCAGGACGGCGATCACGGCGATCACTCGTGTCACGGTCTTCGAGGCCGGCGCCAGCCACGTGCGCTGCATCAGCGGCAGTCTGGTCAGCACTGTCCCGGACCGGGTATCGAGGTCCCGCGCGGCATGCGCGGCGTCCCGGGTCTGCAGGTCCGACTCACGGTCCCGCCACCAGATCACGACGGCCATCACCGCCAGAGCGATCGCGAAGAAGATCGCGGTGCCGCCGACCTCGGCGTGCTCGCGGACCTGCTCGCTGTTCGGCACGTGTTGCTCCAGCCACTCGCCAGCGCCCGTGGTGAGCGGGACGATCACCACGGTCGACAGGGCAAGCAGCGCGTTCGCTCCGGCCAGCCTGCGCCGAGCCGATGCCCAGAACGCCGTCAGCACCAGAACCAGCGCTGACAACGGCATCAGGACGACCACGGCGTGGACCAGCAGGACATGGACCGGCAAACCGTTCAGGGTGTTCATGACGTTGTCCTTCCAGGGTTTCGGCTGCGCAGCCGCAGCCGCCAGAGCTCATCGGCGCCCCAGACGATGAACGGGAAAGTGACCAGTACCGCGAGTTGCGGGACCGGCGGGAGGGCGGTACCGAAGATGTTCTGCAGGGGCGCGATGGTGACGACCGCGGCGGCGAAGGCCAGCTCGAAGGCGATTCCCCACAACAGAAGATGGTTGCTCAAGGCACCGATCGAGCGGAGCGAGGCGTGTTGGGTACGGGCGGCGAAGGCGGTGCCGAGCTGGCAGGCGACGATGCCGAGGAACGTCATCGTGGTGGCCTGGATCCAGAGGTGGTGCAACGCGCTGCCGTCGCCGGTCGGGGCGCCGGGGTGCCAGCCGCCGGCCAGCAGGGTCCAGAAGAAGACGCCGAGAACGAGAACCGCCGACAGCCCGCCGAGCAGGCCCCAGGCGCGGGCCAGCATCCGCGCGTCGATCACGTTCTCGCCGCGCTTGCGGGGTGGCCGGTCCATCAGCCCGGGTTCGGCCGGTTCACGCCCCAGAGCCAAGGCCGGCAGCGTCTCGGTGCCGAGGTCGATGGCGAGGATCTGCAGCACGGTCAGCGGCAGTGGTACCCGGCCGCCCGACAGCGCGAAGACCAGGAACGGGATCATCTCCGGCATCGCGTGCGCGAAGATGTAGACGATGAACTTGCGGACGTTGTCGTAGACCCGCCGGCCGGCCTCCACCGCGGTCACGATGCTGGCGAAGTTGTCGTCGGTCAGCACCATGGTGGCGGCCTCGCGCGCCACGTCGGTCCCGGCGACGCCCATCGCCAGGCCGATGTCGGCCCGGCGCAGGGCGGGCGCGTCGTTGACGCCGTCACCCGTCATCGCGACGACGTGCCCCTGAGCCCGCAACGCGTCCGCGATCCGCAGCTTGGCCTCCGGCGAACTACGGGCGAAGATCAGCTCGTCCTCGCCGGCCAGCAGCTCGTCCAGCGCCGCCTCGCTCATCGCTTCCAGTTCGCGACCGGTGACAACCCGAGCGCCACGCCGCCCGATCCCCACCCGGCGGGCGATCTCGGCCGCGGTCAGCCCGTTGTCCCCGGTCACCACCAGCAGCCTGATCCCGGCGTCGTGACACCGCGCGACAGCAGCCGGTACCTCCGTCCGCGGCGGGTCGAACATCGCGAGCAGGCCGAGGAACACCAGGTCGCGCTCGGCCTGCTCGCGCCGCTCGGGCAATGGCTCGCCCGGACGCAGATCCCGCCGGGCGACGCCGATCACCCGCAGCCCGCGCCCGGCCAGGCCGGCGAACTCCTCGGCCAGCCTCGTCCGGTCGGCGGCGGTCAGCGGTCGCGGCGTACCGCCCGGCCCGGTCAGCAGACTCGACTGCGCCAGCACCTCCTCCGGCGCGCCTTTCAGATTGACCTCGAGCGACCCGTCGCCGGTCCGGTCGATCGTGGACATCCGCCGCAGGTTCGGATCGAAGTGGAACTGCCGGACCCGGTTCGCGGTCCGCCTGTCGGCCGAGACGTCGGCACCGAGTCCGGCGGCCGCCAGCAGGAGTGCGATCTCGGTCGGGTCTCCGGTCGCGGTCTCAGGCCGCGCCGGATCCACGGTCGCATTCGTGCAAGCAGCCAGGGACTGCGCCAGCAACCGTGTCGCCGCGTCGGGCGGCCCCGGGGGGACGATGCCCTCCGGAGTCCAGATGTCCGTGACCTGCATCCGGTTCTCGGTGAGTGTTCCCGTCTTGTCGGTGCAGATCACCGTGGTCGAGCCCAGCGTCTCGACGGCGGACAGCCGCTTCACCACCGCGCCGCCCCGCGCCAGCACCCGTACGCCGACAGCCAGGGCCAGCGTGATGGTCGGCAGCAACCCCTCTGGCACGTTGGCCACCAGCAGGCCGATCCCGAAGTTCACGGCATCCGCCAACGGCAGGCCTGCCACGAAAGTACCGATCAGCAGGAACAACAGCCCAACGCCGACGGCGACGCCGGCGATCAGCCACGCGACTCGCTTGACCTGCCGCTCGAGCGGGCTCTCGTCCTGTTCGACCCGCTGCGACAGCGCCGCGATCCGGCCGAGCTCGGTCCGCATGCCGGTGGCGAAGACGACCGCCGTCGCCTCTCCGCCGGTGCAGCTGGTCCCACTGAACAGCAGGTCCGCGGCATCGAGGAGGGAGCCGTCGGTGTCGAGCAGATCAGCCGACCGGTACGCCGGAAGCGACTCGCCGGTCAGCGTCGACAGATCCACCTCGACCGCGCCGTCGAGCAACCGCGCATCGGCTGAGACCCGATCCCCTTCTTCGACGATGAGGATGTCGCCGGGTACCAGGGTCCGGGCCTCGACGGACTCACGGACTCCATCGCGGAGTACCGAGGCCTTGGCCGGCAGGTAGGCGGCGAGTGCCTCGACGGCCCGCTCGGCCTGCTGCTCCTGGACGAAGGCCAGGGCGGCGTTCAGGACGATCACCGCGACGATGGCGATCGCCAGCACCGGCGTACCGGACACGGCCGCCAGGACTGCGGCCAGCCACAGCAGCAGCGCAAGCGGGTGGGTGAACTGGCGGAGCAACTGACGCGGCCAGTTCCGGCGCGTCCGGCGAGTGAGCTCATTGGGGCCGTGCGCCTCCAGCCGGCGTGCGGCCTCGCGGTCGGTCAGCCCGTCGGCCCGGGTCCTCAGGTCGCGAAGAAGCCGCTCGGCAGGCTCGCGCGGATCGTCCGTCAGTGCCTGTATCTCGTCGACAGTCATTCTCCGAGCCTGGTCGCCGGACCGCCGCGCCCGTAGGGCCGAACGACTCGATCCGGCCGTCCGTTGGACCCCGCCCGCCGACTTGCGGCCCCCTCCGGACGGACTTTCGGCCCTGGGTCCGGCCGACCGCGATCGACCAGGCTGAAGGCATCCGAACACGACAGGGAGCCCGACGATGGAACAGGTCACGGACAAGCCGCTGACAGCCACCGAGATCGCCGCACTGGACGCCTACTGGCGAGCAGCCAACTACTTGTCCGTCGGGCAGATCTACTTGCTCGACAACGCCCTGCTCAGCAAGCCGCTGCGGCCCGAGGACGTCAAACCGCGTCTGCTCGGGCACTGGGGAACCACCCCCGGCCTGAACATGCTCTACGTCCACCTCAACCGGGTGATCCGGCTGCGCGATCTCGACCTGATGTACGTCATCGGTCCCGGTCACGGCGGCCCTGCGATCGCCGCGAACACCTGGCTGGAAGGCAGCTACAGCGAGACCTACCCGGACGTGTCGCGCGACGAGGCCGGGATGAACCGGCTCTTCCGGCAGTTCTCCTTCCCCGGTGGCATTCCCAGCCACGTCGCCCCGGATCTGCCCGGCTCGATCCACGAGGGCGGCGAGCTGGGGTACTCGCTCAGCCATGCCTACGGCGCGGTACTGGACAACCCCGACCTGATCGTCGCCTGTGTGATCGGTGACGGCGAGGCGGAGACCGGACCGCTGGCCGCCTCGTGGCACTCGAACAAGTTCATCGACCCGCGGACCGACGGCGCCGTGCTGCCGATCCTGCATCTCAACGGGTACAAGATCGCCAACCCGACGGTGCTCGCCCGGATCGGCGACGACGAGCTGAACAGCCTGCTCGAGGGATACGGCTACCGGCCGTACCTGGTCTCCGGCGACGACCCCGAGATCGTCCACCAGCAACTGGCGGCCACCCTCGACCGGGCGCTCGACGACATCGCCGACATCCAGTACGAGGCGAAGGCAGAGCCGGACGCCCCGCGTCGCGACTGGCCGATGATCGTACTCCGGACGCCGAAAGGCTGGACCGGTCCGCACGAGGTCGACGGCGTGCTGGTGGAGGGAACGTGGCGAGCTCACCAGGTGCCGCTGGCCGGCGTACGGACGTCTCCGGAACACCTTGCCCAGTTGGAGACCTGGCTGCGCAGCTACCGGCCGGAAGAGCTGTTCGACGACGAGGGCAGGCCGGTTCCCAGGCTGCTCGACCTGGTCCCCGAGGGTGACCGGCGGATGGGGTCCAACCCGCATGCCAACGGCGGTCTGCTGTCACGTGATCTGAAGCTTCCCGACCTGGCGGAGTACGCCGCGGAGGTACCGCACCCTGGTGCCGGCCCACACGAGCCCACCCGCACCCTCGGCCGCTATCTGCGCGACGTGATGCGGGCCAACGAGGACCAGCGCAACTTCCGGGTCTTCGGCCCGGACGAGACCTCGTCGAACCGGCTGGAAGCCCTGTACGAAGTGACCGGCAAGGCGTGGAACGCCGGGGTGCTGCCCACCGACGAGCACCTCGCGGTCGACGGCCGGGTGATGGAGATCCTCAGCGAACACACCTGCCAGGGCTGGCTCGAAGGCTACCTGCTGACCGGCCGGCACGGCTGGTTCTCCTGCTACGAGGCCTTCGTCCACATCGTCGACTCGATGGTCAACCAGCACGCCAAGTGGCTCAAGGTGACCAGGAAGCTGCCGTGGCGCCGGCCGATCCCCTCGCTCAACTACCTGCTCACCTCGCACGTCTGGCGCCAGGACCACAACGGTTTCTCACATCAGGACCCCGGTTTCATCGATCACGTGGTGAACAAGAAGGCCGAGGTCATCCGGGTCTACCTGCCGCCGGACACCAACACCCTGCTGTCGACCGCCAAGCACTGCCTGGCCAGCCACGACTACATCAACGTGATCGTGGCCGGCAAGCAGCCGCAGGAGAGCTGGCTCGACCAGGAGGCGGCCGAGCTGCACTGCGCGCGCGGCCTGGGCGTGTGGCCGTGGGCAAGCAACGACGACGGCGAACCCGACGTGGTGATGGCCTGCGCGGGCGACGTGCCGACGCTGGAGACGCTCGCCGCGGTGACCCTGCTGCGCGAACACCTGCCCGAGCTACGGATCCGGGTCGTCAACGTGGTCGACCTGATGCGGCTCCAGCCGGCCGCCGAGCATCCACATGGGCTGCCCGACCCGGAGTACGACGCGCTCTTCACCACCGACAAGCCGGTCATCTTCGCGTACCACGGCTATCCCTGGCTGATCCACCGGCTCACCTATCGCCGGGCCGGGCACGAGAACCTGCACGTCCGCGGGTACAAGGAAGAAGGCACGACCACGACGCCGTTCGACATGGTGGTCCGCAACGACCTCGACCGCTTCCACCTCGCGATGGACGTGATCGACCGGGTCCCCGGCCTGGCCCAGCACGCGGTCGAGTTCCGCCAGTGGCTGATCGACCAGCGGACCCGTCACCACGCCTACATCCTCGAGCACGGCGACGACCTGCCCGAGATCCGCGACTGGCACTGGCCCGTCCAGGAAGGAACCCCGTCATGACCACCGGTCAGAAGTACGTCCTTGTCGGGTACGACGGTTCGCCCGCGGCCAAGAAGGCCACCCAGTGGGCCGCCGCCGAGGCAGTTCGCCGGCACGCCGAGCTACGACTGGTCCATGTGCTGGGGCTGCCGATGGTGAGCAGCCCGATGGGGTTCGCGGTGCCGATCGAGACCGAGCCACTGCGCGCCGCGGCCAAGCGGCTGCTGCGCGAGGTGGTCGAAGAACTTCATGCTGAGCATCCCGGCCTCACCGTGCGGGTCGGCGCCGAGTTCGGCGGTACCGCGCCCACTCTGTTGCAGGAGGCAACCAATGCCCAGCTGGCGGTGGTCGGCTCGCGGGGTCTCGGCGAGTTCCGCGATCTCGTCTCCGGGTCGGTCTCGGCCCACGTGGCCACGCACGCGACCTGTCCGGTCGTCGTGGTGCCGGCACAGTGGGAACCAGGCGGCCGGGGTGAGGTCGCGGTCGGGATCGACGGCTCGGCCACCTCGACCGCCGCGGTCGACTTCGCCTTCGAGCAGGCGCAGGCCAGGAATCTCCCGCTGACGGCAGTGATGGCCTGGCACGATCCGGTCCGGACGGGACCGGGCGATCTGCTGCCACTCGTCTACGATCTCGACGCGCTCGAACAGGAGAGCGCCGCGGTGCTGGCCGAAGCGGTCGCCGGGCACGCCGAGAAGTATCCCGACGTGACGGTACGCCGCGAACTCGTCCGGGGTCATGCCGACGACGTCCTCATCGACGCCGCCAGGTCGGCGGAGCTGCTGGTCGTCGGCTCCCGGGGACGCGGCGCCTTCCGGGGGCTGCTGCTCGGCTCGACCAGCAGGTCGCTGGTCCACTACGCCCCTTGCCCGGTGGCCGTCGTCCGTTGATGCCGGAAGGCAGGGACGGCCGGGACCTTCGCCCCTGCTGCATCAGCGCCGGCGGGCAGATCGTTGAGGTGAGAGCAAGGAGGCTGGGATGACCGAGGCACGGGTGGTAGCAGGCATCGACGGCTCGCCGATGGCCGAAGCGGCGATCAGATGGGCCGCGACCGAGGCGGCGTCACGTGGTACCGGCCTGTCGCTGGTGCACGCGTTCGTCTGGCCCGAGTTCCCGGTGCCGTTGGGCGGTAACGACCTCGCGCCCGGTCTGCGGGCCGGTGCCGACAAGGTGGTCCGCGAGTCGGTGGAGCTGGCCCGGAAACTCGAGCCCACCATCGAGGTCGAGGGCACCCGCGTCGACGGATTCCCCTCTCCCGTACTGCTGCGCGCCTCCAAGCACGCGGAGGTCGTCGTGATCGGCAGCCGCGGACTCGGTATCGCGCTGGGCGCGCTGGCGGGCTCGACCGGACTCGACCTGGCGGCCAATGCCCATTGCCCGGTCGTCGTCGTCCGGTCCGGCCTGACACCGGCCACCGGCAGCAGGGTCGTCGTCGGGTACGACGGTTCGCCCGCCTCGGCGCTCGCGCTCGACTTCGGTCTCGACTATGCCCGCCGGCACCACCTGCGGCTCCGGGTGGTCGCCGCCCAGCCGTTGCACACCGAACACGACCGCGTCTCCGCCCAGGCGCTGGAAGCCGACGTCAGGTCCCGCGCAGGCGGCCAGGACGCCGAGCTGATCCACATCGACGGCCATCCGGCCGAACAACTGCTGCGAATGGCCGCTGACGCCCAGCTGATCGTGCTCGGCTCGCGCGGCCGTGGCGGGTTCGCCGGCATGCTCCTCGGCTCGGTCAGCCAGACCGTGCTGCACCACGCGGCCTGCCCGGTCGCCGTCATCCCGGCAGGCATGATCGGAGGCTGATCCAGATGACCACCTCGTCCCGCCCGACCCTCCAAACCGACCCGGCCCTGGCCTGGCCCGCCATTCATCGCGGCTTCCTGGCGATCTTCGGCATCGGCGGCCTGGTCCACGTCAGCCTCGGCATCGCCGATCCGGACAGCTACCGGCCGTTCGCGGACGCCGCCCTGTTCGACTGGGTCCGCCGCGGCTGGCTGGACATCTTCATGGCGCACCCGACCCTGTGGGCGCTGGTGCTGGCGGCCGGTGAGTTCGTGATCGCCGGTCTGCTCCTCGCCGCCCGCCGGACCGGCTACGTCGCCGTCGTCGGCTTCCACCTGGCGCTCATGTTGTTCGGCTGGGGCTTCTGGCTGTGGTGCCTGCCCGCCCTGGCGTTCGCCGTACCGGCGACGGTCCACGAGTTCCGTGAGACGAGCAGGCGGGAAACGTCATGAAGCGAGCCGCCGAGCGCATCGTCAAGGTGCCCTGGGTACGCCGGCTGGTGATCGACGCCGGCCGGGCGTCCCGGCGCCGGCATTCCATCCATGGCTTGTTCGAGGTCGACGTGACGGCGGCCCGGAAGGCACTCCGGACCCAGTTGCGGGACACCGGCGAGCAGATGTCCTTCACTGCCTTCGTCGTCAGCTGCGTGGCCCGGGCGGTTGCTGCCGAGCCTGCCGTGCAGGCCTATCGCAACCTTCGCGGCCGCGAGGTGATCTTCAGCCAGGTCGACGTCGGCCTGCCGGTCGAGGTCGAGCTGGACGGCGTCCCGTTCGCGTTCACCCATGTACTCCGCGACGCCGGCCGCCGGAGCGTGCGCGAACTGCACGACGAGATCCGCGCCGTCCATGCGGACCCGAATCGCAGCCCGTCGGTCCGCAAGTCGAACTGGGCTCGTGCCTACCTGCTGCTACCCGCCTTCGTCCGGACCGGGCTGCTCGGCGCCTTGCATCGCTTCCCGCACCGGCAACGGGCAATCGCCGGAACGGTAGGCGTCAGCGCGGTCGGGATGTTCGCCGGTGGCGGCGGCTGGGGCATCGGATTCCAGTTGCACACCCTCGCCGTCGTCGTCGGCGGCATCACCGTCCGCCCGGTCCTGGCCGGCGGCCGCCTGGTCGACCGTGAGTGGCTGCAGCTGACCGTCAGCGTCGACCACGACGTCGTCGACGGCGCTCCGGCCGCGCGGTTCGTCAACCGGTTGCGCGCCCTGCTCAGTGCCGCCGACGCTCTGGAACCGGCGGCCGGAAGGCCGGACCGGTCAGGACTTTCGCCCCTGCAGCAGGGATCGGCGATGGCAGACGGTGGAGCTGACCCCGAGGAGGACGCAACCATGACTGAGGACAGCACCCGGCGAGGCCCGGCGAACGAGAACGTGCCGGTCTCGCGCAGCTCCCGTACCTACGACGGCCTGCTGAAGTACCTGGGCGCGCGGCTGTACGAGGAACGCGAGCACGCGCGCCACGAGGACGAGGAACACGAGGTCAAGGACTCCGGGAACAAAGACTCCGGGAACCGGCCGAAGAAGAGGTGAGGACGATGCTGATCCGGGAGCTGATGACGACTCCGGCGGTGACGGTCGGGCCACGCACCTCGATCGGCACCGCGCTGAAACTGCTCGACGACCGCAAGATCACCTCGCTTCCGGTGGTCGACGCCGGCGGCGGGCTGGCCGGGATCGTCAGCGAGGCCGACCTGGTCCAGGACCAGGACCTGATCGACGACCGGGTTCCGGTCGCGGCCGTCCACACCAGCGGGCGGACCCCCGCCCGGCTGGTGGCCGAGGTGATGACCCACCTGGTGGTCGCCGTCCGGGCCGACGACGAGCTCGAGACCGCGATCGACCTGATGCGCTCGACGATGATGAAGAGCCTGCCCGTGCTGGACGCCGGCAAGGTGGCCGGGATGATCAGCCGCAGCGACGTGATCCACCTGCTGGCCGGGCGTGACCAGCGGATCCAGGCCGAGGTCGAGGAGCTGCTCCGGGTCGAGGCGCCGGACTGGAAGGTCCAGGTCAACGACGGCATCGTCACCGTCACCGGCCCGGCCGACCCGCACGAACGCCGGCTGGCCGAGGTACTGGCCGGCACCGTCCGCGGAGTCGTTGCCATCAGCATCGACCGGCGGCTCAGCGGGACCTGACCGCCACCAGGGATCCGGACCCACGGCTGTGGGCGAGATCGGACAACGCCTGATCGATCCGGTCGAACCCGACAGCCGTGGTCCGCGGCCGCACGGCCACCCGGCCTGCCAGCGCGAAGAGCTCCTCGCCATCGACCCGGGTATTCGCCGTGACGCTGCGCAGGTCGCGTTCCCGGAACAGGTCCCGGTCGTAGTTCAGCGCAGGGACGTCGCTCAGGTGGATCCCGGCCACCGCGACCGTCCCACCCGGCTTGAGCGCCTGCAACGCCAGTGGCACCAGTTCGCCGGCCGGCGCGAACACGATCGCCGAATCCAGCCCCACCGGTGGTACGTCCTGGGCTCCCCCGACGAACGTGACACCCAGCTCGCGCGCCAGCTCCTGGTTCGCCTGCCCACGAGTGAGCACATAGATCTCCGCACCCTGAGCAGCCGCCAGCTGGGCGGTGAGATGAGCGCTGGACCCGAAGCCGTAGATGCCCAGCCGGCCACCTGGCGGCAGATTGGCGCGACTCAGCGCGCGGTACCCGATGATCCCCGCGCACAGCAGCGGAGCCAGCTCCTCGGACGTACACTCCTCCGGCAGCCGGTAGGCGAAGTCCTGCGCGACCACGGCGTACTCGGCGAACCCGCCGTCGGCGTCCCAGCCGGTGTAGGTGGATCGTGGGCAGAGGTTCTCGGCTCCCCGCCGGCAGAACTCGCATTCACCGCAGGTGCCGCGCAGCCAGGCGATGCCGATCCGCTCGGCCAGCGCGAACCGGTCGGCGCCACGACCACGTTCCAGTACCTCGCCGACGATCTGATGACCAGGTACGACACCTGGCCGCCGCGGCTCGAGATCCCCCTCACACAAGTGCAGATCCGTCCGGCACAAGCCGCACGCGAGCACCCGCACCAGCACCTCACCGGCTGCCGGCTCGGGTACGTCCCGCCGCACCAGCCGCAACGGTCCGAGATCGATCGGTCCAGGCCGCCGCACGGCCCAGGCATCCATCTGCTCAGTCATCTTCCGACCATGCCAGACATCACCCCTACTGGTCATCGCCGAGCGACGGTTGAGGCCTTTGGTCCGCGCGGCCGGGGACCGGGGTCCCTGCCCCGGACCGGGTCGCCGCGAGAGGCTCGAAGTGTCCGGAACCGACGGAAGGAGCCGTCATGACCGTCTTGTGGATCGTTCTCGCCGTGATCGTGCTGCTACTGGTGGCATGCGTCCGCGTGGTCACCCAGTACGAGCGTGGAGTGCTGTTCCGGCTGGGGCGGATGAAAGCGGTCCGCGAGCCCGGACTGCGGCTGATCATCCCGCTGGTCGACGTCTTGCGGAAGGTGTCGCTGCGGATCGTCACCCGGCCGATCCAGTCGCAGGGCATCATCACCAAGGACAACGTCAGCGTGGACATCTCCGCGGTGGCGTACTACCAGATCGTCGACGCGGCCAAGTCGGTGCTGGCGATCGAGAACGTGGCGGCCGCGATCGACCAGATCGCCCAGACCACGCTGCGCGGCGTGGTCGGCCGGCACACCCTGGACGAGACGCTGTCGGAGACCGAGGTGATCAACGCGAACATCCGCGAGATCCTCGACCAGACGACGACCGAGTGGGGCGTGCTGGTCACCTTGGTCCAGCTCAAGGACATCCAGCTGCCCGACACGATGAAGCGCGCGATGGCGCGCCAGGCCGAGGCGGAGCGGGAGAAGCGGGCCAAGATCATCGCCGCCGAGGGCGAGGCGATGGCCGCCGCGTCGCTCGGCCAGGCCTCCGACACGATGATGGCCCACCCGCTCGCGCTGCAGCTGCGCAACCTGCAGACGCTGGTGGAGATCGGCGTCGACAAGAACTCGACCGTCGTCTTCCCGGCGCCGCTGATGAGCACGATCGGTGAGCTCGGCACCTTCCTGACCCGCGAGTCCGCTGCCGCCGCCGAACACCCACCGGTTCCGCCGGTGCCGGCGACGGACGGCCGCGAGGCCGCCGCCAATGGCCAGCCCGTTGCCGCCAGCAACTGACACCTCTCCGCCGGCGCCCCGAAGCCCGGGACGCCGGCGGTCGGCGGTGTTGGGGTGGTTGCGCAGTGCGGTCGGGCTGCTGGTGCTGATCGCTGTGGTGGACTACCTGGTGCTGCCCAGGATGGCCGGCACCGAGCAGTCGTTGCGACTGCTGCAGGAGGTCAGGCCGTGGTGGGTGGCCATCGGTATCGCGCTGGAGGCGCTCAGCCTGATCAGCTACTCGATGATCACCCGCAGCGTGATCAGAGACGATCCGCCCCGCTTCAACTGGCTGCTCCGCAGCGATCTGACCGGCTACGGACTCAGCCGGGTGATTCCGGGTGGAGGCGCGACCGCGACCGCCCTGCGCTACCGGCTGCTGGTCTCCGGCGGCGCCAGGCCGGCCGACGTCACGGCCGCGATCGCCGCCCAGGGAATCGGCTGCACGGTCGCGCTCGCGGCGATCTTCTGGGTCACGCTCGTTCCGGCGGTGTTCCTGTACGGTCCGACCGCGGCGTACCTGACCGGCTGGCTGATCGGCGCGCTGCTCGCGATCTGCGGCCTGGTGGCGATCCACGAGCGGTCACGTCTGGCAGCGTCAGCCGCACGGACACTGCAGTTCGTACTGCGCCGCTTCCCGCGCCGCTGGCGGCCGCCCATCCAGGCCGTGGCCACCCAGCTGCACGAGTTGCTGCGGGCACGCGAAGTACGGCGTTCCTTCGCCATCTGGGCAGTCATGAACTGGCTGCTGGACGCGGCCGCCCTGTGGGTCTTCCTCACCGCCTTCGGGTTCGTCATGAGCCCGGTCGCTCTCCTGCTGGCCTACTGCATCGCCAGTCTGCTGGCCGTTCTGCCGATCACTCCTGGCGGGTTGGGTGTGATCGAGGGGGTCCTGATCCCGACACTGATCGGGTTCGGCGTACCGGGCAGCATCGCAGTACTGGGTGTGGTCTCGTGGCGGCTGTTCCAGTTCTGGATGCCGGTACCGGTGGCGGGCTTGTGCTACTTGTCGCTGCGTACTCCGGGCTGGCGCGAAAGAGTCGCCGCCACGCCCAAGCGTGGCGGCGACTGATCGGCGGTCAGTGCTGATCGCCTGGTTCGTGCACGACGGCGACGGGGCACGGGGCGTGGTGCAGCACGCCACGAGCGGTCGAGCCGAGCAGCGCGGCCGCCAGCCGGTTGTGCTTGCGGCCACCGAGCACCAGCAGCTCTGCCTTCGTTTCCTCGGCGGCGGCGATCAGGCCGGCCACCGGGTGGCCCCGGCGGGTCTCGGTCTCGATCGTCAGCTCCGGGTACTTGATCCGCCACTCGTCGGCGATGGCCTGGAGCCGCTGGTCCTTCTCTTCGATCCAGCCGTCGTACTGATCGGTGATCGAGGCCGCGTCCCAGGTGTACATCACGGGAAGGTCCCAGATCCGGACCAGGCGCAGCGGCGCCTTGCGCTCCGCAGCTGCCTTGGCGGCGAACTCCAGAGCCGTGTCGATCGCTTCCTCCTCGTCGACGCCGACCACGATCGGCGCACCGGCGTACTGCGGCTGCCAGCGGTCCGGAACGATCACCACCGGCCCCTCGGCCAAGTGGCTGATCGCCTCGGCCGTGGAGCCGATCAGCAACCGGCTGATGGTGCCCGCGCCGCGCCGGCCGACGACCAGCATCTCCGCGCTACGGGCGGCCTTCACCAGGGCGGCCGCGGGCCGTCCCGTGATGGACCCGGCGCTGTGCCCGGCGGTCTCGTCATGGCCGGCCAGGTAGTCATCGACGTCCGCGACCAGTCGCTTGGTCGCCGTGTCGGCGCCGGGAGTGGCGAAGAACGGGCCGTTCGGCTGCTTCTCCTCCACCACATGGACCGCCTGGACCGGCAGGCCGCGCAGGTGCGCCTCCCGCAGGGCCCAGTCCATCGCCCCGCTCTGCTGCCACGACGCGTCCACACCGACGCAGATGGGTGCTCGGGTTGTCATCTCGTTCACTCCTTCGATCGGCCGGCCCTGATCAGTAGAACGGGCCGGGTACTCGGGCTGTGTCGTCGAAGGCGTAGCTGAGCCGGTTGACCACCCCGACCACGCCGTCGACCTCGCGGATCGCCTGCTCGGCGACCGGGATCATGCTGCGGTGCGGGAGCTGGCCGGTCAGCGTGACGACGCCGTCCACGACCTTGATCTCCACACCGAACGGGTCGTCCCACAACGAGTGCTCGATCGCCTCGCGCCGGACCCGCGCCAGCAGCACCCGGTCGCTGTCCAGGAACGCCCGCAGCAGGTCGGACCGGGTCACGATGCCCGCCATCCACTCGCCGTCCAGGACGACGAGCCGGGTGATCTCGCGGGCCGCCATCAGGCGGGCCGCCTCGGACAGCGTCGACCCGACCTCGATCGTCACCATCGGGCTCGTCATCAGGTCCCGGGCGGTGACCGCGCGGGCCTTACGGCGGGCCAGCCGCTGAGCCGGCGCCAGGCCGCGGTGCCGGGTCTGCGGGTGTTCCTGCTTGTGCAGCAGGTCGGTCTCGGAGACGATCCCGACCAGTCCGACCCCTTCCTGGGTGACCGGGAAGGCGCTCACCTTGTGCTCGGCGAACAGCTCGGCCACGGTCTTGAACGGCGCGTCGGCCGGTACCGTGATCACGTCCCGGGTCATCACGTCGTCGACCGTCAGCGGATGCCTCATCACCACTACCTCCGTTCCACTACTCGCTCGGGTGGGCCGCGAGGATCTCCTTCAGGGAGTCCACGAAGCGCAACGACTCGTCGTACGGGCGCTGCCAGACGTTGCGGCCGAAGATCAGCCCGAGGCCACCGGCCTCCATCGCCTGCCGGGCCTTGAGCAACATCGCCTCGTCGCCGGCCTTCTCGCCGCCGGAGACCAGCACCAGCGTCCGGTTCGCCGACCGGACCACCGCGTCGATGGCCTGCTGGGAGCTGAACTCCGCTTGGTAGGCCGGCTTCACGGCGGTGGTCTTCTCGGGGTGCGGGAAGTTCACCTTCACCACGTCCGCGCCGAGCTCACTGGCCACCCGGGCCGCGTAGTCGACGGCGTAGAAGGAGTCGTTGCCACCCTTCGCCGCGATCGCCGCGCCGCGCGGGTACGCCCAGACGATCAACGGCATCCCGAACCGGTGCGCGTCCTCGCGGACCTTCCGGTACTGCGCGAAGTCGGCCTCCTGGGCCGGCGACCCGACGTACAGGGTGTAGCCGACGGCGCCGGCGCCCAGCCGGACCGCGTCCTCCACGCTCGCGTGCACGGGCGACAGGGCCTCGGCGTCCGGTGGGATGTCGGTCTTGCCGTTCAGCTTGAGGATCAGCGGGATCTGGCCGGCGTAGTCCCAGTAGAACTTCTCCGCCAGGCCGACCTGGATCGCGATCCCGTTGAAGCCGCCGGCCACCGCCAGCTTGACGATGTAGGCCGGGTCCGAGGCCTGCGGGTTGGCGAAGAAGTCGCGCGGGCCGTGTTCCAGGCCCTGGTCGTACGGCAGGAAGAACGCCGTGCCGTTGCCCAGTCCGTGGTCGAACAGGATCCGGTGCAGGCGGGCCAACTTGCCGCTGTTCAGTCCTAGCTCACGCAACGGTGGCCGGGTCTGCATGATGAACACCTCCAGGAGTAACGGGTCAGATGAAGAGCAGCTGGGCGCCCGCGGTCTTCTCGATGAAGTCGGCGGCGCTGATGATCGCCTCGACGTCGTCAGACAGGTCGGACTCGTCGAGCCGCATCATGTCGGCGGACATCCGGCAGGCCCACAGACGACCGCCGGAGGCGACGATCTGCTCGAGGAACTCCGGTACGCCGGGCACGCCCACCTCCTCGATCTGCTTCTTCATCTGGTGGGTGGCCATCGCCGTCATCCCCGGCAGCCCGCCGAGGCCCTGCGGCAGATGCGTCGCGGTGTTGCCGAGCAGGGTGAACTTGAGGTCGTTCATCCGGGACTTGGTGATCATGTCGAAACCCCAGAAGGTGAAGAACAGATGCGTCTCCACGCCCTCGCCCAGGGCCGCGTTGGCCAGGATCAGGCCGGGGTAGGCCATGTCGAGATTGCCTTTGGAGCAGATGATCGCCAGCTTGCGGCCGGTGGTCGTGGCGTCGCCGAAGTCGGGGACGACGGCGGGTCCGGTGGTGGTCATGACAGGTCCTCTCACACGCAACCGCGAGGCTTCGGCAGGCCGGCGACGTAGGCCATCTTCTTGGCCGGTTTGCCGGGGAACAGGGCGAACAGCCGCTTGATCGGGATCCCGGCCAGGACCGAGACCCGGCGCAGCGTCGCGGTCTCGCCGTGGGCCGGGTAGTCGGCCCGCAGGAAGCTGATCGCCTTCCAGTGCTCGTCGGTCAGCTCGATCCCGATCCCGGCCGCGAGGCGCTCGGCCAGTTCTTCGTTCCATTCGCCGTACTCGGTCAGGAATCCCTCGGCGTCGACATGAACCTCGGCCGGCCCGACGGTGACGACAGGCATGATCAGTTCTCCTTGTCCGGTTGGTGTTTGCCACGCATTGACATCCGGGTGGGGACCGGCAGCCGGCGGCCGGGCAGCAGCAGGTGCCAGTAGATCCAGCGGAAGGCGAGCTTGCCCCAGTGGTTGCGGGAGGTCTCCCGCAGCAGGCTGAGCGGACCGAAGACCTGCAGCGGATACGTGCCGGGCAACGGTTCGGTGTCGTAGTTGAAATCGATCAGCAGGCCCTTGCCATCGCCGGAGTCGACGAAGCAGTTGGCGTGCCCGTCGAAGCTGCCGGTCATCGGCCGGCCCTCGGCGTACTCGCGGAAGTTGGCCGCGAACACCTCGGCCGAGAAGTGCGCCACCGACCCCGCCTTCGAGATGGGCAGGTCGTTGGCGTCGCCGAGCACGAAGATGTCCGGGTGGGCGGTGGACTGGAAGGTGTGCCGGTCCACTGGGATGTAGTTCAGCTCGTCGCCGAGACCGGACCGGGCGACGTAGTCCGCGCCCTTGTTCAGCGGTACCGTCACCAGCAGGTCGAAGGGGATCTCGCGCTCGTCGTAGGAGATCAGCACCTTGTTGTCCGGGTCGATCCGCTCGACCAGGAAGTCCGCCTCGACGGCGATCTTGCGCTCGTCGAGCATGCCGCCCAGCCGGGCCGAGGCGATCGGCTTGGTGAACGCGCCGGGCAACGGCGTCACGTAGACGAGCTCCACCCGGTCCCGCATCCCGTGCGCCCGGAACCAGGCCTCGGCCAGGAACGCGAACTCCAGCGGGGCGACCGGGCACTTGATCGGCTGGTCGACGATGTGCACGACGAACCGGCCGCCGGTGAACCGCGGCAGCGCCTCGGCCAGCGCGGCCGAGCCCTCCGGGGTGTAGAAGTCGAAGATGCTCTCGCGCCACTGGGATCCGAGCATGCCGGGGGTCTCGTCCGGCCGCGGACTGGTGCCGGTGGCAACGATCAGGTAGTCGTAGGCGAGCACCCGGCCGTCGGCCAGCCGGACCGTCTTCGCGTCGGCGTCGACGCGATCGATCTCACCGGTCAGAAAACAGATCCCGCGCCGCAGGTACCGCCGGCGTGACCTGGTCAGTTGCCCGGTCCGGTACTTGCCGAACGGCAGGAACAGCAGGCCTGGTTGATAGATGTGGTCGTCGTCGCGATCCACCACGGTGATCTGCCACTCGCGCAGCGGCAGCTCCCGGCGCAGCTTGTTCGCGGTCATCGTGCCGGCGGTGCCGGCTCCCAGGACGAGCAGACGCTTCATCGACAGGTCCTTTCTCCTCACTTCGAAGCTATGACTGTTGGCCGGCCGGGGTCAGGGCCGTTCGGCCCGACTCGGCCGGGCGGAAGGCCTCCGGTGGTTGGCCGGGTGTGCCGGCGTCTCGTACCGTCGGCTCTGACAGCGATCACCGAACGGGAGGCCTGCCGATGGCGCACGGGAAGGGCAAGAAGCCGCAGCGGATGCCCAAGCAGGTCTACGAGCAGGAACTGCTGCGGTTGCAGGCCGAACTGGTCAAGCTGCAGGAGTGGGTCCGCGTCGAGGGCGCCCGGGTGGTGGTGATCTTCGAAGGACGCGACGCGGCCGGCAAGGGCAGCACGATCAAGCGGGTCACGGAGTACCTCAATCCCCGCGTCGCCCGGATCACCGCGCTACCGGCTCCGACCGAGCGGCAGCGTACGGAGTGGTACTTCCAGCGCTACATCGAGCACCTGCCCGCCGCCGGCGAGCTCGTCCTGTTCGACCGCAGCTGGTACAACCGGGCCGGCGTCGAACGGGTGATGGGCTTTTGCACGAGCAAGGAGTACACCCGCTTCCTGCACCAGTGCCCGATCTTCGAGCGGCTCCTGGTCGAGGACGGCATCCTGCTGCACAAGTACTGGTTCTCGGTCAGTGACAACGAGCAGGAGAACCGCTTCCGCAGCCGGCTCGAGGACCCGATGCGCCGATGGAAGCTGTCCCCGATGGACCTGGAATCGATCTCCCGCTGGGAGGACTACTCCCGCGCCAAGGACGAGATGTTCGTGCACACCGACATCCCCGAAGCCCCGTGGTACGTGGTCGAGAGCGAGGACAAGCGGTCGGCGCGGATCAACATGATCGCCCACCTGCTCTCGACCATCCCGTACTACGAGGTGCAACGCCCCCCACTGGAGCTACCCCCGCGGCCTCCGTCCAAAGGCTACGAACGGACGCCGCGGGAGATGCAGACCCAGGTCCCGGACCACGCCGCGACCCTGGCCGGCCACTGACCCGTCAGATGGCCGCCGCTGTGAGGGTGTCGCGGGGCAGCCCGCCGTCCTGGTCGGCCTCGGCGTCGGCGACGTTGCCCTTCACCGCGAAGAAGCTGTCCGGCGTGACCGAGATCGAGTCGATCCCGGTCTGCACCAGGAAGCCGGCGAAGCCGGGGTCGTCGCTGGGCCGCTGACCGCACAGCCCGACCTTGCGGCCGGCCCGGTGCGCGGTGTCGACCAGATGCTGGATGCTGCGCGAGACCGCCGGGTTGCGCTCGTCGAACAGCGGCGCGAGCGTCTCGGAGTCCCGGTCGACCCCCAGGGTCAGCTGGGTCAGATCGTTGCTGCCGATCGAGAACCCGTCGAACTGCTCGGCGAACTCGTCGGCCAGGATGATGTTCGAGGGGATCTCGGCCATCACGTAGACCTCGAGCCCGTTCAGCCCGCGCTCCAGGCCTTCCTCCCGCATCACGGTGAGCACCCGGTGGGCCTCGGCCGTGGTCCGGCAGAACGGGATCATCACCACGACGTTGGTCAGGCCCATCGTGTCGCGCACCTTGCGCAGCGCCCGGCACTCCAGCGCGAAGCCGTCGCGGTAGCCCTCGCTGTAGTACCGGCTCGCGCCCCGCCAGCCGATCATCGGGTTCTCCTCGACCGGTTCGAACCGGCGGCCGCCGACCAGGCGCGCGTACTCGTTGGTCTTGAAGTCGCTCATCCGGACGATCACCGGGGCCGGCCAGCGCGAGGCCGCGATCCGGGCGACGCCGTGCGCGAGGGTGTCGATGAAGAAGTCCTCGCGGTTGGCGTAGCCCTGCGTGTACTGCGAGACCTCGGCCTGCTCGTCGGCGTCCAGCTCGTCGAACCGCACCAGCGCCATCGGGTGGACCTTGACGTGGTTGCTGACCACGAACTCGATCCGGGTCAGCCCGACGCCGTCGGCGGGCAGCCGCCACCAGCGGAAGGCCGCGGCCGGGTCGGCGAGGTTGAGCAGCACCTTCGTCCGGGTCTGCGGCACGTCGGCCAGGTCGAGCTCCTTCACCTCGTAGTCGAGCTTGCCGTCGTACACCCGGCCGTGCTCACCCTCGGCACACGACACCGTCACCTGGCGCCCGTCGGTCAGCACCGACGTCGCGTTGCCGGTGCCGACGATCGCCGGCAGGCCGAGCTCACGGCTGACGATCGCCGCGTGCGAGGTCCGGCCACCGTGGTCGGTGACGATCGCCGCCGCGCGCTTCATGATCGGCTCCCAGTCCGGGTCGGTGATCTTGGTGACCAGCACCGCGCCGTCCACGAACTTGCCGATCTCGGCCGCGGACTCCAGCCGGCACACCACGCCGTCGGCGATCGCGTCACCGACGGAGAGGCCGTGCACCAGTTCGGTACCGGGCTCGAGCAGCCGGTACGACCGCAGGGTCGCCGCCTCCCGGCGGGCCTGGACGGTCTCCGGCCGCGCCTGCACCAGGTACAGGTCGCCGGTCTCGCCGTCCTTGGCCCACTCCAGGTCCATCGGCCGGCCGTAGTGCCGTTCGACGATCGCCGCCCACCGCGCGAGCTGCAGGATGTCGTCGTCGGCCAGCACGAACGCGGTCTGCTCGTCCGGAGTCGTGGCGACGGTCCGTACTCCGCTGTGCGTGGTGATGTTGTCGGAGTAAACCGTCTTCATCTCCTTGGCGCCGCGCGTCTTCGAGATGATCGGACGGAGCTCGGCGCGGTCCAGGAACGGCTTGAAGACCACGTACTCGTCGGGGTCGACCTGCCCGCTCACCACCGACTCCCCCAGCCCCCATGCGGCGCTGATCAGAGTCACCGCCGGGAACCCGGTCTCGGTGTCGAGCGTGAACATGACGCCGGCCGAGCCGATGTCGGAGCGGACCATCCGCTGGACGCCGACCGACAACGCCACCGACAGGTGGTCGTAGCCGCGCTCCTCGCGGTAGCTGATCGCCCGGTCGGTGAACAGCGACGCGTAGCAGCGCTTGCAGGCCGACAGCAGCGACTCGATCCCGTTGACGTTCAGGAACGTCTCCTGCTGGCCGGCGAAGCTCGCCTCCGGCAGGTCCTCGGCAGTGGCGCTGCTGCGGACGGCGACGGTGCCGCCGAGCTTCTCGTAGGCGATCGCGATCTCGTCGACCAGGTGCGGTGGCAGCTCGGCGTCGAAGAACGCGGTCCGGATCGCGGCGCCCACGGAGACCAGGTCGGCTCCGTGCCGCAGCCGCCGGATCTGCGCCGCGATGAACGGGCGCAGCCGGGCCGCCTCGACGAACTCCCAGTACGAGGCAGAGGTCAGCGCGAAGCCGTCCGGAACCCTGATGCCCTCGGCACCTAGTTCGCGCAGCATCACGCTCAGGGACGCGTTCTTGCCGCCGACGGCGGCCAGGTCGGTCCCGGTCGGATCGGTCAGCCAGGCGATTCTCGCTTTGTCGCTCATCACAACATTCCTTCCTCGGTCGACCGCGGTCACAGCGACCGGGCGACCAGCTCGGTCAGGTCGAGCAGGCGGCTGGTGTAACCCCACTCGTTGTCGTACCAGCCGAAGACCTTGACGATGGCGCCGTTGGCCTGGGTCAGCGGCGCGTCGAAGATGCAGGAGGAGGGGTCGCCGATGATGTCGTGCGACACGATCGGGTCCTCGTTGTAGCGCAGCAGATCCTTCAGCGGGCCCGCGGCCGCGTCGGCGAAGGCCTGGTTGACCTGCTCGACCGTCACCGGCGCGGAGAGCTCCACCACCAGGTCGGTGAGCGATCCGTCCTCGACCGGCACCCGGACGGCCACGCCGTCGATCTTGCCGGCCAGTTCGGGGATCACCTGGCCGACCGCCTTGGCCGCGCCGGTGCTGGTCGGGATCATGTTGACGGCCCCCGACCGGCCGCGCCGCAGGTCCTTGTGCGGCGAGTCCAGGATCACCTGGTCGTTGGTGTAGCTGTGGATCGTGGTCATCAGGCCGTGCTTGATCCCGAACGCCTGGTGCAGCACCGAGACCATCGGCGCGACGCAGTTCGTCGTGCAGGAGGCGTTCGAGATGATGTCGTGGGCGGCGGGGTCGTAGGTCTGGTCGTTCACACCCAGCACGATCGTCGCGTCGACGCCCTTGCCCGGCGAGGACAGCAGCACCTTGCGGGCGCCACCGGCCAGGTGGACGGCCGCGGCCTCCCGGGTGCGGAACCGGCCGGTCGACTCGATCACGATGTCGACGCCTGCGGCCCGCCAGTCCAGCGCGGCGGGGTCGCGCTCGGCGGTGACCTTGATGGTCTGGTCGCCGATCGTGATCGTGTCGTCGGTGTGACCCACGCGCTCGCGCAGCGGGCCGTACGTCGAGTCGTACTGCAGCAGGTTCGCCAGTGTCGCGGTACCGGTGATGTCGTTGATCGCCACCACTTCGATCGCGTCGGTCCCACGCTCCAGCGCACCGCGCAGGAAGTCGCGCCCGATCCGGCCGAACCCGTTGATCCCTACCTTGACCGTCATCTCTGTTGTCTCCTCGGTTGGCTGTCGTTCGTTCTCATTCGAGAACGGCCCCGACCGGCTGGTCAGGGCCGAAGGTCCTCGGGTGGGCGGGCTTCAGGACTGCGACTTCTTCCAGCGCGGCGCGATCTCGGCCCACTCGCGCTCCCAGGCGCGGGCCCGCCGCCGGTCGAGCGGCAACCGCAGCAGGCGGAACGCCACCCAGAGCAGTGGCCAGCCGACCATCACCATCACCAGGCCCGCACCCGCCCCGAGCGCCTGGCTGTCGGCCGGCTGCCGCGGAGCCGGCACGACGGCGCCGGTCCGGTCCAGCCAGACGGTCACCGTGCTACCGGCCTTGGAGCCGATCACGACGTTCGCCCAGGCCTCGTGCGGGAAGCCGTACTCGTCGTCCCAGCCGACTCGTACCCGGGTGGCGAGTTGGCCAGGTGCCGCCGGGACGGCGACTGCGGTGTCCTCCAGCGTGTGGGCCTGGACGGAGGTCAGCTCGGCGCGACGCTGGGCGGCCGTCTGTTCGAAGCTGTGGGCGATCGAGGTGCCCACGGCCGCCGCGACCGGAACCAGCAGCAGGCCGGCGAACATCACGGCGAGGAGCAGGAAGGACTCCGCCCGGTCGCTGGCCCGTCGCAGGCGATTGTGGCCGAGGCCGAAGCGCCGCAGGAACATCACGGCCCGCAGCTCGGTCGGGTGGTGCTGGGTGGTGCTCATCTCTCGGCCTCCTCGGTCGGCGACGGATCTGGATCTCCTGCCGAACGACAGTGCCGGTACGCGACCACGGCGAGTCAGAGCCCAAGGTCCTGATTTCCCGGGACCGATCCATCGGTCCGCCGCGTTGAGGACCTTCGGCCCTGCTCGCGGTGCGTCGTCGGGCGTGTGCTGGAGGCACCAGCGCAAGCAGGGAGGAATCATGGACACCGAACGGCCGCCCGCCGGCACCACACCGGCCGATCCGTACCTGCGCGAGGCAGTCGAGCAGCCGACCGCCGTGCGTCGCGCGACCCTCGCACTGCCCGAGCTCCGGGCGTGGTTCGCCAAGACCTACGGCGAGGTCGGCAGCTACCTGACCCTGCACGGGATCACCCCGAGGGGCTATCCCTTCGCGCGCTACCAGCACCGCCCGGACGGCCGCTTCGACGTCGAGGCCGGCTACGTCGTCACCGCCCCGATCGCCGGCGACACCGTCACCGTGCCGTCTTCGCTGCCCGGCGGCCTGCACGCGGTCGTGTGGCACATCGGCCCGTACCAGAAGATCGGCGCCACCTACGCCCAGCTGACCACCTGGATCGAGTCCCAGAGCGGCCGCGCCGACGGTGCGCCGTGGGAGTTCTACCACGACCCGCCCGGCAACGAGCGGACCCTGTGGCGCACCGAGATCGTGCAGCCGTACGTCATCGTCGGGGATCCGCGATGACGATCACCTCGCTGCGGCCGGCCGGTATCGCCGTCGAGACCCACGGGATCCTGCCCACCGACACGGTGGACCAGGTCCGTGCGCTGTTGATGCCGGTGATCGGCAAGTGGGCCGGCCACAGCAGGATACGGATCACCCGGCTGACCCACGTCGACGCCGCCAGGCCCCTGGTGGCGCAGCTCGACGTGGGCCATCCGCACGGCCGCCTTCGCGCCCAGGTGGCCGCGAAGACCTTGCGATCGGCCGTGCTGACGCTGGCCGCCCGGACCACCGCCCAGCTTCGTCAGGTCCCCGGTGCGCGGGTGGTTCCCACCTCGCTCGCGACCTGGTTCCCTGAGCTCCTTCCGCCGGCGGACCGGCGGCTCAGCCGGAACAAGATCTGCGATCTGCGGCCCACGACGGTGGACGCCGCGATCGCCACGCTCGAGCGGATGGACTACCGGTTCCATCTGTTCCGTGAGATCTCGACGGCTCAGGACAGTCTCGTCTGCCGCACCGGTCCGGGCTCGTTCCGGCTCCTGCAACTCGAGCCGCGCGACCTCGCTTGGAACGGCAGCAGGCCTTTGGTCAAGGACCGGACACCGACGCTGTGGCTCACCGTCGGGGAGGCGCTGGCCCGGCTCGACCTCACCGGGCGGCCCTATGAGTTCTTCGCCGACAAGGCGACCGGCCGCGGCCGGATCGTCTACGCCCGCTACGACGGGCACTACGCAATGCTCAGCGCCGCCGTACCCCTCTGGCAGCCGAACTGAGACAGGAGTGAACCGATGAAGACCGATCGCTATCCGGTCCGGCTCGAGGGTGACCTCGACCCGTCCGTCAGCCGGGGACTCTGGCTGATCAAGTGGCTGCTCGCCATTCCGCACTACATCGTGCTGGCTGTGTTGTGGCTGGTGTTCGGCGTCCTGTCCGTGGTCGCCTTCTTCGCCATCCTGTTCACCGGCCGGTATCCGCGATCGATCTTCACCTTCACCACCGGCGTACTTCGGTGGAGCTGGCGGGTGTCCTTCTACGCCTACAGCGCGCTCGGCACCGACCGCTATCCGCCGTTCACCCTGAACGACGTCCCCGACTACCCGGCCCGGTTGTACGTCGACGAGCCGCCACAGCTGTCGCGGGGACTCGTCCTCGTGAAGTGGCTGCTCGCGGTACCTCACCTGCTGATCGTGGCGATCCTGCTCGGTGGTGGACCGTACCTGAGCTATCGGTTCGCCGACTCCGTCCTCTCGGTGGAGGGTGGCGGTCTGATCGGCCTGCTGACCCTGATCGCCGGCGTCGCGCTGCTGTTCACCGGCCGGTACCCGCGGGAGCTGTTCGACTTCATCATCGGCCTGAACCGCTGGGTCTACCGGGTCGCCGGCTACTTCTTCTTGATGACGGACGAGTACCCACCCTTCCGCCTCGACTCCGGCACGGACTCCAGCCGCACCGGGGGCTCCCCCGATTCCGGTCGGCGCCCTGCCGACTCCGTCCCCTTCGCGGCTTCGGCCGGCGCGCCCCAGCACCCGCCGTCCACCCACCAGTGGACGGCGGGGCGGGTGATCAGCGCCGTAGCCGGCTCGCTGCTCATCCTGTTCGGCCTCGGCGCGTTGCCGGCCGGTGGTACGGCGCTCTGGTTCGACCACGGCGGCCGGGACGCGGCAGGCTACGTCAGTACGGGCACGCAGCACTTCTCCACCTCCGGCTACGCGATCGCCAGCGAAACCGGGGCGATCCGCATGGACGGCCCGTCGTGGATGATGGAGCGCTTCCTCGGTGACGTCCGGATCACCGCCGACAGCCGGACCAGCACCCCGGTGTTCATCGGCATCGCGTCCGAGCGGGACGCCTCGGCCTACCTGGCCACCATCGAACACTCCGTCGTCGACCGGATGTACGGTCACGAGACCGGCATGGCGTACCACCGGCAGAGCTGGGGCTCGGCGCCTCCGCAGCCCCCTGCGGCAGAAGGCTTCTGGGTCGCCAAGAGCTACGGTCCGGGACAGCAGGTGCTCAACTGGCGGCCGGGTACCGGCGACTGGACCGTCGTCGTACTGAACGCGGACGCCAGCCGATCGGTACAGGCCGACGTTACCATCGGCGCGACGATCCCGTGGCTCGACGACGTCGCGTACACGCTGATCGCGATCGGGCTGGTCTTCCTGGCCGGTGGCGGTCTGCTGATCCATCTCGCCGTCCGCCGCACGTCGGCGCCGGTTCGGGGAGCGACGTCATGACCACGCCACGCCCTGAGGATCCGCGCACCTCCCGACGGTTGTCCGTCATCGCCGTCATCGCGGCGGCGACCGCGCTGGCCCTCGCCGTCGCCGTCCTCGTCGCGACCACCCTCAAGGACAGCCGCCCAGCCGGCACTCCGTTGCCAACAGCAACAGTTACCGCGACGAGGCCGCCGGTCACCACGGTGCCGCCGCCGCCGACCATCACCCCGTCGCCCGTGCCGACGCCCACACCGAGCCGCCGGGTCTTCCGGTACCAAGCGGTGTGGCCGTTCGGTTCGGAGCAGGACGCGGCCGTCTGGCAGCAGGCGTACCGCAAGTCCGGCAGTCAACCCTGGCATCTCGACGCTGCACAGACCGCCCTGTCCTTCACCATGGGCTTCCTCAGCTTCGACGAGGTGAACACCGTCGTGTCCCGGACGGTCCGCGGTGACGACGCCACGGTCGCGGTCGGCTACCGCACCGGCACCACGACGCCGTCGGTCGCCGCCGTCCTGCACCTGCGCAGGATCGGCCAGGGCGAAGACGCTCCCTGGGAGGTCGTCGGCAGCCGCGACACCAGCCTCACTCTCGACCGGCCCGGCTACGGCAGCTTCGCCGGCTCGCCGCTGCGGGTCGGCGGACGGATCACCGGCGTCGACGAGGCGATCCGCATCGAGGTCCGGCAGCACTCGTCGAACGCAGTCCTCGGCGCGTACTGCTGCGTGCCGGCCGGCGGCGAGCACACGCCCTGGTCCGCTTCGGTGTTCTTCCGTGGCGCCACCGACGACGTACTCGTGATCGTCGCCTCGACCGGCGGCCACTACCAGGCGGTCGAGAAGTTCGCGATCACCGCAGTCCGCCCCCGAGGAGGAGTCTGATGTCCAGGAAGGTCCTGGTGGCCTACGCCACCAAGATGGGAGCGACCGCCGGGATCGCCGAGGCGATCGGCATCGAGCTGCGCCGGCACGGCCACGAGGTCGACGTCCGGAACGTGACGACGGTCGGCTCGATCGCGGAGTACGACGCGGTCATCGTCGGCAGCGCGCTCTATCTGCGCCGATGGCGCCGCGAGGCGGTCAGATTCCTGCGCAGGCACACGCGCGAACTCCGGGACCGGCAGGTCTGGCTCTTCCACAGCGGCCCGATCGGCGCCGACCGCCATCAGGAGCAGGAGATGCCCGCGAACGTCCAACGCATCGCACGGCGGATCGGCGCCAAGCGCGCGACGACGTTCGCCGGCGCCCTGCTGCCAGACACAGCCAAAGGACTCGTCGCCCACTGGCTCGCCAGCGGGCGGCTGGCCAGCGACTCGCGCGAATGGCGGCGGATCGCGGCCTGGGCCGACGACGTCGCGGCGGCGCTCTCGTCGGCAGAACACACCAGCTGGCATCGACAGTAGACAGGAGACCGCAATGTCCAGAAAGGTACTCGTGGCCTATGCCACCAAGATGGGTGCGACCGCCGGGATCGCCGAGGCGATCGGCGCCGAGCTCCGCAACCACGGCCACCAGGTCGACGTCCGCGAGGTAGGGCAGGTCAGCACGATCGGCTGGTACGACGCGGTCGTCCTCGGAAGTGCTGTCTACGCTCACCGCTGGCGCCCCGAAGCCGTCACCTTCCTGCGCCATCACACCAAGGAACTGGGCAACCGGCAGGTGTGGCTGTTCCACAGCGGACCGGTCGGACCGGCCAGCGACCAGACCCAGCTGATGCCGAGGAAGGTTCAGCGGCTGGCCCGGCGGATCGGCGCGACCCCGGCGATGACGTTCGCCGGCAAGCTCACCACCGAGACGGCGGAAGGGTTCCTGGCCACCCGGATGGCCCGCACCGAGCTCGCCGGGGACTTCCGCGACTGGGAGCTGATCACGGCCTGGGCGAAGGACGTCGCCGCGGCCATCTCGTCGGGCGACGTCAGCTCGTGGCACCGCGCCGAAACGGAGGGGCAGGAGGCGGCGCGATGAGTTTCAACCTGGCCACCATTCTGACCGAGTCGGCTCTCGGCCATCCCGACAAGGTCGCGGTGATCAGCGGCGCCCACCGGCTGACCTACGCCGAGATCGACGCCGCGTCCGACCGGTTCGCGACCGGCCTGCGCGACCAGGGCATCCGGCCCGGCGATCCGGTCGGGCTGCAACTACCGAACCTGCCGCAGTTCGTGATCGCGTACTTCGGCATCCTGAAGGCGGGCGCGATCGCCGTCCCGATGAACGTGCTCTACAAGGCCGACGAGATCGCCTACATCCTGAAGGACGCCGGCACCCGGATGCTGATCACCTGGGCCGGGGTCGCCGAGGAAGCGGCCAAGGGCGCCAGCCAGGCAGGCGTCTCGAACCTCGTCGTCGTCACCAGCCCGGGGATGCCGGACACAACCCTCGGTACGCCGTTCGAGCGCCTGCTGGCCGCTGCGCCGGACGGCCCGGCGGTCATCCACCAGCCCGATCCCGGCGACACCGCGGTGATCGTCTACACGTCCGGCACCACCGGCCGGCCGAAGGGCGCCGAGCTGACCCACTTCCAGCTCTTCATGAACGCAGACACCCCCGGCCGGCTGTTCGGCGTCCGCGACGACGACGTGATCATGGTGGTCCTGCCGCTGTTCCACATCTTCGCGCTGTCGAGCATCCTCGACGTCTGCGTCCGGTTCGCCGCCACGATGACACTGGTCCCCCGGTTCGACCCCGACACCGTGCTGGCCACCATCCAGCGCGACCGGGTGACCGTCTTCGAGGGCGTGCCGACGATGTACGTCGCACTGCTCAACCACCCGGGCCTCGACCGGTACGACGTGTCCTCGCTGCGGATCGGCATCTCCGGCGGAGCGCCGATCCCGGCCCAGGTGATCGACGACTTCGAGGCCCGCTTCGGGATCGTCATCCTGGAGGGCTACGGCCTGTCCGAGACCGCCTCGACGACCACCTTCAACGTCAGCGCCGAGGACCGGCGGGTGTACAGCGTCGGCCGGCCGATCTGGGGCGTCCAGGTGCAGGTCTGGGACGAGCACGGCCAGGTGCTGCCGCCGGGTGCGGACCACATCGGCGAGCTGATGGTCCGCGGGGTGAACGTGATGCGCGGCTATCGCGGAAATCCCGAGGCCTCGGCGGAGGCGTTCAGCGACGGCTGGTTCCACACCGGCGACCTGGGCTACGTCGACGAGGACGGCTACTTCTTCGTCGTGGACCGGAAGAAGGAACTGATCATCCGCGGCGGCTACAACGTCTACCCGCGGGAGGTCGAGGACGCCATCTACACCCATCCTGCCGTCGCGCAGGCCGCGGTGGTCGGGGTACCGGACGACCTGCTGGGCCAGGAGATCAAGGCCTTCGTCGCGCTGCGGGCCGGTCTGGAACTGACCGCGGAGGAACTGATCCGGCACGTCAAGGACCGGATCGCGCCGTACAAGTACCCACGACTGGTGGAGTTCCGGCCCGAGCTGCCGGTCACCGCCGCGGGCAAGATCCTGAAACGGGAGCTGTAGCCATGGACCGGATGACCCCGCTCGACGCGCTGTTCCTCGAGGCCGAGGACGAGGAGCCGGGCGTCTCGATGGCGATCTCGTCGATCGCGGTGTTCGAGGGACCTGCCCCGACGTACGCCGAGTTCGCCGAGCTCCTGGCCGGACGGTTGCCACTCATCCCGCGCTACCGGCAGAAGGCGCGGCAGCTCCCGTTCGATCTGGGGCCGCCGGTCTGGTACGACGACGAGCACTTCGAACTCGACTACCACCTGCGGCACACCGCCCTGCCCGCTCCCGGCGGTGACGCCGAACTGGCCGCGCTGATGGCCAGGCTGATGTCCGCGCGGCTGGCCCGCGACCGCCCGCTGTGGGAGTACTGGCTGGTCGAGGGACTGCAGGACGGCCGCTGGGCGCTGATCTCCAAGGTCCACCACTGCATGGTCGACGGCGTCTCCGGGACCGATCTCTACTCCGTGGTTCTCGATCCTTCGCCGCGGCCACGAGCGGCCGTACCGGACAAGTGGTCGCCCCAGGCCGAGCCGTCGACCTTCGGACTCACGGCGGCCGCCCTCGGACAACTGGTGCTGACCCCGATCCGGCAGCTCCGGCTGGCGGTCACCGGCCTCCGGCAGCCACGCAACCTCGCGTACCGGTCCTGGAGCATCGGCCGCGGACTGTGGGCGCTGTCCGAAGCACTCAGGCCCGCTACCCGGTCGTCGCTGACCGGCTCGTTGTCGTCGAGCCGGCGGTACGCCTTCGGGCGAGCGGAAGTCGCGCAGGTGAAGGAGATCCGGCACCGGCTGGGTGGGACGTTCAACGACGTCGTGCTCGCGGCGGTCGCCGGCGGCTTCAGGTCGCTGCTGCTGTCTCGCGGCGAGACGCCGAGGGAGAACTCGGTACGCACCCTGGTCCCGGTCAACATCCGCGCCCCCGGCCAGGAGAGCATCCGGGACAACCGGGTCTCGCTGATGCTCGCCAAGCTGCCGGTCCACCTCGAGGATCCGGTCGAGCGGCTGGCCGCGGTCCGGACCCGGCTCGACGAGCTGAAGACCGACCACGAGATCGACTCCGTCGCCCTGCTGACCGAGCTCGCCCGGCGGGAGCCGTTCGCGCTGATCGCCCCCGGCTACCGGCTCGCGGCGCGGCTCCCGCAGCGGTCGGTCGTCACGGTGGTCACGAACGTGCCCGGTCCGCGGGAGCCGCTGTACGCGCTCGGACGCCGGCTGGTCGAGATCATCCCGTACGTGCCGATCGGTTCCACGGTCCGTACCGGCGTCTCGATCCTCAGCTACTGCGACTCCGTCGCCTTCGGGGTGACCGGCGACTTCGAGGAGGCCGACCTCGCCGTTCTGGTGCGCGGCGTCGAGGACAGCCTGGCCGAACTAGCGGCGGCCAGGCCGTCCGAGCCGGTCAGTTGAGCCGATCGGCGGTGCCACCTGGGTAGTGACGCGCGAGCGCGGCAGGCGGCTCGAACGGACGCCACTGCCCAGCAGGCTGGGCGAGCCGGTCGGCAGCCAGCCAGAGCACGGCGGGGTTGTGGCCGTAGCCGAGATGGCTGCCGTTCACCGCGACGTTCTGCCGCAGTGGTCCGGCGGGCTCGACACAGGCCCGCCACGGCACGATCCCGTCCTGCTCGGAGTAGACCGAGGTGGCCGGCATCCTGAGTGGTGGCCTGGTGTGCTCAGGCGGTGGCAGCTCGGAGTCCGGCACATGCAGGTGGGACAGCATCCTCAGCACCCGATGGGCGCGGGTCTCGGACGGCAGGTTGAGCCGGTACGGGCTGCCGAGCGTGATCACGTCGCGGACCTGGTGCGGGTTCTCCCGGGCCAGCTCACGCGCGTAGATCCCGCCCAGACTCCAGCCGATCAGGCTGATCGGCTCGCCGTGCCGATCGGACAGTTCCCGCAGGCGGTAGCGGATGCCGTCGACGGCATCCCTGGTCGGGCCGACGTTCCGGCCGAGATTCCAGCCGTGGGTCCGGTAGCCCAGGCGGTTCAGGAACCAGCGCATCGACGTGGTGGACGCGTCGGAGGCGAGCAGACCGGGGAGGACGAGGACGGGGTGGCCGTCGCCACGCGGGGCTGTTCGCAGTACCGACCTCGCGGTCGCCAGCTGGCCGAGGTCGACGACGCTGCGGCTGGGCTCGGTCAGGTACCAGTGCAGGGCCGGCCCGGTGGACTTCACTGCTCGAGCGGACGAGGTGCGCATCCTGGCCTCCTGGCTACCGATGAGTATCCCCTTCAGGGTATGCCGTTCCGGCCAACCAGGTCAGAATCCGCCCGGCGGTCGGCCCGGGGACCTCCAGCTGGGGCACGTGGCCGACCCCGGGGATCACCTCCACGGTCCATTCGGGGTGGCGCTGGGCGGCGTACGCGGCGATCACGGCCGGGACCAAACGATCCTGCGCGCCGTGCAGGTGCAGGACCGGCACCCGGATCGCGTCGATCGTCGCCCAGGTCGCGCTCCGCCGGGCGCCGAGGGCCAGCAACGATCGCGCGGCCGTGAGGAAGGCAGCATCCAGCCCCCGGACTCTGGACCGCTGCTCGAGCAATTCGGCCGAGGCTGCGACCAGCTCCTCGGGAACGGCCGAAGGATCCACACAGCAAAGCGCCAGCAACCGCCGGACCTGCTGCCTGGGCGAGCGTTGCCGCCGTTCGCGCGCGAGCGCCCAGCGACCCAGCACAGGGACGGCGAATCCGGCGAAGGCGGCGGTGATCGCAAGCTCCGGCCGTGCGCCGATAGCGGGCGGCAGTGCCGGATCGATCAGCACCAGGCCCACGACGGCGCCGGGGTGACGCACTGCCTGGAGGATCGACACCATCCCGCCCATCGAGTTGCCCACCAGGATCACCGGGCCACCGATCACCTCCTGGACGAAGCGGTCCAGCATCCTCGCGTTCGCCTGGACCGTCGTAGACCTGCCCTGCGGATGGCTGAGCCCGAACCCGAGCAGGTCGACAGCCAGTACGCGGGCGTCGGCAGCCAGGAGTGGCGCCAGCAGAGCCCAGTTCAGGTGCGACCCACCCAAGCCGTGCACCAGCACCATGGCCGGGCCGGCCGGCTTGCCACCGAAGTCGACGTAGTGCACCGGCCCGTCGAGATCGACGAACCGGCTCGCTCCGCCCCAGCGGCTGATGCCACGGCCTCCAGTCATGGGCAGCTCAGACGGCGCCGAAGCGTTCGGTGTGGATGCGGCGGTGCGGGATGCCCAGCGCCACGAGGTCGCGACTGACCGAGGTGACCATCGGCGCGGGGCCGCAGAGGAAGTAGTGGAGCCGGTGGGGACGGCGTGGGAGGTTCCTGGCCAGCAGGTTCTGGCCGATCCGGCCGACCTCGCCGGTCCAGCCCGGTTCGGGCGTGCTGACCACCTCGATCACCTTGAGGTTCATCCGCGCCCTGACCTGTTCCACCTCCGGTACCAGCATCAGGTCGTGCCGGGTGCGGGCGGAGATGATCAGCCAGCCCCGGCGCCGGTCGCCACGATCGGCCAGCGTGCGCAGCATGCTCAGCAACGGCGTGATGCCGACACCGGCGCCGATGAACACGAATCCGGCCGCGTCCTCGAGTCCGTCGATGGTGAACCCGCCGTACGGCCCGTCCAGGAAGACCCGGCGTCCGGGCCGCAGCGCCGCGAGCAGCTCGGTGAAGTCGCCGAGCGCCTTGATCGTGAACTCCATCCGGTCCGGGTGGTCGGCCGACGACGCGATGCTGAACGGATGCTCCTCGAACACGAACGGCGTCGACCCGATCTTCAGCCAGACGAACTGACCGGCCTCGAACGGCAGCCCCGGATGGCCGTCGGCCTGGATCACCAGCGTCACGCCGTCACCGGGTACCGCGGCCACCGACTTGACGATGTAGGCGAACCGGCCGGCCCGGGCGGGCAGCCAGATCCAGCGGCGCGCGGCCAGCCCGGCCAGGAGCAGGCCGGAGCCGATGAACCAGGCCGCCAGCAGAACATCCGACACCAGGTGCCGAAGCCACCAGACGTGCAGCCAGGCGGCGATCAGGACGATCGCGACCAGCCCGTTGTGCACCAGCCACCAGCCCTCGTACCGCGGTTGGCGCCCCGGACGGCGCAAGGCGAGGACGACGACCAGCACCAAGGCGACCGTCGACGTGACCGCGGCCCGGGCCGCCCAGGTGGTGTGCGCGAGATCGAGGATCGTGATGCCGCGTGGATCGAAGATCAGCACCGCGACGAGATGCACCAGCACCAGGACAACCGCGATCAGCGCGATCAGCCGATGGACGGCGAGCACGGTCTCGATCCCGAAGCTCGCGATCAGCCACGGCAGCCGGGCCGGCAGCGCGGCCGTCACGACCAGAGCGGAGTACGCGACCAGGCCGGCACTGAGGGCCACGGCCCCGCCCGGAGCCGTGTCCGGCGGGGCGAGCACGTGCCAGGTGAGCAGCAGCGGGATGAGCAGTACGGCGAGGTACCAGAGGAACCAGGTCAGTCGAGACAACGGGCCATGGACCCGGGCCGAGACTCGGTGCAGAGACATCGCGACTTGCTTCCGGGAACAGGGACTTTCGTTCAGGATGCTGGCAACGTACGCCGACATCGCGGGCGCGGGGAACAACGCTGAACACGTATGACAGGACTGTCATCTCCCGGCCGTCGACCACCCGTCAGCGGGCCGGCTGGGCGGTACCGACCTTGCCGTCCCAGCTCGCCTTCGCGCCCGAATCGCCGATCCGGTACACGTCGTACACCGCGACCCCGCCGGCGACGATCGACAAGACGGCGATCACCGCGGTCACCGCGGCAGACGCCGGGGCGAGGAACGTACGCCGCGTGGACGCCGATTCGGCCGGTGCCGACGTTGCCCGGCTCTCCCGGCCACGCCACCACACGGCCAACGCCATCACCGCGACCCCGATGGCAACGAAGACGGCGGTGTCCCCCAACTCTGTGTGAGCACGGATCAGCTCGGTGGAGGCCACCCGGTGCTCGAGCCACTCGCCCGCGCTGGTGGTGATCGGTACCAGGGCGAGAACCACCAGCGACAGCAAGGCGTTCGGTCCGGCAAGCCGGCTACGCGCCGGCGCCCAGAGGGCGGTCAGGATCAGCAGCAGGGCGGACAGTGGCAGCAGTACGACAATCGCATGAACCAGCAACACATGCGCGGGCAACCCGTTGACGGTCGTCATCTACAGCTCCTCGAGACAGTGGACCCGGTCAAGCCGGTATCGGAACCCGAGCATGCCGTTGATTTCTTAGTGCTTTCTTGGACCATCGGGTGACGCGCGCTGCCGGTTCCGGACATCCGGGACCATCGCCGGACCGCCTGGGTCATCCGTCCCTGCCCGCCTCCGCGAACCCGGGCAAAGCTGGAATCAGAGAGGGGTGAGCCGTGATACCGAACGCTGCGCATCGACCGGCCGCCGGTGACCGATGAACGCCGTCTTCGACTGGCTGGCCGGGCTGCCTGCCTGGCTGGTCATCACCGTCGTCGTCCTGCTGCCCGCGCTGGAGGCATCCACCTTCCTCGGTCTCGTGGTGCCGGGTGAGACCGCTGTCATCGTCGGCGGCGTCGTCGCCCACGCCGGCGGCCTCCCGTTGTGGGCGGTGATGGTCGGAGCAGGGTTCGGCGCGATCGTGGGCGACCAGGTGGGGTTCATGGTCGGCCGACGGTACGGTCCCGGCCTGCTCGGCCGCCTGCCGCGCAGGCTCCGCAAGCCCGAGCGCATCGACAGCACCCTCCGGCTGATCGCCCGGCGCGGCGCCCTGGCGGTCGTGCTCGGACGCTGGACCGCTGCCTTCCGCGCCCTCGTCCCGGGCATCGCAGGGATGAGTCAGATGCGCCGATCGACCTTCACCGTCGCGAATGTGATCGGTGGTGTCATCTGGGCGTTCCTGGTGGCGGGCGGCGGCTACCTGGCCGGAGCCTCGTACCGGGTCCTCGAACAACGGCTGGGCCTGGCGAGCGGATTCCTGCTCGCGATCTTCGCCGGCGGCATCATCACCGCCATCCTCGTCTACCGCCGCCGTCACCGCCGGCCGGCCAGGCGCTGAGATGGCCCGGCGTCCGCGCGGACAGCCCCGCGATCCGGCGCGCTGGGCTCCCTGGATCGCCGGTCTGGTCTGCATGCTCGGGATCATCAGTGTGCTGGACGCGGTCAGCCCGCCCCTCCGGCCTCGCCTGAAGCCGCTGACCGCCGTACTACCGGTACTCGTACCCCAGGCCGCAAGTGCCGCGGTTCCGCTCGGCGTCGTCCTGGTCATGCTGTCCAGAGGTCTTGCCCGACGCAAGCGACGGGCATGGATCGGCGCGCTCACCGCGGCGTCCGGTCTGGTGGTGCTCAACGGCCTGGCCCACTCGACCGGTGAAGCCGTCGCGGCCGTCGTGGTCGTCGTTCTGCTGGTCTTCACCCATCAGGCCTTCACCGGTCGCCCGGACCCGGGCAGCAGGCGCAAGGTGATGGTCACCTTCCTGACCTCGTTCGTACTGGCCACCTCGGTCGGGGCCGCCTCCCTGATCGGCGACCCGGACGCGGTGGACCACCTGTCCGCGCCACAGCTGCTCCGCGAGGTCTGGCTGGGCTTCATCGGCATCAGCGGGCCGGCCCGATTCGAGTCGGACCAGACCCGGCAGAGGCTCGAAGCGACGCTGCTGCTGCTCGGCGTGATCGTGGCGGTGGCGACCGTCGTCATGGCGCTGCGAACCGCTCGGGCACCCAGACACCAGGTTGGTTCCGAAGGCGCGCGGTTGCGTGACCTGCTGGCCGCCTACCGCAACGACTCGCTGAGCTACTTCGCGCTGCGCGACGACAAGTCACTGATCTTCGGCCCCACCGGCACGGCCGCCATCGCGTACCGCGTCGTCGCCGGTGTCTCCCTGGCCGGCGGAGATCCGATCGGTGATCCGGACGCCTGGCCGGGCGCCATCGACGCGTGGCTGGCCGAGGCCCGCGGCTACGCCTGGACGCCCGGCGTCGTCGGTGCCAGCGAACGAGGAGTGTCGAGCTACCGCGAGCACGGACTGAGCGCCATGCAACTGGGCGACGAGGCAGTCCTCGATGTCGCCGCCTTCAGCCTGTCCGGCCGGCCGATGCGCGCGGTCCGGCAAGCGGTGGCCCGGGCGGAACGGCGAGGCCACCTGGTCCAGGTACGCCGCCAGCGGGACATCGGCGACGCCGAGCTGGCCGACCTGTCCCGGCACCTCGCAGGCTGGCGCGCGGGTCAGGCGGAGCGCGGGTTCTCGATGGCGCTCGGCCGGTTCGGCGACCTCCGCGACGGCGATGCGACGGTGGTCAGCTGCCGCGACGAGACCGCCCGGCTGGTCGCCGTGTTGAGCCTGGTGCCGTGGAACGACGACGGTCTGTCCCTCGATCTGATGGTCCGCTCCCCCCGAGCGGGCAACGGAGTGATCGAACTGATGGTCAGCGAACTGGTCCAGGCGGCTCCGGATCTCGGTATCGCCCGGATCTCGCTCAACTTCGCCGTCTTCCGCGAGGTCTTCGAGCGCGGCGGCCTCGCCGGCGCCGGGCCCGGGCTGCGGTTGTGGTACCGCATCCTGCTCGGGCTGAGCCGGTTCTGGCAGATCGAGTCGTTGTACCGGGCCAACGCGAAGTACCGCCCGGCCTGGGTACCGCGATTCGTCTGCTACCAGCGCGTCCGGGAGCTGCCCCGGATCGCCTCGGCCACGCTGCAGGCCGAGTCCTTCCTCCGGCTGTCACCGGCGAAACTGATCGGTCCGGCCCGAAAGGAGACAAGCCGTCATGCATGACAAGAAGCACCCTGCCCTCCCCGACGTCGTCAAACCACTGCTGCGCGGCTGGTTGCACGCCGGCACCTTTCCACTGGCGATCGCGGCCGGTGTGGTGCTGATCGTGGCGGCGCCGTCGGCCGTCGCACGGGTCGCGGCGGTGGTCTTCGCCACCGCGTCCTCTGTGCTGTTCGGCGCCTCCGCCCTGTACCACCGGGGCCACTGGAGCCCGGCGACCTCGGCGGTACTGCGGCGGATGGACCACTCGAACATCTTCGTGATGATCGCCGGCACCTACACCCCGTTCGGTCTCCTGCTGCTCACCGGAGGCAATCGCGTCGCCCTGCTCACCGCGGTCTGGGGAGGCGCGCTCCTCGGCGTCTTCTTCCGGGTGTTCTGGCTGTCGGCGCCGCGCTGGCTCTACACGCCGATCTACCTTGCGCTCGGCTGGGTGGCGGTGTTCTGGATGCCGGACTTCTACCATCGCGGCGGCGCCGCGGTCGTCGTTCTGCTCGCCGCGGGCGGGCTGGTGTATTCGGCCGGCGCGGTCGTGTACGGGATCAAGAAACCGAATCCGTCACCGCGCTGGTTCGGCTTCCACGAAGTCTTCCACGCCTGCACCGTGGCCGCGTACGTCCTGCACTACATCGCGGTCAGCCTGATCATCTACCAGCTCGTCGGCTGACCAGGTCGCCTCGTCGCGGCTACTTGGTGAAGTGGGCTGTGTCGAGGGCGGACTGGAGGGAGCGGCGGTAGCCGTCGGAGGTGAAGGTGGCGCCGGAGACTGTGTCGATGGTGGCGCTTTGGGCGGTCAGGGCCTCTCGCTGGAGGATCGGGAGGGCGAAGGCGCTGATGGCGCGGTCGCGGTCGCCGGACGACGGTGCGGTCAGGGTCTTCACCGCGGTGATCCGCGACGAGTTGATCGTGACCTGGAGCTGGACCGGACCGTAGCGGGTCAAGGCCGACTGACCGTTGACCACGGTCGTCCGCTGTCCGCCGTGACCCGGCACGGTGCTGACTACTCCCGCCGAGGCGGCAGGAGCGGCTGGGCCGCCTACCCGGTTGGTACTGGTCGGGTACAGGAAGAGCAGGCCGAGTACTGCGGTCGTCGCACCCAGCACGATGCTGTTCCGCCGCAGATGGCCGACTCTCACAGCGCACCGGCCTGGTGAGCGGCGTCCAAGGCCGACTGCAACGACTGGCGATACCCCTGGGACGTGAACGTCGCGCCGGACACCGCGTCGATGTGCGCCGACTGGGCGGTGACCACCTCCCGGTCCAGGACCGGTACGGCGTACGCGTTGATCCCATCCGTGGTGCCGTCGCCTTGCGGGTGCTCGATCGCCTGCGCCCGCTTGATCCGGCCGTCCTGCACGGTGATCCGCACCCGGACCGGCCCGTACTGCGTATCGACGAGATCGCCCTGGAAACCGGCAGCAGCCGTCGTCGCGCTCGGGGCCGGCTTCTTCGACGTACTCGAGGTGGGGGAACCGGCCGGGAGGCGCGGTGCGACCGTCGGCGCCGGGGAGGGCCGGGGCCGGACGTGCCGCGGCCTCCCGGCCGGCGTACTGGTGGACGAGGGAGCCGGCGTACCGGCCGATTGGGAACCGGCCCGCAGGCCCAGTCCCACTACGGCCAGCGTGACGACCGACATCGTCCGGACGACACCGCGTCTCATCGGCCACCTTCCTGATCGATCACCACGAGAACCTCTCCTGGTGCAGTTGGTCCGGCGGAAGCCCGGCCGCCAAGGCCGCTGTGCAGACTGCGTCCATCCAGGGATCCGGCCCACAGACGAACACGTCGTATCCCTCGATCCCCGGCACCAGGCTCCGCAGGGCGTCGACATCGGTCCAGTTGGAGGCGTTCTGCGGCAGCCACGACGGCCGGTCACGCAATCGCGGCCCGAGGACGTAATGCACCTCGATCCCTCGCCTGGCAGCCAGTTCATCGAGCTCGGCGCGGAAGACGAGGTCCTCCTCGCCGTGCGCACGGTAGACCAGCGCGGCGTCGGCCGGGGCGTAGTCGAGGTCTTCCAGCAAGGACCGCAGCGGCGTGATACCGATGCCGCAGGCAAGCATCGCGACCTTCGAGGTGACCCGGTGTTCACCGGTGAGCCGGCCGTACGGGCCCTCGATCAGCACCTTCGTGCCCGGCCGCAACCAGGCCAGTCGCCGACTGCCGTCACCTGCCTCCTTGGCGGTCACCCGCAACTGCCGTGGCGACGGGGTCGCCGACAGCGAATAGGGGTTGCCCCGCGACCAGCCCGACCCGTCCAAGAAGCGGAAGACGAAGTACTGGCCTGCCTTGGCCGGCAACCGGTGCAGCCCTCGCCCAGTGAGGTGGACCGACACCACGTCCGGGCTCTCGCGTACTACCGAGCTGACGGTGATGCCATGCCGCAACGAGCGCCACAGCGGAAGGCCGAGCCGGTAGACGAGCACGGCCGCCAACGCCGCCGCATAGACCGACCACCAGTAGACCCGCGCGAGCGACGAAGTGGTGAAGTCGGCACCCGTCCAGATCTCGTGCGGGATGGACAGGCCCACGCCCAGATAGGCATAGAGGTGGAGCAGGTGCCAGGACTCGTACCGCAAGGCCCGGCGCGCTATCCGCACCGAGGTGACCACCACCAGGGTCAGAGCGACGACAGCGGCCACGGCGAGCAGCATCCCGCCGTACGAGGTGACGACGCTCCAGGTCTCGTGCAGCAGGTCGTTGTGATCGCGCAGGGTGTAGCCGATCAGGATCAGCGCGACGTGCAGCATCAGCAGGTTGAACGAGGCGAACCCCACCAACCGGTGCCGGCGAGCCAGCTCGTCCTGACCGTAGCTGCGCTCGATCGCCGGTACGCGGGCCATCAGGATCACCTGGACCAGCAGCAGATCGGCCGCGACCAATCCGGTGATCCGGCCCAGTGACGTGAAGAGGTCTGCCGGTCCGGCGGCGAGCAACTGGGCACCACGCCCCGACAACCAGAGCGCGATCACGATGAGCACGCTCGCCCAGCAGGCGATCCCCGCGATGTCACGCCACCAGCGCGGAGTACGGCGGGTCCGGCGGCGGGTGTGTGCTGCCCGCGCAGGACTCAGCAAAGAGGTCATCGGGACAACTGCCGGTCGGTCACTGCGGCTCCATCGGGTCGGATACCCCGAGGATGCGCCGGGATTCTTAGCCGTTCCTTGGAGCCGCGGGAAGAACGAGCTCGAACGTCGCGCCGGTATCGCTGCGCACCAACCGGAGCTGGCCGCCGTGCCGGTTCGCCACGTCATGGGTCAGGGCGAGGCCGAGACCGTAGTGGGCCCGGCCGGAGCGATGGCCGCCGGAGTCGAATCTGCGCAACACCCGCTCGGCGTCCTCGGGCCGGATACCGGGGCCGGTGTCGCTCACCCGCAGTACTACGTCGCGCCCCGACCGGCGGACGCCGACGCGGACCTCTCCCCCGTCCGGCGTGTGGTCGATCGCGTTGTCGACCAGGGCGAGGACTGCCCGCCGGAGCGCGGTGTGGGACCCGAGGACGGTGCAGTCCTCATCCGTCGCGCCATGCAGCAGGGTGACCCCGGCCGCGGTGGCATGAGCTCGGGCGCTGTCGGCCACCGAGCCCGCCAACCGGTTCAGGTCGACCGGCTCACGAGTCTCCTCGCTGCGCGGGTCCGCCGCCACCAAAAGGTCCTCGACCACCTCGCCCAGCCGCTGCGTGTCCTGGACGACACCGCGCGAGTCGCGTAGGACTTCCTCGCTCAGGTCACTGCGTTGCAAGGCCCGGTTCAGCACCTGCGCACGGGTGCTCAGCAGCGTCAGCGGTGTCCGCAACTCATGACCCGCGTCGGCGACGAAAGCACGTTGCAGGGCAAGCGCCTGCGCTAGCGGCCGGACCGCCCGCCGCCCCAGCAGAATGCCGAGCAGCGCCGCGAACACCAGCCCGACAGCAGTCGCGAACCCCATCGCCTGCAGCAGTCGCGCCCGTTGCTGATGGGCCGTCGTGAGGTCCAGGACGGCCTGGATCGGCCGCCCGTCGCGGCGAACGGTGGCGATCCGGTACTCCGCTTCGTCGTCCTCCCGCACATTCGTCAACCGCACCGCCGGCCCGGCTGCTGCGCGCAATCCGGCCAAAGCGGGGTCCAGCTCGTCGGGCAGGCCGGCCGACCTCTCCAGGCCCTTCGGGGTGTCCATCACCAGCCAGATCCCCGAGGGTGGGTCACCGACGTCGTCAGCGGTGCGCAACGTGTTTCGCAGCAGGTCGTCGGCCGCTCCGGCCTGGCCGCGGACGACGACGATCGTCACCAGCACGACCAGGAGCAGCATCGCCGCTCCGACCAGCGCGGCCACCTGGACCGCGACCTCACGGGCGGCCCGGCGGACGAGCACCTGGTCACCGATCGGACGAGCGCTCATGAGCGACCGAGCCGGTACCCGAGCCCGCGGACCGTGCTGATCACTCCACGGCCCAGCTTGCGCCGGCAGTAGTGCACGTAGGTGTCGACGACGGTCTCGGACTCCGCCTCGTCGAAGACCCGCGCGAGCAACTCGGCCCGGCTGAAGACGACTCCCGGCCGCGCCGCCAGCAAGGCCAGCAACGCCGACTCCCGCTCCGACAGCTCGACCAGGCCACCGTCGGTACGCCGTACCGTCCGCCCGGCCAGGTCGAGCCGCCCACCCGGTACGACGAGATGCTCCGCCCGATCGGGATGACGCCGGAGCAAAGCGCGCAGCCGAGCCAGCAACTCGGTCAACTCGAACGGCTTCGCGAGGTAGTCCTCCGCCCCCGCGTCCAGCCCGTCGACCCGCTCCGCCGTGGTTCCGCGCGCCGACAGCACCAGGATCGGCGTACTGACGCCCCGGCTGCGCAGCCGGGTGATCAGGTCGAGCCCCTCGATGGCCGGCAACCCCCGGTCGACGATCATCACGTCGAACTCCTGACTCAGTCCGAGATGCAGCCCGCGCTGGCCGTCCGGCGCGGCCGTCACCAGGTAGCCCTCGTCACCGAGCACCCGCCCGAGCAGCCCGGCCAGGTCCTGGTCGTCCTCCACCAGCAGGAGTCGTGTCGCGGTCATCCGGCGTCGCCCGGCTGAACGCGTGGCCAACCGGGCATCGCCCGGAGGGTGCCGTCGGTGTGCACTCCGAGTCCGGCATACCCAGGCAGCAGCGAGACGACCCGCGGCCAGTCGTCCCCGGCGACGAACGCCGCCGTGGCGAGCACATCCGCCCACTCCAGCGACGGCCCGGTCACCGACACCGAAGCCCAGTTGCCGACCACTGCTGCCCCGTTCCGTGGATCGTAGAGATGGGCTCCGCGCGCCGCCGTCCCACTTGTCGCGACCGCATCGCCGGTACTACGCACAGTAGCTACCACCGCACCAGGATCACCCGGATCCTGGATGCCGATGACGAACGGCTCGCCGCTCGGGCAGTGCACCACGACATCGCCACCCGCGTTGAGACACCAGTCGGCGCCGTCGACCTCGATCAGCAATCTGCTCGCCCGCTCCGCGGCCCAGCCCTTCACCAGTCCCGACGGATCCCAGCCGGCGGCCGGTGTCTCCGCGTCGAAGAGACCACCGGTGAGCTCACGGGCCCGCCGGCAGCGGTCGGCGACCTCGCGGACCACCGGAGCGGCGGCCTCCCAGCTCAGTTCTCCCCGCGCCAGCCGGCTCACCTCGCTGTCCGGACGGTACGGCGAGAAGGTCAGGTCGACCTCTCGCAGCTCTCGATACACCGCCTGGGCAGCGGCATCCGCGGCCGCCGTACGGGCCGCCGGGCCCCTGGCCAGCAAGCTGATGGGCAACCCCATCACCTGTTCGGCCCAGCTCCGCTTCTGCACTGTCGACACGAGGCAAAGGTACGTCGCCCGACCCGGGACCGAATGACTGCGGGCTCTTCCGCAGACCGTGACGGAGAGTCAATATGTCCTTGGGGGGTCCGCGCCTGCGGACTCAAGGGGATGTGGGACCGGCTCCGGCCGGGCCTGGGGGTCAGATGACGACGATATTGGTGGTTGACGACGAACCCGAGCTGGTCCGTTTCGTCCGGCGCGGGCTCGAGGCCGAGGGCTATCAGGTGCTGACCGCGACCGACGGGATGGACGGTCTGCGGATGGCGCTGACCAGGAAGCCGGACCTGATGGTGCTCGACCTGCGGATGCCCGAGGTCGACGGTGAGGCCGTGATGGCCGGGGTGCTGGCACGCAGCCCCTCGACCCGGATCCTGGTGCTGTCCGCGGTCGCGGACGTCCAGGCGCGGGTCCGCTGTCTCGAGCAGGGCGCCGTGGACATCCTGGCCAAGCCGTTCGCGATCCGCGAGCTGCTGGCCCGGATCCGGTTCAGGCTGCGCGAGTCGACCGACCGGGACCCGGACGAGTTCGTTCTCCGGGCCGGGCCGATCGCGCTCGACGTCCGGACCCGCCGGCTGCGGGTGGACGGCAGCGAGGCGGTGCTGTCGGAGCGGGAGTTCCTGCTGATGCAGCACTTCATGCGCAAGCCGGACACGGTCTGCTCGCGCAGCGAGCTGCTCTCGGCGGTGTGGGGCTACGACTTCGACCCGGCCACCAACGTGGTCGATGTCTGTGTCCGCAGGCTGCGGGCGAAGATGACCAGAGACGTGATCCAGACGGTGCGCAATGTCGGTTATCAGCTTCAGATCGCGTGACGCCGGGCTCGCGGGGCGGCTCCCGCGGCTCCGGCAGGGCCTGCGGCGGCCGCAGTGGTACCGGCTGGTCGATGCCCTGCTGGCCGTCTTCGTGCTCGGGATGCTGGTCGCCATGAACCTGATGATCGAGCGCGAGGTGATCCCGTACCACCTGCTGTTCCTCGCCCTCACGCTCGTCTACGGCTTCCGGGTCTGGCCGCTGCTGCAGACCCTGCTGATCACCTTCGCGATCACCGTGCTGACCGGCTGGATCCTGGTGGTGCACCAGCTACAGGACGGCAGCAGCCGGGCCGAGTGGGCCGAGATCCCGTTGATGCCGATGCTGTTCCTGGCGATGGTCTGGCACGCGCGCCGCCGGGTCGCCGCCCAGCAGCAGGTCGAGCTGATGGCCGAGGAACGGCTCGCCGTCTTCGACCGCGAACGGCAGTTCTTCCGGGAGGCCTCGCACGCGATGCGCACCCCGGTGACGATCGCGCGCGGTCATCTCGAGCTGCTCGAGCCGGTGGTGGCCGGCGACGAGTCCCGGCAGGACCTCGCCATCGCGATGCGCCAGGTGGACCGGCTGTCCGCGCTGTCCACCCGCTTGCTGGCGCTGGCCAAGCTCGACTCGGGCCGGGCCGTCCGGCATCAGGAGCTCGACCTGAGTGAGTTCCTCGACCAGATCGGGAACAACTGGCGCGACAGCGCCGACCGGGACTGGCTGGTCGACCGGTTGCCGTCGATGCCGGTGCTGGCCGATCCGGTCTGGCTCGAGCTCGCGCTGGACGCCCTGATCGAGAACGCCGTCCACTTCACCGGGCCCGGCGACCGGATCAGGTTGTCCGGTGGGGTTTCCGGCCGGTGGTACGTGATCGGCGTCGCCGACTCCGGGCCGGGCATCCGGGCCGAGGACCTGCCGCACGTCTTCGACCGGTTCTGGCACCGGCGCCCACCGACCGCGCCGATGGGCAGCGGCCTCGGGCTGCCGATGGCGCAGGCCACCGTCAAGGCACACGGTGGCCACATCACCGCCTCGACGGCGCCCGAGGGCGGAGCCTTGTTCGAGCTCACCCTGCCACGTCGGCAGGACTTCGGTCCGGTGGAGAGCTGACCACCACGGTGTCTCGACGGGATACCCGGCGGAGCCGGACCAGCATCGCCACCCACCAACCGCCGACCAGCAGGATCGTCACTGCGAACCAGAGCATCGTCAGCTCCTTCTTGATCGGAGCGGTGGACACCAGCGCCGTCCTCGCCGACGCGTTCGCCCCACCGACCGCCCAGTTGTAGGCGTGTACCGCGTCCGGCAGACCAGGCCGCCGTACCGTCACCTCGACCCGGGCAGCCCCACTGCTGTTCAGTACCACGGCTGCCGACCAGCGACCGTCCGCCAGCCGCTCGGCCCGTACCGGCGGCGAATCGGTGCCGTCGGCATCGACCACCGCCACGGTCACCTGCTGGACCGGCGCGGGAGCCGGTCGCCTGGTGTCGAAGACGTCGACCATCACCAGGTTCCGGCCGGGCAGGTTCGGCCGGACCGCCAGCGTCTGCTGAAGATCCGCGACCCGGGAGTCCTGCAGCGGTACCACCTCGGCCGCCGGGTCCTTGACGAGTTGCGGCTCGACCGCGGGCTGGCCACTGGTGATGACCGCGGCCAGTCCGAGCACGACTACAGCGAAGCCCGCTTCCGCCGCGAGGGCCGAACGCCGCAGCGCCGCACCCGCCGTTCGCCGCAACCGGAAGTGGTTCGTGAGACCGAGGACACCGATCACCGCGAAGACACCGATCTTCAGCAGCAGCGCCCGGCCGTAGAACGTGACCAGTGCGGCGTCGACCGAGCCGACCACCCCGCTCGTCAGGTAGATGCCTGAGGCGATGATCAGACTCACGCAAGCGGCGGCGGGCAGCCCGAAGGCCCGCAGTACCGCGAGAAGTTCGAGCCGCGGTCGCCGATCGCGCGCGGACCAGGCGAACCACAGTCCGACCAGCACCGCGCCTGCCCAGGTGGCTGCTGCGGTGAGATGGATCGCGTCGGCAACCACCCGCGTGGGCAACACCCCCTGACCGGCACCCGAGTGTCCGGTCAACGCGCTGCCCAGCGCGACCAGAGCCGCGCCCAGGACCAGTACCGGCCCACGACCCCGGTAGCGGCGCCCGACAGCAGCGCCCACCAGCAGCAAGAAGCCTGCCTCCCGGAGACCCCATCGCAGGCCGTACGAACTGCTGAGCAGCTCTGTGGAGCCTGCCTTCGAAGTCTGATATCCCAACAGCAGAAGGGCTCCGACGGCACCCGCGCAACCGCCGGCCAACTCCCCGCGCTGAGCCATCCGCGACCATCCGGCCCCGGCGGTAGCCGCTTGACGCCGAGCGAGGCGACCCATCAACGCACCGCCGAGTGCGAGGGCCAGCGCGCCGAACACCAGCCAGCGCAGGACGACCTCGCCCGGAGCAGGAACCGGTTCATCGAGACCGGCAGCAGCCACCGCGTGGCCGATGCCGAAGACCAGGACGCCTGCAGTCCGGTGCAGGTCGTCGGCCGACAACGTCTGCCAGGACACCCGGTAGGCGCCCTTGGGCAGCGTGGGCAGGGTGGCCAGTACCTCGGACGGCTCCTCACCGCCTTCCCCCACAACTCGTACATCGCTCACCGGGTAGTGCTTGCCGTCCTCCGCCACCACGTCGATCTGCGTCGCGGCGGGAACGACCGTCTCGCTGAACGCCAGCCGCAGCCGGGTAGGTGCCACCGACAACGAGGAGCCGTCAGCCGGACTGGTCGAGGTGAGGTAGGCATGGGCGCTCGCGGTCTGCGGAGACCACGTGACCAGCACGCCGACAAGCAGCAGCAAGCCCGCGAGCCGGCGGAGGCGGGCCGATGTCGCGGACATCAGAGCACCGGAGCGTGCAGCAGGCTGAGGTCTCCCAGCCTGATCGTGGCCTTCTCGCCGTGCCGCAGGGCGCCCTTGGTGTTCTGGTACACCAAGTAGTACGTCTGGCCGGATCGCAGGCTGTGTCCCTGCTTCATCACCGACACCCGCTTCGTCCCACCGTCGCGGTCCTCGCTGCGTAGCTCCGGCGGATGCTGAACGTCCGACTGGAACCGGGTGGCCTTCTCGCTGTCCAGGACGACGTAGGTCAGCGTGACCAGTCCCCCGTCGCCGACGACGGCGACGCGAGAGAAACGCACACCGTACTTCTCCTCGATCGTCGAGCTCTGCGGGAACGCCGCGGGGTCACCCGAGGCCCAGAGCTTGACCGCGACCAGCCCGCCGGCGACCAGGGCCACCGCCAGGACGGCGATCAGGATGACGAGACGATTGACCCGGCGGCGCGGCGTCGGGCTTGCTTCACGGTGAATCGTGTCCAGCATGGCGGTCCCCTCCCAAGGACGGCGCCGGGGCCCTGAACGCCCAGGGCCCCGGCGGTCTTACCGCTACGGCATCGTGTACCTGGTCGAGGCGAAGCTGTCGAAGTACGCCCGTCCAGTGGAGCTCGCACTGATCCCGGCCGACACCCCCAGCCAGGCCGTGTCGATCCGCAGGGTGCTGGTGTTACCGGTCTGCAGTGACCGGCTGACACCGTCCACCGACAGCCGCAGCGATCCTGCGCCCGTACCGGTGGCCGGCCCCGAGGTCCAGTCGACCTGCAAGGTGTGCGGACCGGCGGTGAGGGTGACCCAGTTGCCGGTCAGAGCCCCTGCGCCGCTGCGATCGAGGATCGTCCGGACCTGCGCCGAGCCGGCGGTGAACCGGTACTCCAGCGCGTAGACCTGACCGTTCGCGGCGGTCCGGCCCTGCAACAGGCTCAACGCGGTGTTCACGTTGGTCCCCGAGGTCAGCGTGTTCCGGTTGAACACGAACCTCGCGTGGTACGACGTCTCGGCGTTCGGCGTCAGGTCGGTCAGGTACCCGTTACCCGGCAGCGTGACCTGCAGACCACGGGTACTCCCTGGCTCGATCGCCGTCGGCAGCGCGGCCGTGGTGGTGTTGAGGACACCACCGGTGGTCGCGCCCCAGAACCCGAAGCCACCCGACTCGAAGTTGTCGGAGAAGATCGCGTTCGGCCGTTGCACCGAGACCGTGGTGTTCACGGACTTGCTCCAGTTGCCGGCCAGGTCCTGCACCCGCAGGTTGAACACCTGGTTGCCCGGCGGCACCGAGGCCAGCGGCACGGTCACCTGGACCTTGCCGGCGACCACGCTGACCGGGAGCGAGATGCCCTTGCCGACACCGGGATCGGTGCCGCCCAGCCAGTACTCCGCCTTGGCGATCAGCGAAGCGTCCGTGACCGGCGCTGTCAGCGTCAGCGTGGTTGCTCCGTTGGTCGGGTTCGGCGAGGCGGTCAGCGCACCGAGTACCGGCGCCGTCTTGTCGACCACCAGGTTCACCGCGAACAGCGAACCCCAGTTGCCGGCCGCGTCCTGTCCTCTGACATAGACGTGATGGGTGCCGTCGGCAAGTGCCTTCACCTGGGTGAGCGGGATCAGCCCGTAGAACGCCTCACTGGTGGAGTTCAGCGTGCCGTCGACCGGAAGCATCTGCAGCCCTGTTCCGCCCGCCGGGTTGGGCGAGGCCGGATCCAGGAACGCCTCCGCATCGGTCAGCAGGCTCTGCAGCGCGCCACCGGCATCCTTGTCGGTGATCTGCGCCGAGACCAGCAGGCTGCCCGGGTGACTCTTGTCCGCGAGCACGGCGTTGGTCGGGTTCGGCCCGACACTGGCCGCGTCGACGGCCGGCCCGGTCACGTCGATCGGCAACGAGATGTCGAGCGGCGGTCCCCACAACCCCAGCGAGTCCTTGCTGTGCACGAACACGTGGTGCTCGCCCTCGCCCAGCGTGCTGAGCACGGCCGGCGACAGGTCGGCGTCCTCGGCCACCACCGTGGCGCTGCGGTTCAGCGTCAGCGGTGTACCGGTTCCGTCGGCGCCGACGGTATCGAGGAAGTACTCGGCGTCCGTGATGAGTCCACCCGCGTCGGTGTCGTCACCGGTCGCCGAGATGCTGACCGTGACGGCGCCGTTGGCCGGTACGTCCGCGATCGATCCGTTGATGGTCTGCGGACCCGTCTTCGGCAGGTTCAGGATCGCCGAGCCGACGACGCCCCAGTTGCCGACGGCATCGAGCGCCCGGACGAACACGGTGTGCCGGCCGGCGTCGAGGGCGGCCAGGACCGCGGTACTGATCGTGCCGGTCGCGCCGGTGATGCTGACGCCGCTGCCGGGCAGCGACATCGGCGTACCGAATCCGACGCCGGTGGTCACCGCGTCGTCGATCACGAACTCGGCCTGGCTGACCGCCGAGCCGCCGGTCGTTGCGTCACTGAGGTCGGCCGTCACCGTCACCGGCGTGAGGCCGGTCGACGGGTTGGGCGCGAGTTTGATATGACTCGAGACCGGCCCCACCCCGTCCGTACTGGGCGGCGGGGCGTTGGTGTCCAGGAAGGTGAGCATGCCGCCGAACGCCAGCTGGCTGGGATCGGCGGTGTGCTGGCCGTTGTTGTCCAGGTGCCTGGCCGTCTCGTAGAGCGCCAGTTTGGCCTCCGGCCCGGTCGGCATCGTGACGAGTGAGTCCAGGGTCTGGCCGGGATCGATGCTCTCGGCCGCGACCGTGGTCGCGTAGTGCGCGGGATGGCCGCCCTGGGCGATCTCGGTCTGCAGCCCGCCGAGCACCGTCATCGGGTGCGTCAGCGAGCCCACGTTCACGTACCGGACGAGCACCTTGTGCCCCTGGTCGGTCGCGATCGGATCGCTGGCCGGGTAGGGCTTGCCGTTGATCAGCCGGTACTTCGGGCTGAACTTGCGCAGGTCGAACGCCGCCGGGTTGGCGTTGAACGCCGGGTCGATCTCACTCAGCACGACCACCGCGTCGTCGTCGTACCCGGACGCCGGATAACCGGCCGGCTGGGTCCCGTACGCCGTGCCGTCGGCGGGCAGCACCACTAACGCGCCGGCCAGACCCATGGCGACCTGCCGAGCGCCACCGGAGGTGTGCCCGGCCTCGTAGAGGAAGGTGCCCGGGCGACCCGCCGTGAAGCTGTAGGCACGAGTGGCGCCCGCTGCGATCCCGGTGGTGTCCTCTCCCCCGGTCGGCAGAGGCTGCCCGGGGAACGCCAGCGAAACACTCTGGCCGGCCACCTCGTTGTGGAGCGTGACGGTCACTTGGTCGCCCTGGTGGACCACCAGCACCGGGCCGGGTGCGGTCGCCGAGGCGGCCGCGCCGGTCGAGGAGAAGCCCCAGATGGGGACCGGCACACCCAGCAGGGTGGCCGTACCGGTCATGGCGTACAGGTCGCAGGCGGCAGTGCCCGCGCCGAAGGTGCAGCCCCTCGGCGTGAGCTTGCCGACGGCAACCGATGCCCGCGCGGGAAGTTGCTGCGCGGCAGTGGGTGCGGGCGTCGCCGTCGCGTGCAGCGAGAGCGTCACGCCGAGCGTCGCGGCCGTCAGGATCGCAGCGGCGACACGGAATCTGTTCGTCATCGTCGGAGTCCTCACTGGCCTGTGCAGCCGGCCGGCGGGTCGATGCGGAAGACCGTCATCATGCCGCCGAAGGCCGCCCCGTAGTTGGTCGCTTGTTCCAGCGCGTGGCTGTGCGCGATGTGGTAGTACTCGCCACATTCGTTGTTCTGCGTCAGGTTCGACGGCACCGCGTTCTTGGTGCCGAGGTAGCCGCTCTCGGAGAACCAGGTGTCCGGGCCGACCAGCAACTGGTCGGTGATCGCCGGGATCTGGGTCGGGATCGGGTTGGTGGTCGCGTTCCAGTGCTCGACGTCACGCCAGTCCATCAGCACGTCGAGGGTCTGGCCCGGACCGACGTCCAGGTCGTACTTCTCGTACGACAGGTCCTGGCCGTCCGGCCCCTGCAGGGCATGCCCGTCGCGGTTGACGACGCGCTCGTCGCTGCCGTGCGGGTGGAACGGGTAGTTGACGCTGCCTGCGTTGAGGTAGCGGATGGTCGCCGGCAACGGGTTCGTCGCGGCATCGTACGGCTTGATATGCACGAGCGCGCCGTACGGCTGGCCCGGTAGCCAGGGCGCGTTGTTCGGCGCCAGCGTGTCCGGCATGCTGCGGCCGTTGATCAGGAAGTACCGCGACTTGGAGCCGTTCAGCTCGACCGGCTGGTTGCGCTCGACGGCCAGGTGCACGTCCGGGTCGATCTCGGAGAGCAGGTAGACGTACTCCTTGCCGTTCGCGAAGGCGGAGTCGGGCCGGTCGTTCACCTGGTTCGCGTGTCCGGCGGGCCGGACCACCAGCGCGCCGTACAGGCCCATCTGCTGTTGCTTGTCGACGTCGGTACCGGTCACGTACAGGTACGTGCCGGGGCTGCCCGCCGTGAAGGTGTAGGTGACCGACCCATCCGTGGCGGCCGCGGACTGGACCAGCGAGGTCAGCGACCCGCCCGAGTCGAACTGGGGTTGTGCCGGGTTGCCGTTCGCCTTCACCGACTGCTGGCCGGGGAACACGATGGAAGTGGCCTCAGGCAACTTGTTGTGCAGGACCACGGTGACCGGCCGGCCCGACTCCACACACAGGGTGGGACCGGGCGACTGGAAGCCGCGCTTGCTGTTGCCGTAGCTCCACATGAAGATCGAGTTGCCGTCCGGAGTGGAGACGTAGCCGTCGCTCGCGGTCAGCGAGAAGGTCTGGTTCGGATCGGTGTCGCAGAGCAGCCCCTCCGACATCGCCGCCACCGAGGCCTGGGTCCACACCACGGCCGGAGCGATCACCAGCACCGCGGCCGCCGTCAGCGACAGCAGCCGCTGGATCGAGAGTCGTTTCATCGTCATCGCCCCCCTCACGCGTTCGCCGCGGTCTGGGCGGGATAGGTGCCGGGTGGTCCGACGACGATCTTCGTCATCATCCCGCCGTAGCCGGCCCCGCCGCCGTTCTCGAGATAGGAGTACTTGCGGTCGTACAGCAGGTACTCGCCGGGTCCGGGCGCGACGAACAACGCGTCCCGGCTCTCGCCCGGCCCGATCTCGACCATGTTCGTGGTCAGGTAGTTGGTGGTGCCGTCGCGTCCCTTCAGCAGGCTGGCGTCCTTCGCGATCACCGTCAGGTCGAGGTTGTCCACGGTCATCGCGTGGTTCTGGTAGCCCAGGTTGGACATCCGCAGCAGCACCCGGTCACCGGCGTTGCAGCGGATCAGCGAGGAGATCGGCTGGTACTGCAACCGGCCGGCCGCGGTGCTGAGCGGATCGCCGTTGGCGGCGACGGTGTCCGGGTAGGCCCGGCCGTTCAGCAGCCAGAAGCTCGGGTCGTAGTCGGTCCAGTCGTTCACCTGGATGTGCGCGTCCCGGTAATGGGCCGCCGACCACAGCTCGGTCAGCATGAAGGCGAACTCCCGGTCGTACGCCGTCGAGCCGTCGCCGTCGTTGTAGGCGTACCGCTCGCCCGGATGCAGCGGCGTGCGGTTCTGGGCCGGGCGGACGAACACCATCCCGGTCATCCCCATCTGGACGTGCTCCACGTCCTCGAAGTGGCAGTGGTACATGTACGTGCCGGCGTCGTGCGGCCGGTAGAAGTACGTCAGGTCCCGCCCGATCGGGACCGCCAGCGAGAGCTCCGGCACGCCGTCGAACAACGGGATCGCGTTGACGAAGCCGTGCCAGTGCAGGGTGTGCCCGTCGAACAGGTCCGGCCGCTGGGCCAGGCCGAGGTTGGTGAGCGTCAGGTAGACGTCGTCGTCCTCGTCGAAGGCCATCATCGGAGCACTCACCTGTGCCTTGCCGCGCTGGGCGGCGACCAGGTTGGAGCTCATCCCGGTCACGTCCCGGAAGCCGAAGACATAGGTGTTGAACGGGCTGGGCGCGAGCGGGTCGGGGAAGAAGGGTGGGTCGGGCGGGGCATCGCCCGGCATCGCCACCCAGCCGTCGGTACCGGCCAGGTGGACCTGCTTCATCGGGTGCGCGACGGTGGCGCGGTTCGGCGCCGCGAGCACCTGGCTCGAGCTGAGCAGGCCACCGCCGAGGACGGCACCGCCGACGACACCCGCACTGGTGAGAAAGGAACGCCGCGACAGTCCGCGCGGCACAACTGCATCAGTCATTGGGATCTCCCGTAGTACTGGTCGATGTGCGCTGGAGAAGGCGCGGCCCGCCGGGGGGTTCGGGGCGGGCCGCGCGGCTCTCAGGGCGTCATCTGGTCGGAGCCGGCGTCGTACCGGCGTTGCACGAAGGGGAAGACCCCGGTGACGGTCGGGCGGGGTTGCCCGTCGATGTCCGGGCTGTGGGCGCTGACCGTGTAGCTGAACCCCGACGTCGGGGTTCCCCACCGGACCACCGTGCTCGCGGCGCCCAGCCCGCGGGCGGAGGAGGCCGGTGTCGCCGTGGCCAGATGGAAGTCGCCCATCAGGTTCGGCGGCAGCAGCTGCGCCACGATCGCTGCCTCCCGGAAGGCCGGGTACGACCGGACCGCCAGGATGTTGACGCTGACCTCGTACGGCGACACGAAGCCCGGGTCGACCAGCGAGTTCGACGGATCCGGCGCGGAGCCGGTCTCGTCCTGCAGCACCGAGTGGGTCGGGGTGAGCAACGCCCCGGGCACGTCGGCGGCGCCCATGTCCCACGAGTTCACGGTGTTGTCCGTGCCGTCGGGCAGTTTGCCGCCGATGCCGTAGACCCAGCCGCCGCTGAAGTTGCCGGCCCGGTTGTCCCAGAACACGTCGTTCAGGAGCGTCGGCTTGCTGAACGTGGTGTTCGCCAGCGTCTGCGAGCCCGGGAACAGCGAGGTGTTGCGCAGCCTCGCCTGCAACGGATCGCTGTTCGCGGCGGTGGACAGTCCGGCCGGCGCCGGATCGCCGTTGCTGGTCACCGCCGTGGCGGTGGTCAGGTTCTTCGTCACCGTGTTGTTCACGAAGTTGACGAAGGCCGAGTCGTCGATGGCCACGCCACCGCCCTCGTGGGCGGACACGTTGTCGGCGATGGTGTTGTCGGCGATCAGGATGGTCTGCGGGTCGGAGCGGGAGATGTGCGATCCGCTCGTCTGCAGCAACCGGATGCCGCCACCGTCGTCGTTGGCCAGGTTGGCCTGGATCGTGTTGCCCTCGATGGTCACCGGACCGGTGCCCGGCGACAGCGCCGTCGGGGTGGCCGGCAGTTCGCCGGCGATCATCACGCCGCCGCCCTCGTCGTACGAGGCGTTGAACCAGATCCGGTTGTCGGTGACGGTGCCGCCGGAGCTGCCACCGCCGTTGACCATGTAGCCGAAGGCGGTCAGCGCGCCGCCGTACTCCGCGGAGAAGTTGCCGCAGATCGCGTTGGCGTCGATCCGGTAGCCGTCGCTGCCGGTGAACAACCCGATCCCGCCGGCCAGGTTGGTGCCGCCGTTGTCACGGATCTGGTTGCGCGCGATGGTCGCGTTGAAGTTCTGGTTGTTCCCGACGTACGGCGTACCGATCCGGATGCCGCCGCCGTACGAGCCGCCGTTGCCGTGGATGACGTTGTCGGTCACCCGCAGGTTGCGGACGTTCGCGTGGGCATAGACGCCACCGCCTTGGGTGACCAGTGCGCCCGCAGCGCCGTACGGCGTCGTCACCGCGCCGGTGAGCGCGTTGACGTTGCCCGGCAGATCGGCCTGCGCTCCGCCGGTGATGCTCATGCCGTCGAGCGTGACCGGCCAGCTGTTCGGCGTCAGGCCCGCCAGGGCAGGATCGTCGAGCACCGTGACCACGGCCGAGTCCGGGACCGCCGGGTTGCCCGAGTACGTCAGGCTGCTCAGCAGGTTGATCCAGGCGGTGCCGTTCGGGTTGTCCAGGTTGAAGCCCGAACCGTCCAGGATCGTCCCCGGTACCCAGGTGTTGTCCGAGTCGAAGCCACCTGGGCCGACCCCCTGGATCCGGACCTGGTGATGGACGATCACGTTCTCGTTGTAGTCACCCCGTGGGTTGGTGCTGGTCTGCGCGTTCGGCCAGATCACCACCAGCCAGTACGGACGCGCGGGCGTGATCACCTGACCGCGCGGGTTGCGGATCACCCGGTTCGGCCGCGCCGCCTCGAGGCCGGCCTGCACGGTCTTGTACGTCTTGGTCGGACCGACCTCGACCAGGACCGGGTTGTTCGGGTCCGTCCCCGGTGTCGACGCGTTGGCCGCCGCCAGCACCTGCAGCGTCAGACCGTTCACACTCTTCAGCCCGCTGTGACCGGTGATCGCCAGCTCGGCCGCGCCGAGAGCGAACCCGTTCGGCACGGTGAAGGTGATGCTCTTGTCGGTCCAGTTGGTGACGGTCATCGCTGTCCCGTTGAGGGTCACCTGGTCGGGTGCGCCCGCGGCGCCGAAGCCGAGGCCGCTGATGGTGACCGACCGGTTCGGATCCCCTCTCCTGATGTACGGCCGGCTCACCGCCAGCAGTTGCGGCACGGTGCCACCGAGATCGCACATCGTCGGATTCACCGTCGTGGTGTCGGGTGCGAGCACGGTCGCGGCAACCTGGGTCGGCGCCTCGTCGGTGACCGTGTAGAGGCCCGGCCAGGCCTGGAAGTTGGTCGCGATCGTCCGGAACCTCGAGTTGTAGTCCGGGTTGAGCGCGCCTGGCTGGCCTGGGTCGTTGCCGACGAAGCGGTACATGTTCGGGCAGGGACCGGCCGGCAGTGGGCAGTTGTAGGTGCCCGTCGACGGTTCCAGCGCCTCGTACAGGCCGTTGAAGTCGGTGTGCACGGTGTCCACCAGGCGTCCGGACCAGTCGTACAGACCGACCGGGACGAACGGCAGGCCCTGCGCCTCGCCGTAGTTGACGCTGCGCTTGTCGAGGGTGAGCCCGAGGTCGTTCAGGGTCAGGCCCCAGAAGTGCGTCGGGATCGGCACCTCGGTGAACAGGCTGAAGTTCGGTGCGGTCGCCTGGTTCGCCCGCAGGCCGACGAGCTTGTCGTCGCAGGACGGCCGCTCGTAGCCCTGGAACGGGCTGCCGCCACCGGCGTTGAACGCCTCGTTCGTCACGTTGACCGTGTGCAGCGGTCCGGCGCACGGCGAGATGATGCCCGCCTGCTGCGACGGCGGCTGATCCGGTGGTACCGGCGTCGGATCCGGCGGTCCGGCCGGGTCCTCGGCCGCGGCCGGGGTGGCCGGCGGGTAGTTCTCCTGCGGCAGGTAGCTGTCACCGTCGAAGACGTTCACATCTTCCTCGGCGGTGGACTTGTACATCGGCTTGCCGTCGACCGGGTCGTTCGGGATGTCGACCGAGACGATGTAGTCGCGGGCCGGCAGATCCTGTTCCTCACCGGCCGGCAGCGGCGCGTAGAGCGCCAGCCCGTCCGGGTTGTGGACGGTGTCGGTCGGCGGGTAGAGGTTGATCTTCGAGGTGGTGAAGCCGTAGTTCCCGTTCACCGTCTGGCTTCCACCGGGAGCATCGCTCGCACCGACCGCCAGGCCCATCATCGGCGCCTCGACGCACATCCTGTTCGCGGCCGCGCCGAACTCCGGCAGTGCTTGCTGGTCGGTCAGCGGCTGCCCGTTGTACATCCGGGCGGTACAGCCCCGCGGTGGCGCCCACTTCTCCGAAGTGTAGGCGTCCTGGACCTCCGGCCCCTTCACGAACGCCCCGTACTTCGGGTTGTCCTGCAGCCCGCCGTTGCCGTCGGGCACCTGCTTGGGCTCGGTCTCGTAACCCTGCCGGCACAGCTCGGTCGGCGTGGTCGCGGTGCAGGCCTTCGGCAGGTACAAGCGGACCGGGATGTCGGGGATGCCCGGCTGGTACGGCTCGGTGGCGGCCTTCGCCGGATCGAGCTCGTTGCGGGTGGTGTCGTAGGTGACGGTTCCGACGATGCCGCCGTTGGTGCCCGGATCGTACGGCTGGACACCCCAGTCGATCTGGCCGCGTAGGCCGATGATCGGCAGGAAGTTGATGTCCACCAGGCTGCCCAGCTGGGTGGTCGCCTTGGTCTCGTTGGCGCCCTTGTAGGTGATGCCGGTGGTCTTGTAGCGGGTGTTGAAGCCCTCCAGGATCAGCCACTTGCCCAGCGGGTAGGTCTCCTTGATGTCGTAGTTGCCGTTGGCATCGGTCGTAGTGGTGTTCGTGTACTGGTCCATCAGCGAGTTGTCGCGCTCGCGGACGGTCAGGCCGAAGCCGGGCACGGCCCGCTCACCGGTGTCGCGCTTGCCGTTGCCGTTGGCATCGACGAAGACGCTGCCGTGGACGTGGCTGAACCAGCCGACCAGCATCTTGTTGCCGACGTCGGTGACGTCGCCGTTGTGGACCTCGACGTTGAAGCTCCACAGGATGTAGTCCTGGTCGTCGTCCCACAGGGTCAGCTGGTAGGTCCCGTCGGGCACGTTCTTGATGTCGAAGCTGCCGTCGGCCGCGCCGCGACCGACGTAGACGGCCGCGTCACCGGCGTCCAGGTCGGACAGCGCCACCCACGGGTTCGGGATCGGCCCGTCGGACTTGGCGCCGGCGAACCCGGTCTCGGGCACGACCTGGCCGTTCTGGCCGCCGATGTAGGGCAGGCCGGCGATGGCGACACCCTTGATCTCACCGGTCGGCGGCGTACCGGCCGGCGGGGTGATGGCCCGGGTCCGGACGAAGCCGAACTGGACCGACGGCACGAGTTCACGGCCGCGCACCTGCTCGGTGTCGTACCCGGTCTCGCCTTCCTGCTGCCAGATGTCGTGGTCGTGACCACCCTCCAGGGTGGTCGTCTGGACCCATTGGTAGGTCTGGCCGGCGGCCGGCGCCGGCGGTGCGACGGTCGCGGCGTAGCGGTTGGGTCCCATGTTCGGGATGACGATCTGGCCGGTGGCGTCGCTGACGCACTTGCCGGTGGTGCGGGTGGTGTCCACGATCGGCTTGTTGTCGGCGTCGAACAGCATCGGCCCGCTGCCGTTGGCGTTCGCGTGCTTGTACACGGTGCACAGCGCGTTGCCGTAGTAGTCGGTGCTGACCAGGCCGAGAACGTCGGTCAGGGTGGCGGTGAAGCCGGCCAGCCCCTGCTCGGCGTCGACCTCGTAGGTGCCGTCGACGGGCACACTGTCGTTGAACACCTGCAACCGCAGGGTGGTCAGCGGCAGCGGTGTCGGATTCATCCGGACGACGGCGTGCGTGGTCGCGCCGGAGCCGACGGTGAAGTGCTGACCGTCGATCTTGAAGCCGTCGGCGGTGACCGAGATCAGGTACTTCCCGGCCGGCAGGTTGCCGAGCGCGGTGTCGTCGTCCAGGTCCGCCTCGGTGCCCTGGGCAACGATCGGCGCGAATCCGGACGTGTTTCTGGTCGACGGCCACGGGCAGCTGTCGGCGAAGTCCGGATCGGCCGACCCGCCCGGCGCCGTACTCGGCAAGCACTGCCCGATCAGCTGGTTCGACCGGGTCCCCGGATCACCGGTGTCGTCGACATTGATCAGCCATTTGTAGTGCGGCACCGGATCGCCCTCGTGGACGAACCCGGGTCCCGAGTTGACCGACCGCGCGCTCTCGACGTGCAGGGTCAGGCTGCCGGGCCCGGCGGCCGCCGCGGGCGCCGCACCCCCCGACGCCTGCCCCACCGAGACGAGCGCGGCGATCATCCCGAACCCGACCACCGCCCGCAACCACCTGGGCGCGGATGTCCGTTGTCCTCTCACAGCCCCTCCCCCACCTGTCGACACGCGCGAGTCCTCCCGACTCACGTCTGTCGTTCGCCAGCGTGGCGGAGCCACCACTACCCGGCCCGCAGATGACGCCGCCGTCATTTGTTTGTCACCGACCCCCGGGATCGGCGGCTTTCGTCGCCTGCCGGGACGGGCCGGACCGGCGGTGGCCGGCCGACTTTCCGGTGAGCCATAGCCAGGCAGGGCAGTGACGTGCAGACTTTCTGAACGCCGTGAAGTAACTAGCGGCGATGTCCGGCCGTTCCGGACCGACAGAAAGGTCACCCCGCCATGGCCATTTCCCCTGGACGCAGACGCCTACGTGTGGCTGCGGCGACGCTGATGGTTGCCGCGCTCATCCCTCCAGGCCTGTCGTCGACCTCGATCGCTGCGCCGGCAGCGGCAGACATCACGACTGTGCAGCCGCTGACAGGACCTGCTGGTGAGGCCGCGCGGACGCCGTACATGGGTTGGAGCAGTTACAGCATGCAGGTCTACTCCAACAACGGAGGGACCTGGATCAACGCCGCCCAGCTCAAGGCACAGTCCGATGCGATGCACCAGAAGCTCCAGCCGTACGGGTACAAGTACATCAACATCGACGCCGGCTGGAACGACGGTGTCGACGCCTACGGCCGCCCGAAACCCAGCACGACGCTGTTCCCGAACGGCTTCTCCGATGTCATCGACTACATCCACGCCAACGGCCAGAAGGTCGGGATCTACAGCATCCCCGGCATCTCGCCCGCCCTCGAACAGGCCAATCTCCCGGTCTTCGGGCACCCGGAGTGCCGGACTGGTGACCTCGCACTCCAACCGCTGCAGCAGGCCGACTACTGGGGCTTCGGGCACCGCATCGACATGTCCAAGCCGTGCTCTCAGGCCTACCTCGACTCGATCGCCGACCTGTACGCCGAGTGGGGCATCGACTTCCTCAAGTTCGACAGCGTCACCCCAGGCTCCGGGCACAGCGACCTCTCGCTCGACGCGCGCGCCGAGGTGGCCGGCTGGTCACAGGCGCTGACGCCGCACGGGATCTGGTTCGAACTGTCCTGGGCGCTCGACCTCAACTACGCCGACTACTGGAAGCAGTACGCGAACGGCTGGCGGGTCGACTGGGACGTCGAGTGCTACTGCCCCGGGCAGGCCCTGACCGCCTGGCCGAACGTCAGCAGGTTGTTCCCCAAGCTCGCCGAATGGTGGCGGCACGGCGGCCCCGGCGGCTGGAACGACCTCGACTCATTGAACGTGGGTAACGGCGCGATGGACGGCCTGACCCAGGACGAACGCCGGACTGCGGCGACGCTGTGGGCCGTGTCGGCGGCACCGTTCTATGTCGGCAACGACCTCACCCAGCTCGACCAGTTCGGCCTGAGTCTGCTGACGAACACCGAAGTGCTCGCTGTCAACCAAGCGGGCCGCCCAGCACAGCCGGTGTCGACCGCCACCGACCAGCAGGTCTGGTACTCGCTCAACGCGGACAACAGCTACACCGTTGCCCTGTTCAACCTCGGAGGCTCAGCATCCACGGTCACCGCGAACTGGTCCGACCTCGGCCTGACCGGCGGGGCGCAGGTGCGTGACCTTTGGGCCAAGCAGGATCTCGGCAGCTTCGCATCAGGGTTCACGGCGACCGCAGTACCGGCGCACGGCGTACGGCTGCTGAAGGTCACCCCGCAGGCAGGCTCGACGATCAACGTGAACGACGACGATCAGCGCGTCGCATACGCCGGAACCTGGCAGCGCAACGGTGGCCGTGAGGTCACGACCATCACGGACTCGCTGGCGCTCACGGTCGCGGACACCACGGCCGGCGGCACCGCGCCCGCCGGCGGCGTCCGTACCACCGAGGTGAACAACGACAATCCCGCGATCAACTACACCGGCACCTGGAGCCGTAGCTGGAGCCGCGGACTCGGCGACTACCAGGACGACGTCCAGTACGCCGAGACGAACGGTGACGCATTCTCGTACACCTTCACCGGGACCGGCATCGACTACGTGACCGAGAAGCACGCGTCACAAGGCGACGTGGACATCTACGTCGACGGCGTCTTCAAGCAGACCGTCAGCACGTACCAAGCCAGCGGTCGCGGCGCGCAGCAGGTCGTCTACGGCATCTCCGGCCTCACCAACGGGATCCACACCATCCGGGGCGTGAAGAAGACCGGCCAGTTCATGCTGCTCGACAAGTTCAACGTCCGCACGCCGGGCGGTGTCCGCATCATCTCACTCAACGACAACGACGCCCAGATCACCTACACCGGTTCATGGGGCAACAGCACCGGCCGCGGCTTCGGCGACTACCGCGACGACGTCCAGTACGCCGAAGCCAACGGCGACGCCTTCAGCTCGACCTTCACCGGAACGGGCGTCGACTACATCACCGAAACGCACGCGTCACAGGGCGATGTCGATATCTACATCGACGGCATCTTCAAGCAGACCGTCAACGCCGGCCAGGCCAGCGGCCGCGGTGCCCAGCAGGTCGTCTACAGCATCTCCGGGCTGACGAACGGCACCCACACGATCCGCGGCGTGAAGAGGTCCGGCCAGTTCATGCTCGTCGACCGGCTCGACGTACGGCAGCCAAGTCTTCTCACCCCCGACACCGCCGTCTTCGACAAGAAGACATCCGCTCAGGCGGACGTCGTCGTACAGCTCGGCCGACCGGCGAGCGACCTGACCTCCATCCAGCGAGGCAGCACGACCCTGGTCAACGGCACCGACTACACCACCTCCGGTGCGGCGGTCACACTCAAGAAGAGCTACCTCGTGGCCCAGCCCACCGGCTACACCAACCTGAACTTCACCTTCCGAAGCGACTACCACAACGACATCCACGCAACGACCGCGAACGGCGCAGCCCTCGAGTTCGCCTTCAAGGGCACGACCGTCACCTGGCTCACCGCCACAGCCCCCGACCAAGGCGAAGCCGACGTGTACGTCGACAACGTCCTCATCCAGCGAGTCAACCTGCAAACCGCAACCCGCGGCACCCTGCAAAGCATCTTCACCCGGTCCGGCCTCACCAGCACCGACCACACCCTGCGCATCGTGAAGGTCTCCGGCTCCCTCCTCCGCAACGACGTGATCCGCTACACGACCGCCTGAAAGCACACGGGTGGTCTGGGATCCCCAACCGGTCCCAGACCACCCCCGGTCGGCCGTGCATAAGTTTCAGCCGCTCAGGGGCGCCCAGGGTTTCAGTCAGGTAGACCGCGGTAACCACATCAGCATGGCCACGGATATCGCATCACCTGAGAGCCACGCCCGTCGATCGCGGTTGCTCGATTGGGGGGCGCTGCTGGCGGCGATCGCCGTCGTGATGATCACCGGGAGTTCGTTGGCCTCGGCTACCGTCTTACTTGCCGACAGCAACAGCGCCGACACGGCAGCTGTAGTCGTCGGCACATCCGCGTCAGCCGCCAGCCCCAGCCCACTCCCCGGCGGGGACGTCGACGGAGATGCGAACGACTGGACAGGAACGCCCCTGATCTTCCTGGCCGTCCTCGCTGTCCTGCTGGTGGTCGTCGGCGGAATCATCCTCGCCCGCTACCGAAGCCACCGAAGCCGCCAAGCAGATCAGCACAGAAAGTGAACGGTGCCGCACCCCGATTCGATTATGGGTACTGACTGGCCGAATCGACTGTCTGATCACCTCAGGGAGTGGCAGTGACTGCAAAACCCTCCGCAATCGGAGACCTCCGCCTGGCGACGATCGTCGTCAACTCCACCGCCCCGGACGGCACCGGCCCGAGCCGCGTCGCCCCCGCCAAGGACGGAGACAACTCGTGACAGCTCAGATCCCCCTCGCCGGTGTCGTCCTGGATACAGCGGACCCGCGGTCACCGACCTCGAGGCCGCCCAACGGCAAGCCGTCGAAGCCGGCGCGGCCCTGATGGACTGGCAACCCCAGAAGGAAGGCGTCCGGATCCTCGCCGACCCGGCCGGCCACATCTTCTGCCTCTTCCTGCCGGGCTTCTAGCGAAAGTCAGCCGGACGGGGAGGCCTCGTCCGGCTCCGGTATGTCCGCCTCTTTGGGCTCAGGAGTGCCCAAGGGGCGAATCGGATCCGGGCCGGCCGGCGCGTCCGGTTGTTCTGGCGAACCCAGCGGCTGGATCGGGTCGGGCTCAGCCGTGCTCTTGCCGTACGGCGGCTGGTTCGCCGGCTCGAGCGTGATACCGGCCTGTGCCGCCTTCTGCGCAACGGCGATCTCCGGGCGACCAAGCCTGATACCGATCACACACGGCGGAATGTTGCAACGGGCCAACTCTTCAAGGCGGTCGAGCTCTGTCGCAGTCCACGGTTCGGCCGCGTTGCTGACAGATTGTGGCAGCAGCATCGATCTCACTTCTTCCCTCAGCTTCTGCCAGCCCTGTGCCCACTCCCAGCCGATCGAAAAGCCGACGATCGACCGGGGGGTCGCAACCCCGGCGCAATGAGGAGATCAGACGCTCGTACGGCGGTCAGCCGGCTTGAGTCGGCCAGGCCGGTGCCGGTGCGCATCTGGCGCATCCTCCGCGGACGCACTCTTGGGCGTCGGGCAGACCGGCCCATGACTGATCGGCCCGCCACCGAGTCTTCGGCTCTTCCACTGCTTCTCGTCGTAGTCGTAATACGTATCGACGCCACCCACAGCCATCATCGATCTCCCGCCAAACCGAAACCACCGATCCGGCCGCTGACTGCCCAACGGACCGCCGTTTTCAGACTGCCACGCCGCGGCGACCGACACCAGCCCCGACCTCCGCCGCCGGCACCTTCTCGCGGATCGCCGGCCACTCGTCGCCGTCCCCCGCGTCGGTCGCGACGCCCGAACTTCACGGCGTGGCCCACGTCTGGACCACGGTCACCAACACGCCCTCCGTACCCGATCACTCAAAAGCCATGCACGACTACGCCGAGCGAGATCGCCTCCGCGTGAGCAGCCGACGCCGCTTCACTCGTCCGTTTTGCCGCCGGGTACCGGCGACCTGGAGTCGCGCTGATGGACGCGCGGCCGGGCGAAGGGATACTGGCATGGCTGCCGATGTCGTCGATCTGATCATGCAGGACCACCGCGAGGTCGAGCGCCTGTTCGACGAACTGAAGAACCACCCCGAGAAGCGCAAGGGCCTGGTACCAGTCCTCACGACCCTGCTGTCGGCGCACAGCCGCGCCGAAGAGTCCGCCGTCTACCCGGCAGCCGCCGCCGAAGCCGGCGAGACGGACGACGTCGCGCACAGCCAGGAAGAACACATCGAGGCCGACCAGCTCCTGGCCAAACTCGCCGACACCGACCCCGAGTCAGCCGACTTCGACAAGGTCCTCCAGAACCTCGTGGACGCCGTCACCCACCACGTCGAAGAAGAAGAGACCAAGGTCCTCCCCGGTATGCGCGCCAACCTCAGCCAAGATCGCCGCCTCGAACTGGCCGAAGCCTTCGCGGCCAGCCGCAAGGAGCACCTCGGCGACCAGCCCGACGACATCACCCGCGACCAGCTCCTCCAGCAGGCCCGCAATGCAGACATCTCCGGCGTCTCCTCCCTCGACAAGGACGCCCTGCAGAAGAAGCTCCAGCAAGAGGCCGGCGAGTAGGCCAACCGCCGTTTCCGAACTGTCTTGCTGGGCACCGGAAGCAGGCCAGGGTGTTCGTCGACAATGGGAGTGACCGTCATGTCGATCATCGACCGATTCAAGCGCTGGCGTACCTCGCACGCCCTCAACGAAGCGGACGCGCCGGCCGACACGTCGACAGCAATGACGAGGACCGAAGGCGGCGACCCGCGTGGTGACACACCGGCCACCACCGGCACCGGCCCGAGCGGCGAGTTCGTCGGCCGGGTCGCCGGCGACGAAGCCGACACCGGCATCAGCGGCGCCGAGGCCCGCTCCGGCATGAAGGACAGCCCCGATGGCACATCATGAAGCGTCAGCGACCGTGAACGTCGCGCCGAACATCCTGTTCGACTACGTGTCCGACCTCCAGCAGCTACCGAACTACCTGCCCCGGCTGACCGGCGTACACCAGACCACGCCAGCACCGGCCGAGGCACAGGGTATGGAGGCCCGCCGGCCCAACCAAGCCGTGCACCACGAGGTCGAGGTCACCGCCGACGAACCGCACGGCCACACCGTACGCAGCGAGGCCTGGATCGACGTCGTCGAGGAGAACCGCACGCTCCGCTGGGGCGCCCCCAGTGACACCGGGTACCACGGCGAGCTCGAAGTCGGCTTCGTTGCCGACGGCACTTCACTCCTCACCGTCCGGCTGGACACCGACCACCCGGACGACCCAGCCGTCGACGACGAACTTCGCCGCGCCCTCGACGCCATCAAGACCTCACTCGAGCAGACGACGACCAGTTGAGGAGGAGATGGAAATGACGGTCAAGCTGAACAAGACCGCGTTCGCGCATGCGAAGGACCTGATCGGCAAAGGGCAGGCGGTCAAGGACGAACGGGACGACTGGAGCGAGCACGCGCCCACCGCAGACCAGGAGAACGAGTACCTCGACAAGCACGGCTGGGACGAGTACGGGCTGTGGTACCTGGGCATCGACACCGAGATGGGTGACGAGACCAAAGGCCACTACAAGTTCCCCTACGGAGACTTCCGCCGCGTCCATCGCTGCGGTGTCATCAGCGCCGAGTCCCGCGCCGCCCAGAACGACTACGACGACATCACCGACGCCGTCGCCCAGCTCCACGAACTCCTCGACGGCGACCACGCCTGACGCACCGACCAACCTGCCCGCCTGACCGTCTTGTGAGGACACGTGATGGCCCGCCAACCGTACGTCCGTGAGGAAGAAGACGCCGGCGAGCGTCTCGACCGGCACTGGAACGAACTGCTGCAGGAGCTCCGCCTGGCCCAGACCGGCACCCAGATCCTGTTCGCCTTCCTGCTGACCATCGCCTACCAAAGCGGATTCCAGGCCGCTGACCAGTTCACCCACCACGCGTACGCCGTCACGATGACCGCATCGGCGATCGCCGTCGCCCTGTTCCTGGCGCCGGTCTCGTTCCACCGCATGGTCTACCGGCAAGGCCTCCGCGACCGCCTCGTCCCGATCAGCCACCACCTGATCGGCGCAGGCCTCGTCTTCCTGATCGCGGCCATCGCCGGCGGGGTCCTCCTGGCCCTCGACGCCGTCCTGTCCCGACCGGTCGCGTTCGCGATCCTCGCCGGCGTACTCACCTGCTTCCTCACCCTCTGGTACGCCCTCCCCGCCTACGTCCGCGCGAAATGCGGCGACTGATCAAACGCCCTCGACGGCGACTACCGGCAGAGGCGGGCGTTGTCGGCCGTGCCTTCGACCTCGAGGATGAGGCCGTCGACGATGCGGTACATGTCGAACTCGTCGGTCTCGACCGGCGAGCCGTCGCCTGGCGCCCCTAGAAACTCCCCGCGCCGGGTGCCGGTGTCATGAAGGTGCACTGCCAGCCATTCGCCTTCGTAGATGGCACGGCGAAGTTCCCATCGATAGTCCGGGAAGACCGTGGTGGTGCGGACGACGTCGGCGACGTATCCCGCGCGGGGTCTGACGACGCCGTTCACCAGCACCGGATCGGCCAGAAACGACCCGAGTTCGTTCCACGCCCGCAGATTGCAGGCCTCGAGATAGGCGCGATATCGCTGGATGACTTCAGCTCGACTCGACATGCTCCGATTGTGCGGGATCACCTCGATTGGGGCCGGGTACCGGGCGAGCATGGTTTCAGTGTGGACAGCGACCGCCGAAATGCCCCGGTACGACGCCCTGCAAGGCGACACGACCGTCGATGTGCTGGTGATCGGCGGCGGTTTGATCGGACTGACGACAGCGCTACTGCTCGCCCGGGACGGCGCACAGGTCGCCCTGATCGAAGCCCAACGGATCGGCTCGCGAACCAGTGGCCACACGACCGGCAAGGTCACCTCTCAGCACGGCGCCATCTACGCGACCCTGGTCGCCCGCCACGGGACGGCCAAAGCGCGCCAGTACGCCACCGCGAACCAGGCAGCGGTCGAACAGGTAGCCGCCCTGATCGATGCCGAAGGCATCGACTGCGAGTTCCTCAGAACCCCTGCCTACGTCTACTCCACCAAGTCCGCCGACGCCCTGGACAGTGAAGCGGCCGCAGCGTCATCGCTCGGCCTCCCCGCGCATCTGGTCGACGCCGCAGAAGTCGGAGTCCCCGCGGCCGCCGCCCTCCGCTTCGACAACCAGGTCCAGCTGCACCCCGTCCGCTACCTCGCCGGCCTGGCGACGGCTTTCGAGCGCACCGGCGGCCGGATCTTCGAGCACACCCGAGCCGTCAAGGTCGACGAGAAGGACGGAGCCGTTCACGTCAGCACCGAAAAGGGCGGCGTGATCACCGCCTATCAAGCAGTACTCGCAACGCTGCTCCCCATCGGCATCACCGGCGCCTACTTCGCCCGGACACGCCCCAAGCAGTCCCACGGCATCGCCGTCCGGCTTCCGGTCGAAGCACCCACCGGTATGGCGATCTCGGTCGACTCCCCCACGCACTCGACCCGCCCCTGGCCAGGCGGCGGACCGAACGGCTTGATCGTCGTCGGCTCCGACCACGAGGTCGGATCGACCAACGAGACCGGGGCCGCCTACCAAAGCCTGGTCGACTGGGTGAACTCGACCTGGAACGCCGCGATCGAACCCGAGTACCGTTGGTCAGCTCATGACTACAGCACTCCGGACCTGCTGCCCTACGTGGGCAGATCTCCGGGCAGCCGCTCCATCTTCGTTGCCACCGGCATGCACAAATGGGGACTCAGCAACGGAACCGTTGCGGCCGGCATCATCAACGACCTCATCGCCGGCCGGGACCACCCCGCCGCCGACCTGTACGACGCAACCCGGTTCGGCGACACCCGCGCCGTCGCCAAACTGATCACCGACAACCTCAAGGTGGGCAAGAACTTCACCCTCGGCCACGCCCAGCGGATCCTGAGAGGCGGCCTCGACCACCTCGAAGCCGGCCAAGGCGGACTCCTCAAGACCGGCAACGGAACCATCGGCGGCTACCGCGACCAGGACGGGAACCTCCACACCATCAAACCGATCTGCACCCACCTCGGCTGCCCCCTGACCTGGAACACCGCCGACACCACCTGGGACTGCAGCTGCCACGGCTCGCGCTTCGATCCCGACGGGGAAATCCTCGACGGCCCCGCCACCACCCCACTCGAAGCACCGACCACCGATGCCTAGCCCACGGTCGGTACGGGAGTCCAGGCCGAAGGCGAGGTTGCCTGCGGCTACGACTACGACGCGTGCGCGACGCAGTGGTACGACTACGTGCTCGTCAAGAACTACATCGTCAGCAAGATCTACTACCGCGGTGGGGGCTACCACTTCTACTGGTGGAACTGACGGTTCTGGCGCCGATCGATACGGCGACCGCCGTCAGCGCGACCGTCAGCCAGCCTGCGCGATAGTCGATGACGTCGCCGCGGCCGGCCACCGAAATGGTGACGGCCACCATCGTTGCAGTACCGACCTGGGCGGCCGTGTTCAGCAGACCGGCCGCGCTCCCCTGCTCTTCAACCGGTACTGCGGTCCCGAGCTCGTACGCCGCGACGGCGCCGGCCCCGTTCCCCAGGCCTGCCAAGGTGAGCCCGATCAGAAGTGCCGCCGTCGTGGACCAAACGAAGGCCATGATCGCCCCACCGCCAATCAGCAGGAACCCGAGCGTCACCACGCGTCGCGCCCCGACCAGCGGCATCAGCCGGCCCGCCAGTCCCGCCGCAATCACCACCGAGATACTGAACGGCAGGATGAGCAGCCCTGCAGCCGCCGGACTGAATCCCTCAGCCTGCTGCAGGTACAGAGTCCCGACCACGACCAGCGAGCTCGTCGTCGCCGTGACACCGAACGATCCGATCAGTCCCGCCACGAACGGCGGCCGCCACAAACCGACCGGCACCAAAGGTGACGTCGTACGACGTTCATGAACCACCAACCACACTGTGGCCAGCACCCCCACCAGCACCAACGCAGCCGGAAGTGCCCACGCCCTGGCAGCAGTATTGGCGGCAGCAACGATCGCCCCAACCGAAACCACCTGCAGCATGACCGACCGCAGGTCGAAGGCCGACGCAGCCCGGTTCGGCCGATCCCGCTCGACCAGCCGCAGCAGTACTGCGATCAACACCGTCGCGACCGCCAGATTGCCCCAGAAGATGGCGCGCCAGCTCACCGCGGACGTCGTCAGACCGCCGACCAGCAGACCCGTCGCACCGGCCAATCCTCCGCAGGCGTTCCAAGCGCCAAGCGCGCGATCACGAGCAGCCTGCGTCTCGGCGACCCTGGTCAGCAGAACCAGGGCGTTCGGCACGGTCACCGCAGCCGCCGCACCCTGGATCGCCCGCCCGGCCACCAGCATCGCCATCACCGGCGCGGCAGCAGCGACCGCCGACCCCACTGCGAACAGCACAAGGCCCATCACCAGCACGCGACGATGCCCCAACCGATCACCGAGCCGCGCCGACAACAGCAGCAAACTGCTGAACCCGACCGCGTAGACGGGTACCAGGAGCCCTGCCTGCGCAGCGGATCCGCCCAGATCCGCCAACATCCGCGGAAGGGCGGACACCACCACGGTCACGCCCATCACGTCGACGAACTGGACCGTACACAGGGCAAGAAGACGACCACGGTCTTTTTCCATGCAACCGACGCTAATGTAACGCTTTTACACACTAAAACCGTTAGCGTGTTGCCCTAGGATGGTGGCCATGGAGATCGAGTTGACCTGGGCCTGGCTGGAGGGCTACCCGGCACTCGACTTCGCGAACACAGTGATCAGGCGCGGCTGGACGGAGTACGAACTGGTCACCTCGGTCGACGCTCTGAGCTCCTGGCTGGACGCCGCCGCGCTCCCCGCGCCACGGCCCACGACCGTCACGGACGATGATCTGCAAAGCTTCCTGCCCCTTCGCGATGCCGCCCTACGCTTGCTCCGTGCCGCTACGGGTCACGGAGACTGGCACGCTGCCGACGTACGGACCCTCAACGAAGCCCTCCTCGACTGCCCCGAAGTGACCGTGCTCGAGACAGCGGGATCCGTCGTCTCGCGCACAGTCGGCTCGCCGGCACCGTTCTCGCTCCTGCTGGCCCGCCTCGCCGCCGAGGTACGCGACGTACTGGCCGGCCCGCGACCAGACCTCGCCCTGTGTGACGCACCCGGCTGCGGCCAGCTCTTCTTCCAGCGCCGCACCAACCAAGCCTGGTGCGGCCCGCCTTGCGGCAACCGCGCCCGCGTAGCCCGCCACCACACCGCCACAGACAACTAGCGAGCGCCGGTGATGACGGCAACGCGGGTCACGGCTTCAGCAACACCTTCACGGCGCCGTCCTGCTTCTTCTGGAACATCGCGTACGCCGCCGGGCCGTCGGACAGCGGCACGTGGTGGGTCGCGAAGCCGTCGACGCCGAGCGGGTCGTCGTCGGTGAGCAGCGGCAGGATGTCGTCGACCCAGCGGCGCACGTTGCCCTGCCCCATCCGCAGTGAGATCTGCTTGTCGAACATGGTCAGCATCGGCAACGGATCAGCCGCCCCGCCGTAGACACCGCTCAACGAGATCGTGCCGCCCCGGCGTACCAGCTCGATCGCCAGATAGAACGCCGCCAGCCGGTCGACGCCGACCGTCTCCATCATCTTCTCGGCCAGGCCACTCGGCATCAGCCCGACCAGCTTGTGCGCGGCCTGCGCCTTCGGGGATCCATGAGCTTCCATGCCGACGGCATCGATCACCGAATCCGGGCCGCGACCGCCGGTCAAGTGGCGTACCTGCTCAGCCACGTCAGCGGAGTACGTGAGCGTCTCCACCCCACGCGCCTGCGACCGCCCGAGCCGCTCGGGCACCAGATCGATGCCGATCACCCGACAGCCACGATGCAGACCGATCCGCGCGGCCATGTCCCCGATCGGACCCAGCCCGATGACCGCCAACGTCCCGCCCTCGGGTACCGCGGCGTACTCGACCGCCTGCCACGCCGTCGGCAACACATCCGACAAGAACACGAACCGATCATCAGCCGGCCCCTCAGGAACCACGATCGGCCCGTACTGCGCCTGCGGCACCCGCAGGTACTCCGCCTGCCCGCCCGGCACCTGCCCGTAAAGCCGGGTGTAGCCGAACAACGCGGCACCCATCCCCTCATCGCGCACCTGCGTCGTCTCACACTGCGACTGCAGACCGCGGTCGCACATGAAGCAACTACCGCAGGCGATCCCGAACGGGATCACCACCCGATCCCCCACCTTCAGGTTCGGCACCTCGGCGCCGGTCTCGACCACGACGCCCATCGGCTCGTGCCCGAGCACGTCACCAGGCTCCAGATATGGCGCCATCACCTCGTACAGATGCAGATCCGACCCGCAGATCCCGGTCGAGGTCACCTCGATGATCGCGTCCCTCGGCTCCTTGATCACCGGATCCGGCACCTCGGAGTACTCGATCTTCCGCTTGCCCTGCCAAGTCAATGCTTTCATACCTACCGATACCCCCGGCCACCCAGACCAATCCGGCCAGGGTTTGCGGCGGGGACAGATCAGGTACCCGGGTGGGATGAGTCGACCGAGGATTGTCGTTGTCGGAGCGGGATTCGCCGGATATCACGCCGCCAGAACGCTCAACCGGCTGACGCGGGACACCGCCGAGGTCGTGATCGTCAATCCGACCGACTATTTCCTGTACGTACCGCTGCTACCGGAGGTCGCGACCGGCATCCTCGAGCCGCGCCGGGTCACGGTCTCGATCGCGGACACCCTGCCCGGCGTGCAGCTCGTACTCGGTGAGGTCGACGGCCTCGACCTCACCGAACGGACAGTCCGGTACGCCGAGCCGGCCGGCGAACGCGGCGAACTCGGGTACGACCGGCTGGTGATCGCCGTCGGCAGCGTGAACAAACTGCTGCCCATCCCCGGAATCGCCGAGCACGCACACGGCTTCCGCGGCGTACCCGAAGCCGTCTACCTGCGTGACCACCTCGCCGAACAGCTCGAACTAGCCGACGCCGCCGACGACCCGGCCGAGCGAGACGCGCTGTGCACGTTCGTCGTGGTCGGCGCGGGCTACACGGGCACCGAGGTCGCCGCCCACGGCGTGCTCTACACCGAGTTGCTCAAGAAGCGGCGTCCCCGCCTGCACGACCAAACGATGCGCTGGATGCTCCTCGACGTTGCCGACCGGGTACTACCCGAGCTCGACGAACGGTTGAGCAAGACAGCCGACCGTGTACTGCGCGAGCGCTCCGTCGGCGTCCGGATGGGCGTGACCGTCGAGGAGGCGACCGCGGACGGCGTACGGCTGTCGGACGACTCGTTCGTACCAACCCAGTCACTGATCTGGTGCGTCGGCGTCCGCGCCGACCCCGTCGTCGAAGGACTCGGCCTGAAGACGGACAAGGGGCGCCTCGTCGTGGACGAGTACCTGACCGTCCCCGGTCATCCCGAGGTGTTCGCCTGCGGCGACGCCGCCGCAGTACCGGACCTCACCAGGCCCGGCGAGGTCACCCCGATGACGGCACAGCATGCCGAGCGCCAAGGCAAGCAAGCCGCCCGAAACATCGCCGCGTCACTGGGGATGGGCACCCGCCGGCCCTACAGCCACAACGATCTCGGCTTCGTGGTCGACCTCGGCGGCAGCCAAGCCGCAGCCAACCCACTCCACCTACCGCTGGCCGGCTTCGCTGCCAAGGCGGTCACCCGCGGCTACCACCTGCTGTCGATGCCTGGCAACCGCGTCCGCACCGCCACCGATTGGCTCCTCGACGCCATCCTCCCCCGCGAAACCACCCACCTCGATCTCGTCCCACCCCACAAGGTCCCCCTGGACACGGCCGGCCCCGAACGCCCGAACTGACACTGACCATCGGCAGCGTTTCGACGCCGGCGGTCTTGTAGAGTCCATCGAGCGGTTCTGCCAGTAGCCGCGTGGCGTGGCCAGCTAGGAGACTGCGTCGTGAGCAACGACGAAAACCCCCTGATCATCCGGATCGACGCGACCAACGACCTGGTGGTGGTCGAATTGGCCGGCGATCTGGATATGGAGACCACACCGGCTCTTACCGCTGAGCTCAAAGCCGTCCTCGGAGCACGGCCGGTGGTGGTCGAGTTGAGCGGGGTCGAGTTCATGGACTCCAGCGGTATCGGCGTCCTGCTCGGCGCTCATCGAGAAGCGGCTGCCGAAGGTGGTGCACTACTGCTCGTCGCCGCCAGTCCGCGACTGCAGAAGATCTTCAAGATCACCCATCTGCACAAGGTGTTCGCCCTCCACGAAACGATGGAGTCGGCCGTGGCGAGCCTCGAGTCCCCACTGGAGATAGAAGGAGCCCCGGTCGAGACCGTCGTCCCGGGCTTCACCACAGAACCCGATTAGTTCCGGAGGTTGAGCGGTGGCCTCGTCGAGCGCGTGCGTACTATCTGCGGTCACCGTGGGTACTGGGCCGTTACGGGCGGGCGCCTCGCGCGGGGAGCCTGGTCCGGAGGCCCCGGCCGTTCAGACGAGCAGCGGCCGGGGCCGCCATCAGCCGGCCATCGCGTACAGGGAGAAGGCGTCGAACGCGGCGGTGCCCAGGTGAGGGTCTGGGTCGAGTAGGCGAATGCAGGTGCCGGTGCGGTCGGCGAATACGGCGTACCGGCCGAGTGGACAGGTGATCGGGGCGATCAGCCAGTCCAGGTCGGGGTGGTCGTCGAAGAACGTGTCCACGTCGCCGACGTCGTACACTCCCCCGCTGCCGAGGGCGGCTTCGGCGGGGTCGCGGACGAGCACGATCGTCGGCGCCCCATCGCGCGGGGCAAGGAGAGCGGTGTCGTCGTCGGGCCAGCCGAGCGGCTCCAGGCCGAGGGCGCGGTAATAGTCGACACTGGCTTCCAGATGTTCGACCGGACGGATCTCGAACAACAGCTTCATCGCTACCCCTTCTGCTCTGTCGAGGCTCGGTCGGCGGTACGGTGCCGACTGCCCTGGCGTACCTCGTCGGTCTGATCGGTGACGTCCGCGATGCGATCCGCCAGCGCGGGATGATCGCGGCTGAGACCAGTCTGCGCCGCGGCCAACGGCCCGAGCAACGCCAGGGAATCGTCGTCGCCCAGCGCCACGCTGATCTGATCGACACTTGCCTGTACCACCGGATCCAGATCGTCCAGCGAGCTGATCTGCCCGGCGAGCCGGCGCAGGTCGGCGGCGTTCTGTCTGGCCCAGGTCGCCACCGCCCGGTCGCCGGCCCGCTGATCGCGCACGGCCTGGAGCCGCTGCTCACCGTTCATCGAAGGATCAGTCGCGTTCGGGCTGAGCCGCAGATAGCGCCGCTCAGCCGCCTGCCTGCTGGCCACTCCGAGCGCGGGCGCGAGCTGCGCCCAACTCACCCCGCGGCGCCGGGCCGCGTCGATCAGTTGAGGCTCGTACTGCGTGAGCTGCTCGCGCAGGTCCCGGATCCGGGCCAGTGCCTCGAGGAAATCCTCGGGCTCCCGGCCGGCCGGCCCGGTGACGACCTCCCGCACGAAGGCCAGCGCGTCCGGGTCGTCCGGCTCGCTCACGGTCCTGTGCTCGGTCATGGTCGGGCCCTCGCGTCGAAGTGGCCGCAGGCTCGGGTCAGGCGTCGATCTGCTGCGGGCTGTCAGCCGGCGCGCTGATGCTGATCTTGCGCGGCTTGGCCTGCGCCGCGACCGGAATCCGCAAGGTCAGCACACCGTTGTCGTACGCCGCCTCGATCCGCTCGGTGTCGAGGGTGTCGCCGAGGAACAACTGCCGGGAGAACACCCCCAGCGGCCGCTCGGCCACCTGCATCTCGACGCCTTCGGCCAGCGCCGCGGGCCGGCGCTCGGCCTTCACCGTCAGCACGTTCCGCTCGACATCGAGGTCGATCGCGTCGGCCGAGACGCCGGGCAGGTCGAAGACCACGACGTACTCGTCACCCGAGCGGTAGGCATCCATCGGCATCGGACTCGGCTTGGACCAGGTCCCCGGGGCACTACCACCGGTCACCAGCTGGGCCAGCCGATCGAACTCACGGAACGGGTCGGTGCGCATCAACATCGTTCCACCTCCTGACTAGTCGTTCGTCGGTGTCAACACGCACGACTTTTATAACGCGTCATCGATCCATTGACAACCCCATCCGTCATCAATCCGTTGACATCGCAGCCGCGCGCACCTCGGCTTGTTCGAGGCCACGAACCAGCGCCCGGGGGGGCACCATGGGAGGTATGGATCGCTCTGGAGGCTCGGGTGAACCAGGCGGAGCGTCGCGGCGTCCGCGTAGTGCGCTGACGTTGCGGCTTGTGCTTGCGGTCTACGGGCTGGTCGTTTGCGGTGGTGCCGCGGTGGTCTTCGGCTACGCGGGGCTGCCGGTGATTCTGATCGTGGTCGCGGTCGCGCTGGCCGTCGTCGCCGCGATCGACCTCGTCGTCATCATCCGCCGGAAGGCGCACGGCGAGCCCGGGTGAGCGGTCAGGGGGTTCCGTCGTCGGTGTTCGTGCTCACGTACCAAGCCCGTTCAGCGGCTCCAACGCCAGTCGCGAACCTCGGGTAGGTCCTCGCCGTGCTCCCTTACGTAGGCGTGGTGCCGGGTTCGCTGGTCGGTGAACCACTGACGGGTCGAGATCGCGTGGGTGCCCAGCGACGGGACCCGGTCGATCACGTCCATTGCCAGGTGGTACCGGTCGAGGTTGTTGCGGACGACCATGTCGAACGGCGTGGTCGTCGTACCCTCCTCGATGAAACCGCGCACGTGAAGGTCCTGGTGGTTGTTGCGGCGATACGTGAGCCGATGGATCAGCCACGGATAACCGTGGTACGCGAAGATCACCGGCGTACCGGGCGGGAAGAGCGCGTCGAAGTCCGAGTCGGTGAGCCCGTGCGGGTGCTCGGTCGCGTCCTGCAACCGCATCAGGTCGACCACGTTGACGACCCGGATCTTCAGCTTCGGCAGGTGTTCGCGCAGGAGATCGACCGCCGCCATCGTCTCCAGGGTCGGTACGTCGCCGGCGCAGGCCATCACCACGTCCGGCTCGCCGTCGTCGTTGCCGGCGAAGTCCCAGACCCCGATTCCGCGAGCACAGTGCAGCGCCGCCGCGTCCCAGTCGAGCCAGTTCGGCTGCGGTTGCTTGCCTGCGACAACGACGTTGATGTAGTTCTTCGTCCGCAGGCAGTGATCCATAGTGGACAGCAGCGTGTTCGTGTCCGGCGGCAGATAGACCCGGACGACCTCGGCCTTCTTGTTCACCACGTGATCGATGAAGCCCGGATCCTGGTGCGAGAAGCCGTTGTGGTCCTGCCGCCACACGTGCGAGGTCAGCAGATAGTTCAGCGAGGGGATCGGCCGCCGCCAGTCGAGCCGGTTGACGGTCTTCAGCCACTTCGCGTGCTGGTTCACCATCGAGTCCACGATGTGCACGAACGCCTCGTACGACGAGAACAACCCGTGCCGCCCAGTGAGCAGATACCCCTCCAGCCACCCCTGACAGGTGTGCTCGCTGAGCATCTCCAGCACCCGCCCGTCCGTGGCCAGGTTGACGTCGGTGTCACGCCGGTCCGCGTTCCACGCCTTGGCGGTCACCTCGTAGACCGCGGACAACCGGTTCGACTCGGTCTCGTCCGGCCCGACCATCCGGAAGTTGCGATGCGCCTGATTGGCGGTGAAGACGTCTCGCAGGAACGCTCCCAGCACCTTCGTCGGCTCACCGTCCTCAGCACCGGGCGCCTTCACCGGTACGGCGTACTCCGCGATCGCCGGCAACTCCAGATCACGCGTGATCAACCCACCGTTGGCATGCGGACTGGACCCCATCCGCCGGTCCGCCGACGGCGCAAGCGCCAAGACGCTCGAGACCGGCCGGCCGGTCTCCTCGAACAGCTCCTCCGGCCGATAACTCCGCAGCCAATCCTCCAGCTGCCGCAGATGATCCTCATTCGTCCGTACGCCCGACAGCGGCACCTGATGCGCCCGCCAGGTGTCCTCGACCTGCTCGCCGTCGACCGTGTGCGGACCGGTCCAGCCCTTCGGCGTCTTGAGCACGATCATCGGCCACGCGGCGCGGGCGACGTCCGCGACCGTCGTACGGGCCTCGCGCTGGATCTCGTCGATCCGGTCGAGGCAGCGATCCATCGCGGCCGCGAGTGCCTGGTGGACCTCCTCCGGCTCCGAGCCCTCGACCAGGTAGGGCTCGTGACCGTAGCCCTGGAGCAGCGCGGTCAGCTCCTCGTCGCCGATCCGCGCGAGCACCGACGGATTGGCGATCTTGTAGCCGTTCAGATGCAGGATCGGCAGCACAGCGCCATCGCGCCGCGGATCGAGGAACTTGTTCGAGTGCCACGAGGTCGCCAGCGGACCCGTCTCCGCCTCACCATCTCCGACCACACAGGCCACCACCAGCCGCGGGTTGTCGAAGGCAGCGCCGTACGCGTGGCTGAGCGAGTAGCCCAGCTCGCCACCCTCGTTGATCGACCCCGGTACTTCCGGCGCCACGTGACTCGGAATCCCACCGGGGAACGAGAACTGCCTGAACAGCCTGGTCAGCCCGGCGAGATCCTGCCCGGTGTTCGGATAGGTCGCGGTCCAACTGCCCTCGAGCCAACTGTTCGCCACGATCGCGGGACCGCCGTGGCCCGGCCCGATCACATACATCAGCTCGCGCTCGCGCTGCCGGATCACCCGGTTGAGATGGGTGTAGATCAGGTTGAGCCCAGGCGTCGTCCCCCAGTGCCCGAGTAGCCGCGGCTTGATGTGCTCAGGCCGCAACGGCTCCTTCAGCAACGGATTGGCGAGCAGGTAGATCTGCCCGACGGACAGGTAGTTGGCTGCCCTCCAGTACGCGTCGAGCCCCTGCAGTTCCTCGTCGCCCAGTGGCGCGGCATCGATCCGTTGCACCGGAATCTCCTTCCTGACGGCTTCGCAGACCCTCCCGTACCCCGGAGCCAAGATCTCAGTCCGCCTTGAGACGCTCTTCACCGAGGCGTTCCACGTCGGCGACGAGCTCCTCGGAGATCCGGTTGAGCTTGACGTTCCCGTTCTGGGACAGCCTGGCCAGGAAGGCGAACGCACGCTGATCGGTCAGCGAGTAACGCTCCATCAAGATGCCGATCGCCTGACCGATGGTCCGCCGGGTCCGCAGCGCGTCCTGCAGGTTCTCGATCTCGCGCGCATAGCCGATCGCCATCGCCGACTGGTGCGTGAACAGCGCCCCGATCGCGCCGAGATCCTCGAACGAGCCGACCACCGTCGAGTACAAATTCAGCGCCCCCTGCGATTGGGGCGCGTCGAACAGACGCAGACCCGCCTGCGCGACGATCCCGGCGGCCACCGCGCTCGCGGCGTAGCGCGGAAAGCGCGGATCGGCGGCGAGGTCGGGAGACAGGACGTGCACGCTGTCGGTCGCGGCCTCGTAGCACGGCCCCTCCTGAAGCTCGTACTGCGCGGCGTCCACGCCCCACAACAAGTCGGCGGTGGGCGCCGCGGTCTCGAGCCGCCCGTCGCTGTGCTTCACCGTGATGCTGGCGTACTCCACCTCCGGAAGCACCTCGACCGCCGCCGCCGTGATGCGACCCAGCGTGTGGTCCAGGTCGCCCGCTGTCAGCGACTTCGACAGTCGCCGCGTTGCCTCCAGAAGTTTCGTGTCATCCATAGACCGCAGGTACCCGCGTCACCGGGTCCGAACCGGGTGCCGATCAGGCGGCTGACCGGACCGGGGCGAGCTTGTTCCTCAGGCTGTCCAGGATCTGGCGGAGCAGACGCGAGACCTGCATCTGACTGACGCCCAGCTCAGCGCCGATGTCGGTCTGCGCCAGGCCTTCCACGAATCGCAACTGCAGGATCTCCCGATCCCGATCGCTCAGGTCCGCCAAGACCGGCCGGAGCACCTCGATCGCCTCCAACTGATCCAGCGCCCGGTCGTCCTCGGCGGCCACCACGTCGGCCAGCGACAGACCGGCATCCGTCTCCGGGCGATCCAGCGACAGCACCGTGAAACAGCCATGGGCGACCCTTGCCCGCTCGACCTCCTCAACCTCCACACCCAGCCGCTCGGCGATCTCGGCCGAGTTCGGCTCCCGCCCCAGCTCCTGCTCCAGGTCCGGCAGCTTCGCCGCGATCATCCCCTGCAACTCCTGCAGCCGGCGCGGAATCCGCACCGTCCACGCGCAGTCCCGGAAGTACCGCTTGACCTCGCCCCGGATGGTCGGAATCGCATACCCGATGAACGGCGTATCGGCGTCGAGCCGGTAGCCGTGCGCCGCCTTCACCAGCCCCAGATAAGCGACCTGCTCCAGGTCTTCCACCTCCGGACCCTTGTGCCGGAACCGCTGCGCGATCCCCCGCGCCATCTCGATGTTGAGCTCGACGATCGCCTCGAGCAGCTGCTGCCGCTCGGTTTCGCCGGTACTACGCTCCCGCCGCTCGAACAACTCCTGCGTCGCGGACTCGCGCGCCGCGCGATCCCGGGCGGACCAGCACTGGGTGGGCACTGAACTGACAAAGAAACTCATCTCGACCTCGCGACAGAACAACGTCACGGCGTGGCCCACCTCCGGACCACGGTCAGCAGCAAACCCTCCGTACCCGCTCCCTGCCAAACCATGCGCCGGCCACCCGGGACAGGGCGGCGGACAGGTGACTCCGGGGCATTGACAGCGTTGTCTGCTGGGACGACGATACTTCTGGTCGGAGACTGAAACGTTTCCAACCTCTTCCGCCCGAGCCGCCCCGAAGTAGTCGAGGAGATCGTCGCCGTGATTCGTGCTGCCCGAACTTTGCAGATACTGGTGGCTGGAGCAGTCCTGGCCGGAGCGGCGCTGTCCGCGCCGGCCGCTGGTGCCGCGCCCGCCTCCGACGGTCCGGCAGCGACCGCTCGGGCCCGGGTTGCCGCTGACGAGCTGATGAGTTCGTACGAGCCGGTCAAGGCGTGGTTTCCGTCGAGCTGGTGGAATTCCGCGGTTGCCTTGCAGACCGTCGGCGACTACATGGAGCGCACCGGCGACCGGCGTTACCTGCCTCAGCTGGACAACACCTTCGAGAAGGACAAGGGCGTGTTCCCGGCCGGGTACCTGTCCGGTGATCCGCTGCTCGGGAACTTCACCAGCCGTGCCATCGACGACTCCGAGTGGTGGGGCCTGACCTGGATCCAGGCGTACGACCTGACGAAGAACCGCAAGTACCTCGACATGGCGGTCACGATCGCCGAGTACGTCGAGGGCTACTGGGACCCGAGCACCTGTGGCGGCGGCGTCTGGTGGAACGGGGAACGTACCTACAAGAACGCCGTCACCAACGGCCTGTGGATCCGCCTCACCGCCGAACTCCACAACCGCCTGCCGCGCGACAAGCACTGGCTCGGTCGCGCGAAGGAGGGCTGGAACTGGTTCACCGCCAGCGGCATGATCAACTCCGCCGGCCTGGTCAACGACGGTTTGAGGGACGACTGCAGCAGCAACGGCGACACCGTCTGGAGCTACAACCAGGGCCTGGCCATCGGGGCCGGCCTCGAACTGTGGCGAGCGACCCATGATCCGAAGCTGCTGACCACGGTACGACGCTTGGCCGACGCGGCCATCGCTCCCGGCGGACTGGTGACCGACGGCGTCCTGACGGAGTACTGCGATGCGCCCGGCCGCACATGCGACGACAACGGCAAGCAGTTCAAGGGCATATTCATGCGCTACTGGATGGACCTCGCCGACACCACGCACGATCACCGCTACACCGCTTTCGTTGCTCAGCAGGCCGCAACGGTCTGGGGCAACGACCGCGACGCCGCCGATCGGCTGGGCGAGCGCTGGTCAGGCGCCGAGCCGAACGTCTTCGACTGGCGGACACAGGCCAGTGCCCTCAGCGCGCTGATCGCTGCCGTGCCGTCCACGCCGCCGACGCGGTCGCTGTCGGCCACCACCGATCCGGCCCTGCCGGTGGTGATGCCGTCGACCGGCGCCGCCACCCACGTGAAGCTGACAGTCGACGTCCAGGCCACGGGACGTGAGCCGCTCCAGGTCGCCGTACGGGCAACTGCCCCGTCGGGATGGGCCGTCACTCCCCCACGCTCGACGGTGCTCCTTCGCCCGCACGGCAACGCCGTACCGGTGCACTCGTCGGTCCAGCTCGATGTGACGATCCCCGCCGGTACGCCGGACGGCCGCTACCCGGTGAGCGCGACCGCGACCTCCGGCTCACAACTGTCGTTCAGCACCCGAGCCGACATCCTGATCGCGAACACCGCCGACTTCGACACCGGTACGGCGGCCGAGACCCCCTGGCTGTGGGACGCGGACGGCTCACAGAGCAACGGCGTCCAGAACCGGTTCGCCGACGGGCACTCGTACTTCGTCTACCGCTTCCCGTTCCCGGCCGACACCACCACGGCCTCCGCGACACTGACGATCGACAACGAGTTCGTCGTACAGGTCAGCGGCGACGGGCAGCAGTGGACCACGGTGGCCACCGAGACACAGCCCTTCCACGACGGTGAGAACAAGCTGGCCAGGACGTTCGACCTCAGCGCTCATCTCGGCCCGGACAAAGCAGCCTACGTCCGGATCTCCGACTCGTTCCCCGACGACGGCTGGGGTGGCCGCGTCTACCACGTGACAGCCACCCACGACTGAACTCGCACGACCGCGAATCCAGCAGCGAGACCGCGTCGAACTTGTGCAAGCCACGCCTGAACCTTTACAGGCCGGCTGACCGCGTGCATAACTTACGCATAAGTTTCATTCGGTCTCCGGACGAGGTGACGATGGCGGGACAGGATCTGCCCACCGCGGTGCGCTGGGTCGACGACCGGACGGGGATCGCCAAGCTCGGCAAGAAGAACCTGCGCAAGGTCTTCCCCGACCACTGGTCCTTCATGCTCGGCGAGATCGCGCTCTACAGCTTCGTCATCCTGATCCTGACCGGCATCTTCCTCACCCTGTGGTTCAAGCCGTCGATGGCCGACGTCACCTACCAGGGCTCGTACAGCCTGCTCAAGGGCCTGCACATGTCCGAGGCCTACGAGTCGACACTGCGGATCTCCTTCGACATCCGCGGCGGCCTGCTGATGCGGCAGATCCACCACTGGGCCGCAGTGCTCTTCGTCGCCTCGATGAGCGTGCACCTGCTGCGCGTCTTCTTCACCGGCGCGTTCCGCAAGCCGCGTGAGCTCAACTGGCTGATCGGGATCGTGATGCTGTTCCTCGGCATCATCGAGGGCTTCATCGGCTACGGCCTGCCCGACGACCTGCTGTCCGGCACCGGGCTGCGGATCACCGAAGGGCTGGTCCTCGCCGCTCCCGTCGTCGGCACGTACATGTCGTTCTTCATCTTCGGCGGCCAGTTCCCCGGTGACGAGTTCGTCTCCCGGTTCTTCACCGTGCACGTGCTCCTGATCCCAGGCATCCTGCTCGGCCTGATCACGGTCCACCTGATCCTCGTCGTCTACCACAAGCACACGCAGTACCCAGGGCCTGGCCGGACCGAGAAGAACGTCGTCGGCTACCCGCTGATGCCGGTCTACATGGCCAAGGCCGGCGGCTTCTTCTTCGTCGTCTTCGGAGTGCTCGCAATGATGGGCGCGCTGCTGCAGATCAACCCGGTCTGGCTGTACGGCCCGTACAACCCCGCGGAGGTCACCGCCGGTTCCCAGCCCGACTGGTACATGGCCTGGCTCGACGGCGCCGTCCGCCTGATGCCCGGAGTCGAATCGCACTTCTGGGGCATCACGATCAGCTGGAACGTCGTAGTACCGGCGCTCCTGATGCCGCCGCTGTTCATCGGGTTCGTCGCGCTCTACCCGTTCATCGAGAACTTCGTCACCGGCGATCGCCGCGAACACCATCTGCTCGACCGCCCACGCAACCAGCCGACCCGCACCGGCATCGGTGTCGCGATCATCACCTTCTACGGCGTGCTGTGGCTCAACAGCGGCAACGACCTCGTCGCAACCCACTTCCAGCTGTCGATCAATACGATCACCTGGGTCTGCCGCGTGCTGATCTTCCTCGGCCCGGTGCTGGCGTTCTGGATCACCCGCCGGATCGCCATCTCACTGCAACGCGCCGATCTCGACCGCGTGCTGCACGGCCGCGAGTCCGGCATCATCGTCCGCTCCCCCGACGGCCGGTACTACGAGAAGCACGACCCCATCACCCGGTACGAGGCCTACGCACTGACCGCCCACGAGAGCCGGCACCCCGTGGCCCGCGGCGACGACACGGACGCAAACGGAGTCGACCGCCCGCACCGCCATCGCCGCCGGATCCGCGCCGCCCTCTCCCGCTTCTACTTCGCCGGCAACACACCGACCACCGAGGACCCCGGCCGCCCGGAACCGAACAGCCTGGAGAAGGCCGGCAAGACCTGACCGGCAAGGATCCCTGAGCCGACGGTGTCACAGGTTGTGGTGGTGTTCTGTCTTTGCAGGTGTGAACGCACACGCGGGGAAGCGCACCCTGGGACTGTCAGCCGAAGAAGTCGATGAGTGCCTGCGCCACAGCCTCTGGTTGTTCGATCGGGAGGAAGTGACCGGAGCCGTCGATCATCGCCAGCCGGACGTCAGTACCCGACTGCGGCAAGGTTTGCCGGATCCCCGCGAAGTTCGCCGGCGAGGCGAGACCGAGCATCGGTACCGTCACCTTGCCGTAGGTCCTGAAGTCGGCAACGTCCTGGTCGAAGGCCTGGAACCAGCCGTTCCCGGCCCGGATGGCATCTGCACTGTCGTAGGCCCGGGCATACGCCTGCCGATCGCCTTCGCCGACCTTGCTCCGATCGACGAGATGGCTGTCGAACACGTAGTCGACGACGAACCGCATCCGTCCTGCCAGCAGCTGCTCGGGCAGACCACGGATCTGGTTGAGCGGGAACCACCACAGATTCGGCGCACCCTCCGACGGCAGCAGCTTCAGCTCGTACAGGCTGGGATCCGGATGGCCGACCTCCATGACGGCCAGTTCGGTGACGGCCTCGGGATGATTGACCGCGTAGCTGAAGGCAACCATCGAGCCGATGTCGTGCCCGGCGATGGCGGCCTTCGAGTAGCCGAGGTGGTGAACGAGCTCGAGGATGTCGCGCGCCATCGTCCGCTTGTCGTAGCCGGAGTCCGGCTTGGCCGACAGGTTCATCCCCCGCAGATCGACCGCGATCACCCGGTACCGCTCGGCCAGCAGAGGCATCACGTGGCGGAACTCCCGCCACGTCACCGGCCAGCCAGGCAACAGCACCAGCGGTTCACCCTGGCCGCCGGCGACGTAGTGCAACGTCGTCCCGTTCACCTCGGCGAAGGCACTACGGAAGTCGCCTGGCAGCGCCGACGCCAGCGCGGCGTCCTCCACTACCGACTCGTCCTCGAACACGGTCACACAGATCACTCCCACTACGTAGACGACCAGTACTCAGCTATGACCGAGCCGACCGCCGGCTTGTGACAGCGGGCTTGTTCTCCCCGCCGCGTTTCTCGCCTCCAACCCGCACGATCGAAGGAGCAGGTTCATGGATCTGAAGATTGCCGGCCGGACCGCGGTGGTGTGCGCGTCCACCTCCGGATTGGGCGAAGGTGTTGCCAGGGCGCTCGCCGCGGAAGGCGCGAACGTCGTGGTGACCGGCCGCCGGGCGGAGTTGGCCAGGTCGATCGCCGCACAGTTGCCGTCGGCAATCGGTATCAGCGTGGACATGATGAGCGACGGCGGCCCCGAACAGATCATCCAGGCCGCCACCGAGGCGTTCGGATCGGTGGACATCCTGGTCCTCAACGGTCCCGGCCCCAGGCCGGCCACCGCCCTGGACGTCACAACGGAGGACATCGGTACGGCGATGGCGTCGGTGATCCAGCCACAGCAGCGACTGGTGTCCCTCGTACTCGACGGAATGCGCGAACGCGGCTGGGGCAGGATCCTCGCAGTCTCGGCCACGAACATCGTGGAGCCCCTGCCCGCGCTGGCGTTGTCGAACATCGCCCGTCCCGCCCTCGCCGGCTACCTCAAAACCCTCGCAACCCAGGTCGCACCCGAGGGCGTCACCGTGAACCTCCTACTGGCCGGCGGCTTCCGTACCGCCCGCCGCGATGCCGTCGAAGCAACCAAGGCCGCCCGGACGGGCCGGCCCGCAGCCGAGATCCAGGCCGAAGAGGCCGCCGAGGTCCCGATGCGCCGCTTCGGCGCCGTCCACGAGTTCGCTGCCGTAGCCGCCTTCCTGTGCAGCGACCTGTCGTCGTACGTGACGGGAACGGCCGTCCGATGCGACGGCGGCTTGGTCCACAGCCTCTGAGCCGCAGGTCTCAACGCGTGCCGGAGATCAGACTGAGTTCGCGACCGCGCTGGACGGCGGTACTGCGATCCGTGGCGCCGAGCTTGGCGTAGATCCTGCGAATGTGGGTGTTGACAGTGTTCAGCGAGAGCAGCAGTTCGGCGGCGATCTCCGGCCGGGTCAGGTTCGTGGGCAGGTAGCGGAGGACCCGAAGCTCACCAGGGCTGAGGCTTTCGACCGGCCCACGGGCCGGCGGCGTACCGCTGCGGACAGCGTCGAGGACATCGGCCACGAGCGCCGCGTGCCGGGTCTGCCAAGCCGGCAGAACCTCCAAAACCCGCCACGCACCGGTCATCGCGAACGGCAGGATCAGCCGATCCTGCTCGGCGAGGTCGAGCGCGTGCTCGATCGCGGCTACGGCGGCGCCCTTGTCGCCGAGGTCGCAACAGGCGAGCGCCATCATCAGGCTTCCCTCGAGCCCCAGAACGGCGTCGGACTCGAGTACGCGGCGGGCGGCCGCCGCGTCATGGTCAGCCAGGTGGATCGCTGCGGCGGCGGTGCGTACGTCACCCGTTGCGGCGAGCATCGTCCGTGCCTCGTCGAACATTCCGGCGCGGGCCAGCGTGGCGATCGTCCAGGCGGCCACCTGACCCGAGAACGCGTGGTCGCCGCCCGCCTCGCCGAACTCGGCCAGCGCCTCCTGGTGACGCTCACGGGCGGCCGCGATCATCCCGGCGACGACATGCGTGAGCAGCTGGATGCCGGGTTCGCTGACCGTGCGTACGGCGCGATCCAGCCAGCGTTCGGCATGGTCGAACTCCCCCGTCCACACCAGGACCCAGGCGAGCGTGGCGTAGGCAGGCGCAACCACCGGTTCGTCGTCCAACCCGTGCCGGTTCGCCAGCGCGATCGCGTCCTCGGCATGCCGGCGGGCCAGCGGAAGGGACCGAAGGGTGGCCACGAAGCTCAGATAGGCCAGGCAGGCCACTTCGAGGTACGGGCGGTTGAGATCGCGGGCGAGGACCGCGCCCTCGGACAGATGGCGCTCCGCGTCTGCCGGCCGCCGCGACCATGCCTCGGTCGCACCGAGGTTCTGAAGCAGGACAGCGCGCAGATCGGCGTCCGGAAGGTTGTTGTCCTGCGCAACGACACGGTCGTACTCGCCCCGTAGCCTGGCGAGTTGCAGATCCAGGACGGCGACGACCATCGGATGCTCGCCGGCCGATCGAGCGGTCTCGAGGTGCGCTGCCGCTTCGTCGAGCCGCATCCGGTTCAGTTCGTCGATGGCATGGACCAGCGCGAGAGAGTCGCCGGGAGCCGGGAAGGCGTGGAGGAGCGTTCGTACCGTCCCTGCCTCCCCATCGAGGGTCAGACTGAGCGCGCGCTCGGTCAGCAGCCGCCCGGCCTCCGCCCAGTCGCCTGCCCGCTGCAGATGCCGGACCGCGGCGGCGGGTTGAGCGTGTTCTGCGAACCACTGGGCAGCGAGCCGATGGAGAGCAGGGATGCTGTCCGGCTGAGTACGCCGAAGTTCCAGGCGCAACAGGCCCGCGAACATCTGGTGGTAGCGGAACCACGTGCGCTCGACGTCCAGCGACGTGACGAAGGCGTTCGCCCGCTCCAGCTCCAGCAGGACCCTCTCGGCACCGGATCCGCCCGTGAGCACGTCGGCCAGGTCGCCGTTGACCTTGTCCAGCAGCGAGGTGCGCAACAACAGATTCTGTACCTCGGGGCTCTGCCGCTCCAGCATCTCGGCCAGCAGGTACTCGGCCACGGTCCGATCGCTGCCGGAGAACTCGGCGACGAATCGTTCCGGATCCGGATTCCCAGCCAGCGACAGGACTGCTAGCCGCAGCCCGGCCGCCCAGCCTTCAGTACGCTGCTGCAGTACTTCGACAGCCTGGCCGGACAGCGCGAGACCTGCCGCCGCGACCAGCTTCCCGGTCTCCTCGACCGTGAATCGCAGCTCCGGACCGCGAATCTCGGCCAGCTCACCGGCGAGCCGAAGCTTGTGCAGCTGGAGCGGCAGCTCGCCGCGGGTGGCGACGACCGCGTGCGCGAGAGGCGGGAGTTCACTCAGCAGGGTGGCCAACTCGCCGGGCGATTCGAGTTCGTGCGCGTCGTCGACGACCAGCACGAACGATCCCTCGATCGTCGCGAGCTCGGACAGAGCCTTCTCGCGCTCGCCGCCGCCCGGTGTCGCGACCGGCGGGTCGGATCCACACGCCGCGTGGATTCCGCACAGTACGTCGAACCAGAACCGCTGGTCGGGCCGCACCGTCACGAACGCGAGCGGACGCTGCTGCTGCCCGGCCCAAAGCCGCAGCAGCGAGGTCTTGCCGCTCCCGGCCGGCGCCGAGATGATCGTTACCCGCTTGGCCGCCGCACGATCCAGCGCGACGACCAGGTCATGGCGGTCGATCAGCGCAGGCACACCGCAATGATAGTTGCCCGATCACCTGATTCCGGTGATGGCCGGTCACCTGATCCGTGCCGATCCTGGCTTCATGTCCACTATCGAACTGCCCGAATATGCTCCGGTACCGCAATCCGCAACAGGCCCCGCAGTCAACGAACACGGCTACTACGTCGGCCGGGTGGAGAGGAATCTCTACTGGGTCACCGACGGCGGGTACCAGGCGGCCTTCCTGACCACCGCCGACGGTGTCGTCCTGTTCGACGCACCACCCACCATCGGCCACAACCTGCAGCGCGCCATCGACGAGATCGCGGCGGCGAACGGCGTTCCGAACAAGGTCACCCACCTCGTCTACTCACACCATCACGCCGACCATATCGGCGCCTCGTCGCTGTTCGGCCCGGACGTGGTGCGGATCGGCCATGCCGAGACCAAGCGGCTGCTGGCCCGGACCGGCGACCCTGCACGGCCTGCGCCCGACCTGACCTTCGACACCAAGCACGCTCTGGAGGTCGGCGGCGAGACCGTCAATCTCGCCTGGCACGGTTCCAACCACACGCCGGACAACATCTACATCCACCTGCCCGGCCACGAGACGCTGATGCTGATCGACGTGGTGGTTCCGGGCTGGGCGTCGTTCGCCGCCTTCAACGTCAACGTCGACGTACCCGGCTCCATCGCCGCACCGGACAACGCTCTCGACTATCCGTGGAAGCACTTCATCGGTGGCCACCTGGGCCGGCTGGGCACCCGCGACGATCTCACCCTGCACCAGCACTACCTGGCCGACATCGTCGACAACGTCCGCACCGCGCTGGCCACCGTCGACCCGATGCCCTTCTACGCCAGGTACGGCGACAACGTGTGGGCGGCCGTCAAGGCCTACCTCGACACAGCCTCCGCCCAAGCCGCCGCGCCAGTGGTCGAGAAGTACTCCGGCGTTCTCGGCGCCGCCGACGTCTTCATCACCAGCACCGTCTTCGTCATCCTCGAATCCCTGCGCCTGGACCTCGGCGAAGGCCTCTACATCCATCCCTGAGGGCGAGCCAGGCCGGAGCGGGTGGCTCCGGCCTGCTGGGATGGCTGGCGTCGCACTCAGCGCGCGGCCCGTTCGATCACATTGGTCACCGTGTCGGGTTGCGAGAGCATGACCAGGTGGGAGGCGCCGTCGACCTCGACGATCCTCGCGCCGGCGCGGTTGGCCATGAAGCGCTCGGCCGCCGGAGAGATCGCGTGGTCACCGGTCGAGACGACCGCGTACTTCGGCAGCGCCGCCGGGGCCGTCCGCTCGATCGGCTCACCGAAGGCAGCCGCGGCGACCGGGCGCTGAGCGGCCACGAACGCGGACGCCTGGCGGGCCGGGAGGTCGGCGGCGAAGACCGCGCGAGCGTTGTCGGGCTTGATCGCGAGATCGAGTCCACCGGGGTAGGCGATCGGGGTGGTCGCCGAGCCCAGGTCGCTGCCGGGGAACTGCGAGTTCAGCGCGCCCAGCGTCTCACCGGCCTGCGGAATGAACGCGTTGACGTAGACGAGCGACTTCACGCCCTCGGTACCGGCCAGCTCACTCACGAGCGCGCCACCGTACGAATGCCCGACCAGAACCTTAGGACCGGGAATGGTCGCCAGTACCCCGCTCAGGTACGACGTATCGGCTGCGATGCCTCGCAGCTGGACGGCCGGAGCGACGACCTGATAGCCGTCCCGCTGCAACCGGCCCGTCACCTCCGACCAGCTGCTCCCATCGGCGAACGCCCCGTGGAGCAGGACGATCGTCGGTTTAGGTGGGGTTTGTGTTCCCATCGTGGCTTGTGCGGTGGTCGTGCCGGCCAGCAGCAGGGTGCCGCCGAGTGCGGTCAGGACGACGGTGCGGCTCAGGTTTCGTACGGACTGGATCAGCTTGTTCATCGTGTTCACGCCTTTGTGTTGCCAGTGGTGGGTGCTTGGAGGTTGCGGGCCTCGATGGCCTTGACGGAGTCGTGGAACGGCTTGCCGAGCACGCTCTTGCCGAACAGGCCGAGCACGATCCCGAGCATCCGGCCCTTGAAGTTCTTGCCCTGGCGCACGATCGACGCGTCGATCGTGGTCGTGCCGTCCGTCCGGCGGCGCAGGGTGTAGGTGTGACCGGACGCTCCGCCCCACAGGTTGGAGTCGATGGTCTTGAGGACGATGTGGTCCGGGTTCGACCAGTCGTAGCGCAGCCGTTCCCAGGCGCTGTCGTTGCCTTCGGTCACCTCGGCGTACCCGGGGCCCTGGGCATGGACCAAGAGGTGGTCGTCGGAGCTGTTGACGAACAGCTTCGACCGGCCCGGCCCGAAGTCGGTCAGCCCGGCGACGAACTGCTCGGGTGTCGAGGTGGTGATCTCGGTGAGATGGATGGTGGACATGTACGTTCCGTTTCCTCGAGGGATTCCCTGGCGGGATCCACTGACCCCACTGTTCGTCGCCCGGGAACCACTCACACCAGTGCCTTCCCCTGGTGCTACCCACGTGTTCCGACGCGAGGGCCGCGCGGCGTCAGCCCTTGGGGATCGATGTCGTCACGGCGTGGCGACGAGATGGCGGAGTGCTGCCGGGTATTCGAGGTGCGCGGGCAGGGCGATGCCGGGCGCAAGGGGTGCGTGGACCAGTCCGTCGGAATCGACACAGGCCTCGCGGCGGACGTCGGTCGAGGTCACCAGCGACTCGTAGTACGTGGTGTTCGAGATGGCCATGCAGAGGTGCTGGTTGGGGATGTCGGAGCCGTGGACCTCGGCGCGGAGGCGATAGGCATCGGCCAGGTGAGCGATCCGCATCGCTCCGGTGATCCCGCCGCGCAGGGTTGTGCTCGCCCGTACGCCGAAGGTCGCCGCGCCCGAGTTGATGAAGTCGGCGGCGTTCAGATGCGCGCCGTCCGAGGTCTCGGCGACCAGCAGCGGGACGCCGACCGACCGAGCCAGGAGCCCGTACGCCGTGACGCTGAACTCACGCATCGGCTCCTCGTACCAGAGGTAGTCCAGGTCCGTGAGTGCGCGGCCGAGCCGGATCGCATCGGGCAGGTCGAAGCCGGCTGAGCCGTCGTACATCAGTGGCACGTCGTCGCCGACATGTTCGCGCAGGGCCGCGCACAACTTCGCATCGCGACGTGCATCGCCCCAGGCGTGCAACTTGATCGCCGCGTACCCGGCCTCGAGGCACTGGGTCGCCACATCGAGGAACTCCGCGGTCGTGGCGAAGGTCGAGGTCGACGCGTACGCCGGGATCGAGCGCCGGTGACCACCGAGCAACTGCCAGACCGGCTGCCCGGCGACGCGGCCGGCGAGATCCCACAGCGCGACGTCGATCAGGCCGAGCGTGGGCAGCGGGAGCTCCTCGATCCGGTCGAGCTCCCAGATCCGGTGCCAGAGCCACTCCCGCTGGTACGGATCCTGGCCGACCAGCTCGTCCCGGAACACCCGATCGACGAGCTCCTCCAGCTGCGCGGCGCCACCGGGACGGGCGAACAGCGCCACCCCCTCAGCGCCCTCGTCGGTACCGATCCGGAGCACGGCGCCGTCGGCGTCCGGCGCGCTCCCGCCGAGACCCGCACGCCAGCTGAACGGCGGACTCGCGGCGGGAATCCGGACTCGATGGGTCTCGACATGGGTGATCTTCATGAGCTCTTTCCGACGAATGAATCAGATCAATGCGTCGTCAAGGTAGCAAGAGGACACCATCTTGCCTACAAACCAGGCTCCTCTTTCGAGATTAACCAGGTTCATCACCTTCTCAGCGAGGCCGGCTGTCACGTCCACGGGCCGGGCAGGTGGAGCACTGCTGCTACCTGTCCCGTCTTCCTGCGTGCTGCGACTGGACACTTCGCGCGCTGGGAGGGATCGTGCAAGTGGAGACGTTGATGGCTGACTTGGTGGAACGGATCGGCGCTGGGACGACGACTACGCTCCCGCGCAGACGAAGCCTGGGCAGTGTGGTCGGCAAGTGGGTGTCCACCACCGACCACAAGCTGATCGGGCATCTCTACCTGATGACCTCGTTCGCGTTCTTCCTGATCGGTGGCGTGATGGCGCTGCTGATCCGGGCCGAGCTGGCCAAGCCGGGGTTGCAGATCGTCGACGAAGAGGTCTACAACCAGCTCTTCACCATGCACGGCACGATCATGCTGCTGCTGTTCGCGACCCCGCTGTTCGTCGGCTTCGCCAACGAGATCATGCCGGTCCAGATCGGCGCCCCCGACGTCGCGTTCCCACGGCTCAACATGTTCAGCTACTGGCTGTTCCTCTTCGGCGGCCTGATCACGCTGTCCGGCTTCATGACGCCCGGCGGGGCCGCGGACTTCGGCTGGACCGGCTATGCCCCACTGTCCGGTGGTACGCGCTCACCGGGTGTCGGTGGTGACCTGTGGGTGATGGGCCTGTGGATGGCCGGCCTGGGCACCATCCTCGGTGCGGTCAACTTCGTCACCACGATCATCACGATGCGGGCGCCCGGTATGACGATGTTCCGGATGCCGATCTTCACCTGGAACATCCTGGTGACCTCGATCCTGGTCCTGATCGCCTTCCCGATTCTCGCCGCAACCCTGCTGATGCTGGAGGCGGATCGGGCCCTGGGGGCTCACGTCTTCGACGCCGCGAACGGCGGGCCGTTGCTGTGGCAACACCTGTTCTGGTTCTTCGGGCATCCCGAGGTCTACATCATCGCGCTGCCGTTCTTCGGCATCATCACCGAGATCCTGCCGGTCTTCAGCCGCAAACCCATCTTCGGGTACGTCGGCCTGGTGGCGGCCACCCTGTCCATCGGCGCCCTGTCGATCGCCGTCTGGGCCCACCACATGTTCGTCACCGGCGGCGTGAATCTCCCGTTCTTCTCCTTCATGACGTTCCTGATCGCCGTACCGACCGGGGTGAAGTTCTTCAACTGGATCGGCACCATGTGGGGCGGCTCGGTGTCGTTCGACACCCCGATGCTGTGGTCGGTCGGCTTCCTGGTGACCTTCCTGTTCGGCGGCCTGACCGGCGTCATCCTGGCCTCGCCCGCGCTGGACTACCAGCTGTCCGACTCGTACTTCGTGGTCGCGCACTTCCACTACGTCGTCTTCGGCACCGTCGTGTTCGCGATGTTCGCGGGCTTCTACTTCTGGTGGCCCAAGTTCACGGGCCGGATGCTCGACGAGAAGCTCGGCAAGCTGCACTTCTGGCTGCTGTTCATCGGCTTCCACACAACCTTCCTGGTCCAGCACTGGCTAGGTGTCGAGGGCATGCCGCGCCGCTACGCGACGTACAGGGCAGACGACGGCTTCACCACCCTGAACCAGGTATCGACGGTCGGCGCGGCGCTTCTGGGCCTGTCGATGTTGCCGTTCTTCTACAACATCTACAAGTCGCGCAAGTCGCCACTCGTCGGAGTCGACGACCCCTGGGGCTGGGGCCGCTCGCTGGAGTGGGCAACCAGCTCCCCTCCCCCGCGACACAACTTCGAGAAGCTACCGCGGATCCGGTCCGAGAGTCCTGCCTTCGATCTGCACCATCCGGCCGTCGCGTTGATGGAGTACCCGGACAGCGGGGCCGGGCGGGACGACCTGCTGGACGCCGGTGAGGACCAGGGCCGAGTCGAGAACCTGGAACGCAACACCGGGGCCGATCAGGACTCCCCGCCCAACGACGGCTGACCGCTGCTCAGCGCGAGGGCGACGATGTCGGCCGCGGCACTGACGTCCGGGAGCGGACCGTCACAGCGCAGAGCATTGGCTTCGTGCAGCAGGACCGCCACGTAGGTGTCCGCGGCCTGGCGGCGCATCCGGTGATCGAGCGCGAACGGGCTGGCCGCGTCGAGGACCCGCTCGGTCAGGTCCATCAGCCCGGCGTGCAGACCATGCAGATGGCCCCGCACCTCGACATGGGTGTTCGCCTCACGGAACAGGATCGTCCGTAGTACCGGCGACTTCTGCCGGCCGTGCTCGAACTCGCGGGCCAGCCGCACAAGCGAGCCTGGTACGTCACCAGCAACCGCCAAGCCACCGACCGCGCACAACGGGTGCGACGGCAGGCGCTCGGCGAACAGCGTCCGCAGTACGTCCAGCTTCCTCGGGAAGTAGTAGAACAACAGCCCTTTCGCCACTCCTGCCCGGTCGGCCAGAAGCTTGGTCGGGGTGGCGTCGAAACCGTCCTCGGCGAACAGGTCCTCGGCGGCGTCGAGGATCCTCGTCCGGGCCGCGTCGGTCTCACCGGGTGCGGCTTTGCCCACCCGGCGAGACCGACGCCCCACCGACCGATCTCCGACCATCGCAGATCCTCTCGGGGCCGGACTGGTAAACGTGTCGTCAGGATGTGGTGGCGGCCCCGCGGTGCGATCTGGTGATCTGCAGGTCCGCCACACCGATCAAGAAGACGACGGCGCCGACGATCCAGGCCGTCCAGGCCATCGGATGAGTTCCGCTGAAGTCCATCACCCAAGGCGAGATGAAGAACAGCACACCCAGCAACGCGGTTGCGCCCTCGGCCGGCAACAGGTCCGGCCGGGCGAGCTCCACGGCCGCGATCCCCGCGGTCAGGATGCCGAGCACGATCATCGTCGTGGTGGCCTTGCTCGTCGTCGTCGTCCAGATCGGCGACAAGAAGGCGTAGATCCCTGCGAGCAATGCGATGAAGTCCTGCGGGTGGGTCCATCTTTTCATCCGGACCAACCACCTTTCCACCTGTGGGTCCGTCGCTCCGTAGGCGGGCCGATCAAGCCCAGTGTCATCCTGACTGACCGCCCGGTCAAGCACACGACAGCACCCGCCGGCCCCACTGTCACAGATACGGCAACAGAGGCAAACGTCATACGTATGGCGAGCCAGGGCAGACGTCCTGGCGCCGCGGCCGCGGTCGGCCGGCTAGAAGACCAGGGACAGGAGCAAGGTCAGGCCGAGGCCCATGACGGAGATGATGGTCTCCATCACGGACCAGGTCTTGATGGTCTGGCCGACCGTCAGGCCGAAGTACTCCTTGACGAGCCAGAAGCCGGCGTCGTTGACGTGGGAGAAGAACAGCGAGCCGGCGCCGATGGCCAGTACGACCAGCGACAGGTTCGGGTCGCTCAGGCCGGCGGCGAGTGGGGCCACGATGCCGGCGGCCGTCACGGTGGCGACCGTCGCGGAGCCGGTGGCCAGCCGGATCAGGACGGCGACCATCCAGCCGAGCACGAGGGCGGACAAGCTGGCGGCCACGGCGATCTTCGCGATCGCCGTACCGGTCCCGCCGTCGACCAGGACCTGCTTGAAGCCGCCGCCCGCGCCGACGATCAGCAGCACGCCGACGATCGGGAACAGGCTCTCACCGATCTTCCTGCTCAGGACGGAAACACTGAAACCGACCGCGGTGCCGAAGGTGTACATGGCCAGCAGTACGGCGATCAGCAACGCCACCACCGGATCGCCGATGAACTCGAGGAAGGGGAACAGCGCCGCGTCCTTGCTCATCCAGACGTCGGCGGCGGCCTTGAGCAGCATCAGTACCACTGGCGACAACACCGTGATGAGCGTCCAGGTGAAGGTGGGGCTGCGGGTCGCGTTCGGATCCTGCGCGCCGCCGGCCGCCGCTCCTCCGGTGTCCCGCACCTCGCCGTCGCCGCGCTCGGACCCGCCGGTCACCGCGAGAGCAGCGCCGGAAGCACCGATCGGCACCCATTGGGCGGCGAACCGGCCGAACAGCGGACCCGCCACCGCGACCGAGGGAATCGCGACCAGCAGGCCGAGCGCCAAGGTGATGCCGACGTTGCCGTGCAGGATGCCGATCGCGGCCAGCGGACCGGGGTGCGGCGGTACGAAACCGTGCAGGACCGAGAGACCGGCCAGGGCAGGAATCCCCAGCAGCATGGCCTTCCCGCCCGAGCGCCGGACGGCGAGCATCACGATCGGGATCAACAGGACCAGCCCGATCTCGAAGAACATCGGGATCCCGATGATCCCCGCGATCAGTGCCATCTTCCACGGCAGCGTCGCGGCCCGGCCGCGGAGCAAGGTGTCCACCACCTTGTCGGCGCCGCCGGAGTCGGCGAGCAGCTTGCCGAGCATGGCGCCGAGCGCGATCAGCACACCGACGTACCCGAGAACACCACCGACGCCGTTCTCGAACGACTTCGTCACCCCACCGGCCCCGATCCCCGAGGCCAGCCCGACGAACAGCGAACCGATCGTCAGCGCGAGGAAGGCGTGCAGCTTGACCCCCACGATCAGCAGCACGATCAACGCGATCCCCAGGACCGCGACGATCAGGACCCGGGTGTCGTGCCCGTTCCAGGGTGCGTTCACATCGGCCGTCGCCAGTTGGGCCAGCATGAAGCCACCACCTCCGCTACTCGCTCAGCGCCGAACCGGTGCTCCTGCAGGCTACGCCCGGTGAGCGGGTTTGTCGTTGCAGCTCTGTGGACAAACCCGCTCAACAGCGGCTCGGCTCAGCCGGTGTAGCCGGCGAAGATCTGGCTGAACTGGTACGGCGTCTGCGGGACGTTGGTGCAGTTGACGAGGGATCCGTTGCAGGCGTTGCGGTCTCGGGTCATCTCCCAGAAGGAGAGCATGCCGAGGTGCTTGGTGCGGGCGAAGTCGACCAGTTGGGTGGAGTGGGTCTGGTTGAACGTGCCGCCGTCGTCGTTGCGGCCGAGCATCGGGGTGACGCCGACCTTGAGCCAGGCCTGGGCGTCGGTGAGGGACGGCCACAGCGACTTGATCTGGCTGAAGGTGCTCTGCGCGGCCTGTACGGCGAAGTCACCGTAGTTGCCGGACGAGCGGTTGTAGTCCATCGCCATGATGTTCACGACGTCGAGGTTGATGCCGTTGTCGCGGGCCGACTTCAGGACGGCGAAACCGTTCCCGTCGAGGCCTTCGGGCAGCACCGGCAGCGTCAGCGAGATCTTCAGCCCCGGCCGGTTGCTCTGCAGGATGGACAGCGCCTGCGAGCGGCGGGCGATCGAGACCGGGTCCGCGGCCGCGCCGCCTTCGATGTCCAGGTCCAGGTAGCGCAGCTGGTACGCATCGACGACCGCCTGGTACTCCGTTGCGGTTGCCTGCGGGGTCGGGCAGACCTGGGCGAGTTCGCTACCGGCCGCACCACCGAAGGAGATCTTGACGTCGCCGCCGCGGGCCCGGATCGCGTCGATCTGGTCCTTGCTCCAGGCCGTCCTGGGGTCGTACGCCCCGAACCAGCTCGCCTTGCAGCCACCGCTGCCGGTGATGAAGCCGAGCGTGAACGAGCGCAGATTGCCGGCGGTGGCCATCGCGGTGAGCGACGGCGTCGGCCAGGCGCCCATGTCGACGTACGGCGCGACCGGTACCAGCGACCCGGCCGGGCCGGAAACCGTCGTCGCGCTGACCGTATTGCTGGCCGGCGACGAGTTCCCGGCGGCATCATGCGCCTTGACTGTGAACGTGTACGCCGTTCCCGGGTTGAGTCCACCGACCGTACCGGTGGTCAGATCCGTGCTGATCAGCTGCGTGCTGCCCGAGTAGACGTCGTACCCGGTGACGCCGATGTTGTCCGTCGATGCGTTCCAGGCCAAGGACACCGTGCTGGTACTTGTCCCAGTGACCCGGAAGTTCGCCGGAGCGGTCGGCGCGCTGGTGTCACCCGCACCGCCCGCGCAGAGCCCACCGTTCACCCTGCAGTTCGTCGGACGAGCGGGTCCCTTGGCGATGAACCCGAAGGTGGCGGACTGCCCAGCGGCAAGCGGCGCATTCCAGCTCGCGTTGGCGGCCACGATGTGGTTCCCGGTCCGAGTGACGACCGAATCCCACGAGCTGGTGATGTTCGTTCCGGTCGCGAGATCGAACTCGACCCGCCAACTGCTGATGGTGGCGGCAGTGCCGTTGGTGACGGTGTAGGCGACTTGGAAGTTGCCGTCCCATTCACCGGTCAGAGCGTAGGCCGCGGTGACCGATCCCGCCGCTGTCGCCGGGGGCGCGGCAGTGAACGGAACCAGCAGAGCGAGGAGGGCGAAGACAGCGAGCAGAACACGTGATCTGGGGCGGATCATGGGTGCCTCCGGGCAGTTGTTCAATTATTAAGAAGCAACCATATATAAAGATTGTTTCCAGTCAATACCTCGATCTTCAGTGGACCTGGCGGGTGTCGCCGGACCAGTAGGACCTGCGGAGTTCTCGTTTGAGGATCTTGCCGGCGCCGGAGACGGGGAGGGCTTCGACGAGGTCCAGGCTGCGGGGGGCCTTGTAGCCGGCAATGAAGGTCTTGGTGTGTTCACGCAGGTCCTCGAGGGTCGGGGTTTGGCCGGGTGCCGGTACGACGACGGCGTGCACGCGCTCGCCCCACTCGGTGTCGGGGACGCCGATGACCGCGCACTGGGCGACCGCGGGGTGGCGTGCGATGGCGTTCTCGACCTCGGCCGAGTACACGTTCTCGCCGCCGGTGACGATCATGTCCTTCAGGCGGTCGACGATGTAGAGATAGCCCTGGTCGTCGAGATAGCCGGCATCGCCGGTGTGCAGCCAGCCGTTGCGCAGCACCGCGGCGGTCTCGGCCGGCTTGCCCCAGTAGCCGGCCATCAGGTGGTCGCCGCGAACGGTGATCTCCCCGATCGTTGCCGTGGGCACCTGGTTGCTGTCGGCATCGACGATCCGCAGCTCCGAGTGCGGCGCGGCCTGGCCGGCCGACCTGAGCAGGCCGTTGCGGTGGTCGTCCGGGGTCAGGACGGTGACGATCGGCGCGGTCTCGGTCAGTCCGTAGGCCTGCGTGAAGGTCGCAGCCGGGAGCCGGCGCATCGCCCGCTCCAGCACCGCCGCCGGGATCGGCGACGCGCCGTACAGGACGGCACGCAGGCTCGTCAGGTCGTACTCGCCGATCCGGGGATCATCGACGAGCAACTGGATCATCGTCGGTACGACGAGGACGTCGGTGACCCGATGAGCGGCGATCGCCTCGAAGACGCTCTCGGTCTTGAAGCTCGGTACGAAGACATGGCTTCCAGCCAGCAGCAGCGTCGAACCCCACACCGCAAGGGCAGCCAGGTGGAACATCGGCGCGCAGTGCAATGACCGGGACGCGCGAGTCGGCAAGCAGCCGGTCGCGGCTGACCCGAGCCACGACGTCGCCAGGTTCGTGTGCGAGAGCATCACGCCCTTGGGTGACCCGGTCGTACCGCCCGTGTAGAAGACGCCGGCCAGCGCATCGCCGCCGAGGCACGTGTCGGCGACCGGCTGCGCGCCCGCGATCAGCGACTCGTAGTCCAGCGTGCCGTCCGGCGCAGGCCCCTCCCCCAGATAGATCACCGTACGCAAGCCAGGCACCGCCGAGTACAGCGTCGGCAGCAAAGGCACGAAGGCCTCGTCGACGAAGAGCACCCGGGTGTCGCAGTCCGCCAGCGAATAGGCGATCTCGGCCGGACTCCACCGGATGTTGACCGGGTTGAGCACAGCACCGGCCCACGGCACGGCCAGCAGGTACTCGTGGTACCGGTCGGAATTGAGCGCGAGAATCCCCACCCGGTCGCGCGACCGCACGCCCAGCCCCTGCAGGGCACCGGCCAGCCGGGACACCCGCTCGGCCACCTCGGCGAAGGTACGCCGTCGCTCGCCGCAGATCGTCATCACCGCGTCCGGCTGCTGCTGGACGGCTCGGTGCAGCCCTTGGGTCAGGTACATCGAAGGCTCCTCTGGAGAGATTCATTGCGCCCTGCGGCAGAAGCCCCTACAGTGATTCCACTGCACGGCGTAGCGTAATGGAGTGTAACCATGGCAGGACGTCCCCGGAACCCCGAACTCGAACAGCGGTTGCTACTGGCAACCTGGGAGCTGCTGACCGAGCGCGGCTACGACGCATTGACTCTGGCCGAGGTGGCCAACCAGGCCGGCGCGCACCGCACAGACGTCTACCGCCGCTGGTCCACCAAGGCGCAACTGGTCGTCGAGACGCTGACCGAGCACCTCCCCCCGATCATCGATCCGGACACCGGCTCGTTGCTGAGCGACCTGCGCGCGATCATCGGCGAGTTCGCGAAGTCCTGGTCGGCGCCGTGGATCGACGGGGTCGTCGGCCTGCTCGCCGACCTGCAGCGCGATCCCGATGCCGAGCTGGCCTTCCGGACCATGGCCGAAGGGCGTGGCGTCCCGCTGGGCCGCGCGCTCGCCCGGGCCATCGAGCGCGGCGAGATCGCCGCCACCACGGACCGCGCGCTCGCCGGGGATCTCGTTGAAGGCCCGTTGATGCACCGCCGCATCGCGGCCCGCCAGCCGCTCACTCCGGAATTCCTCGACTCCGTCGCCACCGTCGCCCACCAGGTGCTGACCAACACAGCCCGGCTCCCCCGTTGAGCCGTACCGATCGAGAGGTCAGATCACCATGCCTGCTGAGCATCTCCACCCCGGCGACGGGCTGACCGAGCAGTACGCCGTACTTCCCGACGGCCGCCGTCTACGGGCGATCACGGCCGGCACCGGCGACGGCCCACTCGTGGTGTTCGAAGCCGGTATGAGCGCGCCGGCCGCGAGCTGGGTCCACACCCAACGCCGGCTCGCCACCCACGCGCGCACTCTGTCGTACGACCGCGCCGGCTACGGCGGGAGCGATGTCGACCCTGCCGATCGCACGCTCGAGCGGATCGTCGACGATCTCGAAGTACTGCTCCGCGACGAACCAGGGCCGCTGGTCCTGGTCGGGCACAGCTGGGGCGGCCCGATCCTGCGGCTGTTCTGTGAACGTCAGCCCGAGCGCGTCGCAGGCATCGTCTTCGTCGACGCGACGATCGTCGAGGTGATGCCCGAGGGCGACGGCAAGCTGCTGGCGAGGTCGTTCGCCGTGCTGGAACTGCTCGCCCGGCTGGGCGGCAAAGGGCTGATCGTCAAGCAGACCCTGCCGCACTGGTCCCCCGACCTCAGCCCGGCCGAGCGGGAGATCATCGTCCGCGACTACGCGAACCCACGGGCCATGCGCGCCGGACGCCGCGAGGCCCAGCAGGTTGTACCGGCACTCCACACCATGCGCCGGCTGGAAGCGGCCGGCACGCCAGACGTGCCCACGATCTGCTTGCAGGCAGGGCGCGTCGACCGAGGCATGAAGAAGCGCCGGCCGGCCTTCAACCGAGCCGCCGGGGAGTTGATGGCCGCGATCCCCAGCGGGCGGGTGGAAATCCTCGACGGCGTCGGGCACCTGATTCCGCAGGAAGACCCGGCAGCGACCCACGCCGCGATCGTCGAGGTCCTGACCACTGCCCGCAAGCAATTCAACTCCGCACCGTAGCGAAATGAGGTGAAGGGGTTGACCGACGCCCTGCACGACCTGACCGCGACGGCGCAACTGGCCGCGCTCCGCGCCGGCGAGCTGAGCTCCCGCGAGCTGACCGCCCACTACCTGGACCGGATCGCCGACCACGACGACGAGCTCGGCGCGTTCACCACCGTCACCGCGGAGCTCGCGATCGAGGAGGCCGCGCAAGCCGACAAGCGAATCGCCGAAGGCGAGTGGTCGCCGTTACTCGGCCTGCCGCTGGGGATCAAGGATCTCTTCGCGACCGCCGGGGTACGCACGACCTTCGGATCCGCCGCCCTCTCCGACACGGTCCCCGACGTCAACGGCTGGACCACCGGGCTGTTGCGACAGGCCGGCGCGATCCTCCTCGGCAAGACCAACACCCCCGAGTTCGGCAGCACCTGCTACACCGAGAACGCGGTGACAGCGAAGCCGTCGGTCACGCCGTACGACCTGACGCGCTACGCGAGCGGCTCGAGTGGCGGTGCGGCCGCAGCGGTCGCGGCCGGACTGCTACCGGTCGCGCACGCCAGCGACGGCGCCGGCTCGATCCGCACGCCCGCCACGACCTGCCATCTCGTCGGCATGAAGCCGAGCCTCGGCCTGGTCACCCCCAACGTCCCATCCGGCTCCTTCTTCCCGACCACGATCGAAGGCCCGCTGGCGAGGACCGTCGCGGACGCCGCGCTCCTGCTCGACGTGATGGCCCAGCCGTCGAGCGGAGACCTGCACGGCTGGCGACCGGAGCAGCTGTTCACAGACGTCATCTCCCAGCCACCGCGGCCCTTGCGCGTTGCCGTCTGGACCGAGACCGGGCTGGACGGTGTCAGCCCGCACCCGGAAACGGTCCGGGCCGTGAAGCGGACCGCCGCGCTACTGGAAGAGCTGGGCCACGACGTACAGGAGGTCCCGCTCCCCTCCATCTGGGACGAGCAGCTCCGCGATGCGATGCGCAGGCACTTCGGCTACCTCGTCAACCTCGTCGTCGAGTCCCTGGTCCCCATGGATCGCAAAGGGCTGCTCACGCCGTACACGCTGTTCCTCGACGACATCGGCGCGCAACTGTCCGGCGCCGAGGTGCTGACCACGCAGGCGATCATGGCGCGGTCGGCCAGTTCCTACCTTGCCGTCTTCGAGCAGGCCGACGTCGCTCTCACTCCGGTGACCAGCGGTCCCCCGGTCCCGCTCGGACACTTCGACTCCGCCGGGGTCGAAGCGATCATCGACCTGATGTTGGAGTGGTCGGTCTACACGCCGTGGGCCAACCTGACCGGCCAGCCCGCGGTCGCGCTGCCTTCCCATCTCGATCACGACGGGCTGCCGTACGGCGTCCAGCTCGTCGGCCGTCCTCGCCACGATCTCGAGCTCCTCGCGCTGGCCGCGCAACTCGAGAGTGCCGCCCTGTGGGACGACGTACACCCACCCTGCTGGAGTCAGTGACGACCAGCCTGTCCCGCTACGGAGACACCATGAGAAGAATTGCTGCACCCGCTGCCGTCTGCGCGGCGGTGCTGGTCGCCTCGGGCTGCGGTGGCGCGAGTCCCGCCGCCGAGAGCCAGGCGCTGACCGACGGCGCGACCTTCACCTTCAACATCGACGCCGATCCGGGCAACCTCGACCCGCAGGCCGCGGCCAACAGCTGGGTCCAGCAGCTCGGCCGCTTCGGCTACGACCCGCTGGTCCAGATCGATGCCAACGGCAAGATCCTGCCCGGCCTCGCGACGGCGTGGGCGGTCGAGGGCAACCAGGTCAAGCTGACCTTGAAGAAGGGCGTCACCTGCTCGGACGGTACGCCGTTCACGGCGGCCAACGTGGCCACGAACCTCGCCTGGGTCGCGGACCCGAAGAACAAGAGCCCCCTGCTCGGCGTGTACCTCCCGGCCGGCACCAAGGCGACCGCGGACGACACCGTGGGCACCGTGACGATGACGGCGCCGCGAGTCGGCTCGTTCGTCCTCAACGGTCTCGCGCACCTCCCGATGGTCTGCGGCAAGGGCCTGCAGGACCGCAAGGCGTTGGCGCAGGGCATGGTCGGCACGGGTCCGTACACCTTGACCTCGGTGGCCGCCAACGACCAGTACGTCTTCACCAAGCGGGACGGCTACACCTGGGGTCCGAACGGACTCAGTACGGCGACCAAAGGCCTGCCGCAGAAGGTGATCGCCAAGATCATCCCGAACCCCACGACGGCCGCCAACCTCCTGCTCTCGGGTGGTCTCAACGCCGCCACCCTGATCGGCCCGGACGTCAAGCGGTTGCAGGCGGCGAACCTGTTCACCGCGAAGATGCCGCTGCTCGTCGGCGAGATGTGGTTCAACCAAGCGCCCGGCCGTCCAGCTGCCGATCAGTCGGTTCGGGAGGCATTGACCCGCGCGGTCGACCTCACCCAGCTGGCCAAGGTACTGACCTCTGGCGCCGGTACGCCGCCGACCACGCTCTCGTCCGTCGTACCGCTGGCCTGCCAGGGCGACTCGGTCGGCAGCGTTCTGCCCGGGCACGACCTGGAGAAGGCCAAGCAGCTGCTGGACAAGGCCGGTTGGGTGGCCGGCGCTGACGGCGTACGGGCGAAGGCAGGCAAGCCACTGGCTCTCACGTTGTCGTTCAACACCGCGTTCGGAACCGGGATCTCGGCAGCCGCCGAGCTGGCCACCAAGACGTGGACGGAGCTCGGGGTCAAGATCACCTCGAAGCCGCAGGACACGTCCGCGATCAACGGCGCCCTGTTCGGGACCGGCGACTGGGACATCGCGTGGGTCGGCGTCGGCGCGAGCTCACCCGACCAGCTCGTGCCCTTCGTCTCCGGCCCGGTCCCGCCCAACGGCACGAACTTCGGCCACATCGAGAATGCGGCGTACTCCACCGCGGCCGCTGCGGCGGCGAAGCTGCAGGGCACGGACAGCTGTGACAGCTGGCTGAAGGCCGAGGCGAAGCTCGTCGGTGACGTCGATGTCGTCCCGTTCGCCAACGACGTGATCCAGACCTTCGGCAAGGGCGCGCAGTTCGAGAACCTCGGCGGCCTGGTCCCGACCAGCATCCGAATGCTGGCCAGCTGATGACAAGCCTCGAGACCGTGCCCGCAGGCGCGTTGGCCGACAACCCGTGGGTGCGCTTCGCGGTGCGGCGGCTGGGGCGGATCGTGGTGTCGGTCTGGGTCTTGCTGACCGCGGCGTTCCTGATGATCCACCTCGTGCCTGGCGATCCCGTGCGTACCGTGCTCGGCCCCACTGCCACGGCCGAGGTGGTCGCCGCCAAGCGGCAGGCTCTCGGGCTGAACGACCCACTGTGGGAGCAATACGTGCACTACGTTCGTGGCGTGCTGACCGGCGACCTCGGCACCGCTCTGACGACCAACCTGCCGGTCTCCCAGGTGATCGGGCAGCGGCTGCCGACCACGGCCACGCTCGCAGTGTTGGCGTTTCTGCTGGCGGCGGCGGTCTCGATCCCGCTCGGAGTGTTCATGGGTGTGCTGACCCGTGGCGGCCGGGCACGCAGGGCCGAGCTCTCGTTCACCAGCATCAGCGTCGTGCTCGCCGCGCTGCCGGAGTTCCTGGTAGCGGTCGGGCTGGTCTACGTCTTCGGCGTGAGCCTCGGCTGGCTTCCTGTCGCGGGTCGGTCCGGGGCTGCGTCCTATGTGCTGCCGGTGGTCGCCCTGGCGATCGGCCCGGCCGCGGTGCTCAGCCGGATCGTGCGGGTCGAGATGCTCGGCGTACTGCAGGCCGACTACGTCCGTACCGCCCGGGCCAAGCGTCTCCCCGCAGCCGCCGTCTACCTCAAGCACGCCTTGCCGAACACCCTTACGGCGACGCTGACCCTCGGCGGCCTCCTGCTGAGCGTAATGGTCGCCGGCACGGTCCTGGTGGAGAACGTGTTCGCCTGGCCGGGCCTCGGGACCACGATGGTCAGCTCGATCCTGGCCAGGGACTACCCCGTCGTCCAGGCCATCGTGCTCGTGTACGGCCTCGGAGTACTGATCGTGAACCTCCTCGTCGACGTCGCCCTCGCGGTTCTAGATCCCCGATCCACCATCAGGGAGAGCTGAGCCATGCTGCGTCGATGGATGTCGGTACTACGTACGCCGCTAGGCGCAACAGCAACCCTCCTACTGGCCGCCGTCCTGACCGTCGCCGCGCTCGCCCCGATCCTGTGGGGCGCGCAAGCCGATCACGTCGACACCAACGCAATGCTGGAAGGCGTGTCGGCCCGCCACTGGGTCGGCACCGACGACCTGGGCCGCGACCTCTTCCTCCGCGTGCTTGTCGCCACCCGCCTCTCCATCCAACTGGCGTTGCTGGCCACGCTGATCGCCGTGGTGGCCGGGCTGACCCTAGGCACATTGCCCGCGCTCGTCGGCCCGCGCCTCGGCCGGCTGGCCGTTGCCTTCGTCAACCTCGCGGTCGCCTTCCCGGGGCTGTTGCTGGCGCTGTTCTTCGCGGTCATCTTCGGTGTCGGCACCCGGGGCGCGGTGCTGGCCATCGGCCTGGCCGGCGCGCCGTCGTTCGCCCGCCTGACGCAGACCCTCCTCGCCGGGGTGGTCGAACGCGACTTCGTGGCCGCCGCCCGCGCTGCCGGGGTCGGTCGCTTCAAGGTCCTGCAAAGGCATCTCCTGCCCAACATCGCGGAGCCCCTGGTGGTCAACGCCACCATCGGCGCCGGTGGCGCGCTGCTCGCCTTCGCCGGCCTGTCATTCCTGGGTCTGGGTGTGCAGGCACCGCAGTACGACTGGGGCCGGCTGCTCGGTGACGGCCTCGACGGCATCTATGTCACCCCTGCCGCCGCGTTGGCGCCAGGAGTCGCCGTGGTGATCGCGGGGCTGGCGTTCAACCTGTTCGGCGAGGCCGTGGCCAAGGGCTTCGGCCTGACGACTCCGACTCATCGGTTGCTGCGGGCCCCTGAAGCGCCTGCGCCGGTCGGCCCACCGGCTGTTGATGGCGATGAGGTGCTGGACGTCCGCGAGCTGTCGGTGACGCTGCCCGGTGGTCTGCGGCCCGTCCGCGGCGTCAGTCTGCGAATCGCGCGAGGCGAGGCAGTCGGCGTCGTCGGCGAGTCGGGATCGGGCAAGTCGCTGACTGCGCTGGCGATCGCACAACTGGTCGAGCAACCCATCCAGGTGGGCGCAACCCGGCTGCGCTTCCTTGGTACGGATCTCTTGAAAGGCACGCACCGGCGACTGCTCGGGACCTCGTTGGCCATGGTGTTCCAGGACCCGATGACCGCCTTGAACCCGGTACGCCGAATCGGCGCCCAACTCGCCGAGGGCCCGCGCGAGCACGACGGTCTGTCCCGCAAAGCCGCCTACGCGCGGGCGATCGACCGCCTGCGATCCGTACGGCTCAGTCACCCTGAGCGGCGAGCCGGTCAGTATCCGCACGAGTTCTCCGGCGGGATGCGGCAGCGCGCGCTGATCGGGATGGGCATGATGGGCACACCCGCGCTCATCATCGCCGACGAGCCGACCACCGCCCTCGACGTCACCGTGCAGCAACAGATTCTGCAACTGCTCGAGGACATCCGGACCGCCGACGACGTCGCGCTGCTCCTGATCAGCCACGACATCAGCATCGTCGGCACGGTCTGCGACCGGGTGCTCGTCATGTACGCCGGCCGCATCGTCGAGGATCTGCCGGCCGCGGACCTCGGGGATCGATCCCGGCACCCCTACACCCGTGCCCTGGTGGAGGCTGTTCCGACCATGCAGAGCTCGCTCGACCGGCCGCTCACTGTCATCCCAGGACGGATGCCCGACCTGGCCGACCTGCCCACCGGTTGCGCCTTCGCGTCGCGCTGCCCACGGGCCGACGGGCAGTGCCGTCGAGCCGAACCAGAGTTGGTTGCTGATGGCAACGGTGGCCGTGTCGCCTGCTGGCACGCCTACGACGTGACCCCACAGCCCGTCGCGGCAGGGAGGGCCTGATGCTGCGCTTCGAGAACGTCACCGTCCGCTACGGCAACGGCCGCCGGGCACTGACCGCGGTCGACGACGTGAGCCTGATCGTGCCCGATCGCGAGATCGTCGGGCTGGTCGGTGAATCCGGTTCGGGCAAATCCACCCTCGCGCGCGCCGCCGTCGGGCTGGCTCCGCTCACGGCAGGACGGATCACGCTCGACGGCCGGCCTCTCGATGTACGGGCTGCTGCCCGGCGCCCGCTGCAACTGGTCTTCCAGGATCCGTACTCCTCCCTGAACCCCCGGATGACGATCGGCCAGTCGATCGCCGAAACGATGCCGCGCCGCCCCCGCGCCGAACGCCAGACCGAGGTCAGTCGCCTCCTCGAACTCGTCGACCTCGACCCCGCCCGGGCCACCCAGTTCCCGTCCCAGCTATCAGGTGGTCAGCGCCAGCGGGTCGCCCTGGCCCGGGCCCTCGCCGGACGCCCTGACGTCGTCATCGCCGACGAGATCACCTCCGCCCTCGACGTCTCCGTCCAGGGCACCGTCCTCAACCGGATCCGCGACCTGCAACTCCAGCTCGGCCTGTCGATGCTCTTCATCTCGCACAACCTCGCCGTCGTCCGGTACGTCGCCACCACCGTCGCCGTCATGTACCGCGGCCGGATCGTCGAACACGGCCCCACCGACGACGTCCTCACCAACCCTCGGCACGCCTACACACAGCAACTCCTGGCCGCGATCCCGCACGCACTGTCACGCCGCTCCCGGTGATCTTGCGAGTCCGCTGACACGGGCGAAAGATGTTACCCGCGACACCGCCCTGCACCGGTGAGGAGTGACATGAGATTTCCTGTCCTGATGGTCGGCGCCCTGGTAGCGGCGGGGCTGGTGGTTCCGGTGACAGTAGGACAGGCCGCCGCCGATCCCGCGAGCACCGAAAGCGTCAACCTCGCGCTGGTGCCGGGGGCGGTCGCCTCGGCCAAGTCCCAACGGATGACAGCGCCCGCGGCGACCTACGCGCCGGCCAATGCGGTCGACGTGTTCGTGCACAACGGGTGGACGTCGAACTACGGGTCGGTCGGTGGTGGGTACGACCCGGCTCAGGACTGGTTCCAGGTCAAGCTGGCTACGCCTGCGCCGGTCTACGAGGTCTTCAGCCGGTGGACCTCGCCAGCCAAGCCGTCGCAGTACGAGCTGCAGGTCTCGACGGACGGCGACTGCCAGACCTGGACGACGGTCAAGCAGGTGGCGAATCCAGCGGACAAGGACTCGCAGGTGATCGACCAGCAGGATCCGGTCTCGTGTGTCCGGATGCAGGCGCTGGCCACGACGTCCACCGTCGGGTACACGCTGAACGAGTTCGAGCTCTGGTCCGGGCCCAAGCCGGCGCCGGTGGTCGGGCAGATCATTCCCGTACCGGTGAAGCAGTCGGCCGGTTCAGGTCCGGCCTGGGAGCTCACCGGCAAGTCCCGGATCGTCATTTCCAGCGCCGGTCTCGCCGCGACGGCTGAGGTGCTCGCCGGGTACCTGCGGCCGGCGACCGGGTTCGTGCTTCCCGTGGTGACCGGTTCGGCTACGGCGGCCGACATCGCGTTGAGCACTGGGGCGGTACCGGATCTCCCAGCGGACAAGGCGGCCGAGGGGTACTCTCTCACTGCATCCAGCGCTGGCGTGAAGATCGTCGCCCCGCAGCCACACGGACTGTTCAACGGCTTCGTGAGTCTTCGCCAGCTGTTGCCAGCGGCAATCAATTCGCCGGCTACCGGCGCCGGACCGTGGACGGTCCAGCCCATCACAGTGCTGGACTACCCGCGGTACGAGCATCGAGGACTGCAGCTCGACCCCGCCCGCAATTTCCTGTCCGTGGCGGAGATCCGGTCCATGATCGACCAGCTCGCGGCGTTGAAGGGCAACCGGCTGCATCTGCACCTGAGCGACTCCCAGTCCTGGCGCCTGGAGATCAAGGGCTACCCGGCCCTCGACGGCACCGGCTGCAACGGAACGGGGTGTATCGCCGGTTTCTACACGCAAGAGGACTTCAAGGGCCTGGTCGAGTACGCCGCCGACCGCTTCATCGAGATCGTCCCTGAGCTCGAAGGCCCGGCCCACGCCAACGCGGCGGTCAGGTCACTGGGCGGCGTCGCGGTCATGGGCTGCCAGGGCCAGACCCAGCTCGACCGCTTCTGCACCAACCCGAACGACCCGGCCAGCCAGCGGGCGCTCGCATTCTGGCGGGACGCGATCGCGCAGCTCGCCGCCATCTCCCCCGCCCCGATCATCCACATCGGCGGCGACGAGGCCATCGGGATGCCCCACGAGGACTACAAGTGGTGGATCGGCCAGATGGAGACCATCGTCGACAACGCCGGCAAACGGCTGATGGGCTGGAACCCCGCGATCGAGGGCTACGCACCCGGCTCCAACTCCATCAACCACTACTGGTCGGACTACACCGGCGGCGGTCCCCCGCTGATCAAGCCGGAGTGGTTCAACCAGGGCCGCCAGGTCATCACGACACCGGAATGGAACGCCTACCTCGACTTCGGGTACGACGGATCGCCCGGCCGCACGCCGCGGACGGAACTCGACAAGTCCTACTCGTGGGACCCCGAGTGGGTGTGGGAGAAGTACCGCAACGTCTGGGCGCAACCGGCGTACGGCGGACCGAAGGCGGCCGACATCATCGGCATCGAGGCGCCCATCTGGGGCGAGCAGATGCGCGGCCTGGCCAACAACGAGTACATGGTCTTCCCGCGGCTGGCCGGCATTCTCGAGAAGGCCTGGTCGCCCAAGGTGCTCACCCAGGACTACGACGCGTACCGCCAGCGGTTGAGCGTCGCCGGTCCGCGATGGGCGTTCGCCAACGTGAACTACGGAACCATCGCGCAGGTCGCCTGGAGTCCCGAGGCGATGGGCACGACCACCCGCTTCGGCGTGGACAGGACGCTCAGCAACGCAACTCTCGGACGCCTGGCCGCCGGCTCGATCCCACCGGGTGAGTTCACCGCCACGATCGATTGGGGCGACGGGTCCGCCGCGGAGCCCGGCGCCATCACAGCACGCGACTACCTCGCGAGCCAACGGCAGGGCCGAAGCCTGATGACCGTCAGCGGCAGCCACATCTACCCGACCGACGGCATCTACCACGGCACAGTCACCTACACCCGCCTCGGCCAGACCTGGGTCGTACCGTTCGTCGCCACCGGCGTACCAGCCTGTACGACGATGCTCTCCGGAACCCACAACGGCCCACTGAAGATCGCCTCAGGAATCGCCTGCTTCGACGACGCAACCGTCTCCGGACCCGTCACCGTCTCCGCCGGCGCCGGCCTCTACGCATCCGGCTCCGAATTCCGCGGCCCGGTCACAGTCTCCGGAGCAACCAACGTCCTACTCTGCGGCACCACTGTCTCCGGCCCGGTCACCATCACCGGCGCAACCCGCGTCTGGCTGGGCAATGGCGAATGCGCCCCCACCAAGGTCAGCGGCCCGGTGAAGGTCACCGGCACGGCAGGCCAAGTGACCATCGACCACGCCACCATCGGCGGCCCGCTGGTGGTACAGAACAACACCGGTCCAACGCTTGTCTCCGGTAACCAGATCAGCGGCCCACTGTCCTGCTCAGGCAACTCCCCCGCGCCCACCAACGCGGGCCAACCCAACACGACCGGAGGCCCGAAGTCGGGCCAGTGCACCGGCCTCTGACAACTGGTGGCGACCCGCCGTCGCCGTAGGCTGCCGGGATGGAGATCCCGGCAGCCTTCCACGACCTGCTGAGTTCGACCGCGGTCGCCTTCGTATCAACCCTGGGCAAGCACGGCGAACCGCAGACGACACCGCTGTGGTTCCTCTGGGACGGAGACGCCGTCCGCATCAGCCTGGTCGAAGGACGGCAGAAGCTGCGGAACCTGCGCCGCGATCCACGGATCACCCTGGTCGTCGTCGATCCGGCCCGACCGACCTACTACATAGAGCTGCGTGGCACGATCGGTGACCTCACACCGGATCCCGACTGCTCGCTGGAACGCGCGATCGCGACCAAGTACACCGGATCCTGGGAAGACATCGAACCGCCCGGCACCCCGCGCTACGCGACCACCATCGAGCCGCTGAAGCTCACCAGCCAGCTTGGTGTCTGACTGGTCAGCGGGGGCTGGTGAGGCGGTGGTAGGTGTCGGTCCAGTGGAGTTCGCGCTGGAAGGCACGGACGGTGGTCGAGGCGTCGATGACGGCTAGTTCGACGGACAGCAGGTCGGCGAAGTCCTCGTAGACCTCGCGGTCGAGAGCCGTCGTCAGGACCGTGTGGTGGGGTGCGCCGGCCACCAGCCACGACTCGGCCGAGGTGGCCAGTGACGGCTCCGGCTTCCAGACCGCGCAGGCGACCGGGAGCTGCGGAAGATCCTCATCGGGTTCCACCACCTGTACTAGGTTCGCCGTGAGGCGGAAGCGGCTGCCCAGATCGGACAGCCCGACCACGACCCCGGCGCCGGGATCCGCAGTGAAGCGCAACCGGACCGGGTCCTCGCGGCCGCCGATGGAGAGCGGGTGGATCTCCAGCGCCGGCCTGGCCGTCGTGAGCGAAGGGCACACCTCGAGCATGTGCGCGCCGAGGATCTTCTCCTCCCCCGGCACCAGGTGATACGTGTAGTCCTCCATGAACGACGTGCCACCGGGCAGCCCAGCAGCCATCGCCTTGCTGGCCCGCAACAGCACCGAGGTCTTCCAGTCGCCCTCGCCGCCGAAGCCGTAGCCGTCGGCCATCAATCGCTGCACCGCCAGGCCGGGCAGCTGCCGCAGTCCGCCCAGATCCTCGAAGTTCGACGTGAACGCACCGAAGCCACCGTTGGTCAGGAACGAGCGAAGGCCCAGCTCGATCCGGGCGCCGTACCGCAGCGACTCGTGCCGGTCGCCACCGGGCAGCAACTCGGGCGCGACCGCATAGGCATCGCCGTACTCCTCCACCAGCGCGGTGATCTCGGCATCGGCGATCTCGTCGACCGCGGCGACGAGATCGTTGACGCCGTACGTGTTGACCGAGACCCCGAACCTCAACTGCGCCTCGACCTTGTCCCCTTCGGTGACGGCGACATCGCGCATGTTGTCGCCGAACCGGGCGACCTTGAGCGACCGGAGTTCCGCGGCCCCGATCGACGCCCGGACCCACTGCCCGACCCGGTGCTGGACCGATGGCGACTCGACATGCCCGGCGACGGTCTTGCGCGGTACGCCCAGCCGGGACTGGATATAGCCGAACTCCCGATCCCCGTGGGCAGCCTGGTTGAGGTTCATGAAGTCCATGTCGATCGTCGACCAGGGCAGCGCGACGTTGGCCTGCGTGTGCAGGTGCAGCAGCGGTTTGCGCAGCGCGTCGAGTCCGGAGATCCACATCTTGGCCGGCGAGAAGGTGTGCATCCAGGCGATCACGCCGACGCACTCCGGCGTACTGTTTGCCTCCAGCAACTGTCGGCGGATCGCGTCCGCGTCCATCAGCACCGGCTTCCAGACGATCTGGGCCGGCAGGTCCGCTTCGGCGAGCCGCTTGGCCACCGCCTGGGACTGTTCGGCGACCTGCTGGAGCGTGCCAGGTCCGTACAGGCTCTGACTGCCGGTGAGGAACCACACCTCTTGAGGCGGCTGGCTGTTGTTCACGAAGCTGTGGTCCTTCCAGGGAGTTGTCATCGTTGCCCGTAGACGTTCTGGTAGCGGTCGAAGAGGCGGTCGACCGAGGCCTGCTCGATCGGGACCGGCCGGCCGAGCTGCTGGGCCAGATGCACGGTCCGGGCGACGTCCTCGCACATCACCGCCGCCTTGACGGCCGACTCGGCGGTCGGCCCGATGCTGAACACCCCGTGGTTCTGCATCAGGACGGCGGGCGAGCGGGAGCCGCGCAGCGTCTCGACGATGCCGCGGCCGATCGAGTCGTCGCCGATCATGGCGAACGGCCCGACCGGGATCGGGCCGCCGAACTCGTCCGCGCACATCGTCGTGACGCAAGGGATCGGCTCCGCGCGCGCGGCCCAGGCGACGGCGTACGGCGAGTGTGTGTGCACCACCCCGCCGACCTCCGGCATCTTCCGGTACACGTAAGCCTGCGCCTCGGTGTCGGACGACGGCGCGTGTTCACCCTCGACGACCCGGCCGTCGAGATCGCAGACCACCATGTTCTCGGGGGTCAGCTCGGCGTAGTGGACTCCACTCGGCTTGATCACCATCAAGTCGTGGCCGGGCACCCGGGCCGACACGTTGCCCGCTGTCCACACCACCAGCCCGTACGCCGGCAGGTGCGCGTGCAACGCGGACACCTCCGCCCGCAAGCGGGTGAGAGTGCCGGCGACCTCCGCGACAACACTCACCGGCTCGCCTCCTTCGACTGAGCGGCGATCGCAGTACGCCGGATGGACTTCAGGTTCCGCATCAGCCGGGTATGCCGGCCGAAGTACTCGTGCAGTTCGAGGTAGACGCCGAACAGTTCGTCGTAGGCACGGGCACGCTGCTCGTCCGGGAGATGGACCCCGCGCCTGACCTTGCCCATGCTCCGGGCCGCCGTCGGCACATCGGGATAGGCGCCGGCGGCGACAGCGGCATGGATCGCCGAGCCCAGCGCCGGCCCCTGCTCGGAGTCGATGATCGAGAGCGGCAGCCTGGTGACATCGGCGTAGATCTGCATCAGCAGGGCGTTCTTCGCCAGTCCACCGGCGATCACCAGCTCCCGCACCGGTACGCCGTTGCCGGCAAAGGTTTCGACGATGACGCGAGTACCGAACGCCGTCGCCTCGAGCAGGGCGCGATACCCGTCTTCCGGCCGGGTCGCCAGCGTCTGGCCGACGATCAAGCCGGACAGCTCGTGGTCGACCAGCACCGAGCGGTTGCCGCTGTGCCAGTCGAGGGCGACCAGGCCGTGCTCGGCGATCGCCTGATCGGCCGCGAGTCTGGTGAGGTGTTCGTGCAGCGTCTCGCCCGCGGCGGCCGCGGCCTCGTGGTACGAGGGTGGCACTGCGGTGTCGACGTACCAGCCGAAGATGTCGCCCACACCGCTCTGGCCTGCTTCATAGCCCCAGCTGCCGGCGATGATCCCGCCATCGACGACGCCACACATGCCCGGTACTTCGTGCAGCTCGTCCGCGTTCATCACGTGGCAGGTCGAGGTGCCCATGATGGCGACCATCTGGCCCGCATCGACTGCCTGGGCGGCTGGTGCGGTGACGTGCGCGTCCACGTTCCCGACGGCGACCGCGATGCCCTCGGGCAGACCGGTCCACTCCGCCGCCTCGGCGGTCAGCCGACCGGCCACCGAGCCGAGCCGGCCGATCTCCTGGTCCAGCTTGCCGGCGACGAATCCCCCGAAACCGGGAGCAAGGAGGTCGAGAAACTCGGCCGACGGATACTCGCCGTCCTGCCGGATCCCCTTGTAGCCAGCGGTGCAGGCGTTGCGGACATACCGTCCACACAACTGCCAGACGATCCAGTCGGCCGCTTCGACCCACCGCTCCATCTTGTCGTAGAGCGGGCGGTCCTCCTCGAACAGCTGCAGGCCCTTGGCGAACTCCCACTCCGACGAGATCAGCCCGCCGTAGCGCGGTAGCCAGTCCTCGCCGCGTTCGCGGGCGAGCTCGTTGATGCGGTCGGCCTGCGGCTGCGCGGCATGGTGTTTCCACAGCTTGACGTACGCATGCGGCCGGTCCGCCAGCCCGTCCACCTCGTTCAGCGGCGTCCCGTCGGCCAGGCACGGCACCATCGTGCAGGCGGTGAAGTCGGTCGCGATGCCGATCACGTGGGCGGGGTCGATTCCGGCCCGCTCGACCGCAGCGGGTACGGCAGTCCGGAGTACGTCGCGGTAGTCGTCGGGGACCTGCAGTGCCCAGTCCGGTGGCAGCCGCTGGCCGGTCTTGGGGAGCTGGTCGTCGATCACGGCATGGGAGTACTCATGCACCCCTGTACCGAGCTCGGCGCCATCGGACACCCGGACCACGACCGCGCGCCCGGACAGCGTGCCGAAGTCCACCCCGACCACGTAGCGCTCAGAATTCTCCGTCACAGCGAAATTGTGAGCGTTAACATTCATTCGTGTCAAGAATGGCGATCAGCCTTCTCAGATTGTCGTGTTAGCGCTCACCCGGAGCACGCGCGGAGTCACGCAGCACCAGGTCGGGACGGATCAGCTGGGTCGACGGATCGGTCTCCCCGTCCAGTGCTCGAAGGGTCAGCTCGACCGCCCGCCGGCCGAGCAGCGAGAACTCCTGATCGATCGTTGTCAGGGCCGGCCAGAGGTACCGCGCCTCGGGCACGTTGTCGAAGCCGACGACGCTGATCTCGCCGGGGATGTCGCGTCCCTTCTCGTGCAGCGCGTACATCAGCCCCATCGCCATCGCGTCGTTGGCCACGAAGACCGCTGTCACGTCCGGATCCTCGGCGATCCGCAAACCGGCCTGATAGCCGCTCCCGGGCGACCAGTCGCCGGCCAGCTCCGGTCCCGGCAGAACATGGCGATCCTCGTGCGCCCGCTGCCAGCCGGTACGCCGTTGACCGGCCTCCACCCACTCCAGCGGGCCGGTGACATGAGCGACGTGCCGGTGCCCCAGGTCGAGCAGATGCTCCACCGCGATCCGGGCGCCCATTTCCTGGTCGATGCCTACCGCCATCCGCTGGCCTTCGGTCACCCCTTGGACGACGATGATCGGGACGGGGGCGTCCAGCGACTCCACTTGCTGCAGCGCCTCGCGGTGGGCGACAGCGACCACGATCGCCTCGACCGCCTCGTCGAGCAGGCGATCCAGCGCGTTGCGCAGCGACTGCACCGAGAAGTCCTCGACGGCGACCAGCGATACGTCGTACCCGGCCTTGTGACCGGCATCCTGCACCGACACCGCGATCATGCTCGGCCCGTGCAGCACCAGGTGAGCCGAGATCATCCCGATCCGGTGCGACCTGTTCGTCACCAGCAGCCTGGCCGCGTTGTTGCGCCGGTAGCCGAGCTCGGCGATCGCGGCCAGCACGCGGGTCCGGGTCTCGGGCCGGACCAGCTCCGAACCGTTCAGCACCCGGGAGACGGTCTGGTGCGAGACCCCGGCCGCGGCCGCCACGTCCGCCATGCTCGGCGCCCGGCCATGAGCCCCACTCTGTCCCGTTCCCGCACTCACCATGGGGAAATAGTAAGGAGGTGCGGCGGGCCGCCCGAATCAGCGGGCGGCACCGGCGCGGCGTTTGTTGTAGATGTCGAAGGCAACGGCGAGCAGCAGTACCAGCCCCTTCACGACCGATTGGGTCGACTGGTCGATCCCCATCAGCTGCATCCCGTTGCTCATCACCGCCATGATCAGGCCACCCACCATCGCCCCGACGACGGTGCCGACGCCGCCGGCGACCGCCGCGCCGCCGATGAAGGCCGCCGCGATCGCGTCCAGCTCGAACATGTTGCCGGCCGCCGGCTGGGCGCCGTTGGACCGCGACGAGTAGATGACACCGGCCACCCCGGCCAGGAAGCCCATGTTGACGAAGATCCAGAAGTTGACCTTGCGCACCTTGACCCCGGACAGCATCGCCGCCGACAGGTTGCCGCCGATCGCGTACACCTGCCGGCCGAGCACGGTGTTCTTCGTCATCAGCCCGTAGACGATCACCAGGACGGCCAGCACGATCAACACGATCGGCAGGCCGCGGGCGTGGGCCAGTTGCCAGCCGAAGTACATGACGACCGCCGCGACCACCAGCACCCGGGCGACGAACAACGGGAAGGACTCGACCGGCTGCTCGTACCGGATCCGCGCCAGCCTGGTACGGAACACGCTGACCGCATACCCGGCGACCGCGAGCGCGGCGACGAGCAGCGTGAACGCGTCGTAGCCCTGGCCGCCGATCAGGCCGTTCAGGAAGCCGCTGGCGACCTTCTGGTACTCCGCCGGGAACGGGGACAACGAGACGTTGTCCAGCACCTGCAGGGTCAGGCCGCGGAACAGCAACATGCCCGCCAGCGTCACGATGAACGCGGGCATCCCGACGTACGCGACCCAGAAGCCGTGCCAGGCGCCGACCGCCGTACCGACGGCCACGGCCGCCACGACACCGATCCACCAGGGTTGCCCGTGCTGGATCACCAGCACGGCCGATACCCCACCGGTCAGCGCCACGATCGACCCGACCGACAGGTCGATGTGGCCGGCGATGATCAGGATGACCATGCCGATCGCGAGCACCAGGATGTAGGAGTACTGCAGCACGATGTTGGTGATGTTGCCCGGACTGAGCAGCACGCCGTCGGTCAGGAAGGCGAACAGCGCCACGATCACGACGAAGGCGATGTAGATGCCGCTCTGCCGCAGGTTGCGGGTGATCAGCGTGCGCGGATCACTGGTACCGACGTGCAGCGCGGCGGCCGGGGCACTCTCCGCCGGCGTCGCCTCGACCGGTGCGGATGGTTTGGTACTAGTCATCCGGCGAGCTCCTTCTCCCTCGTCATGAGCGCCATGAGACCCTCCTGGGTCGCTTCGCCGGCCGGCACCTCACCGGTGATCCGGCCGGCCGACAGTGTGTAGATCCGGTCGCACATCCCGAGCAGCTCCGGCAGTTCGGAGGAGATGACGACGACCGCCTTGCCGGCCGCCACCAGCCGGTTGATGATCGTGTAGATCTCGAACTTGGCGCCGACGTCGATGCCGCGGGTCGGCTCGTCGAGGATCAGCACGTCCGGGTCGGTGAACAGCCACTTCGACAGCACGACCTTCTGCTGGTTGCCGCCGGACAGCGTGCCGACCGGGTCCATCACGGTCCGGGTCTTGATGTTCATCTCCCGGCGGCCGTCCTCGGCGACCTTGATCTCCTCGTTGCCGTTGACCCAGCCGGCCCGGGACAGCTTGCCGAGCGCGGCGGCGGAGACGTTCACCCTGACGTCGGCGATCAGGTTCAGCCCGTACCGCTTGCGGTCCTCGGTGGCGTAGGCGATCCCGGCCCCGATCGCCTCGGCGACGGTTCGCGCCCGTACCTGCTTGCCGTGCATGAAGACGCGGCCGCTGATGTTGCGTCCGTACGACCGCCCGAAGATGCTCATCGCCAGCTCGGTCCGCCCCGCGCCCATCAGTCCGGCGATACCGACCACCTCACCGGCCCGCACGCTGAAGCCGGCCCCGTCGACGACCTTGCGCGGCTGGACCGGGTGCCACACCGTCCAGTCCTCGACCCGCAGTACCTCCTCGCCCGGCGTGGAGACCCGCTCGGGGTAGAAGGTCGCGATGTCGCGCCCGACCATGCCGCGGATGATCCGCTCCTGGGTGGCGTCCGCGGAGCCCATGTCGAATGTCTCGACCGTCCGTCCGTCCCGGATCACCGTGGTGGAATCGGCGATCGCGGTGATCTCGCTCAGCTTGTGCGAGATCATGATGCAGGTGATCCCCCGGTCCCGCAGCCGCCGGAGCAGATCGAGCAGGTGCGCCGAGTCGACGTCGTTGAGGGCGGCGGTCGGCTCGTCGAGGATCAGCAGCCGGACCTCCTTCGACAACGCCTTGGCGATCTCCACCAGCTGCTGCTTGCCGACGCCGAGCTCGCTCACCGGCGACACCGGGTTCTCGTCCAGGCCGACGGAGGCCAGCAGGTCGCCGGCCTCCGCGTTGGTCCGGTTCCAGTCGATGAAGCCGCCCCGGCCACGCCGTTCGTTGCCGAGAAAGATGTTCTCGGCGATCGACAGGTACGGAACCAGGGCCAGCTCCTGGTGGATGATGACGACGCCGACGGCTTCGCTGTCCCGGATGCCGTTGAACCGCACCGGCGTACCGTCGAGGACGATCTCGCCGTCGTAACTGCCGGTCGGGTAGACACCGGACAAGACCTTCATCAGGGTCGACTTGCCCGCTCCGTTCTCCCCGCAGATCGCGTGGATCTCCCCTCGCCGGACGGCGAGCGAGACGTCCTCGAGCGCCTTCACGCCCGGGAAGCTCTTGCTGATCCCGCGCATCTCCAGCAGTACGTCGCTCATCCCTCTCCTTTCCCGGTCAGCCGTCCGTCACTTGGCCTGACCGGCGGCCACCTCGGCGGCCGTGTAGTACTGGGAGTCGACGAGTGCCTTCTGGATGTCCGGCTTGAAGACCGTCTGGATCGGCAGCAGGTACGCCGGGACGACCTTGACGCCGTTGTCGTAGGACTTGGTGTCGTTGGCCTCCGGCGTCTTCTTCTGCAGGAACGCCTCCGCCGCGTTCACGGCCTGCTCGGCGAGCAGCCGGGTGTCCTTGAAGATGGTGGAGCTCTGGACTCCGTCGTTGATCAGCTTGACCGAAGCGATCTCGGCGTCCTGGCCGGTGATCGGCGGCACCGGGCCGGCCGTCTTGCCGTAGCCCGCGTTCTGCAGGGCGGTGATGATGCCGCGCGAGATGCCGTCGTACGGCGACAGCACGCCGCCGACCTTGCTGCCGTCGTTGTAGCTCGAGGTCAGCAGGTTCTCCATCCGCTTCTGCGCCGCCTCCTGCTGCCAGCGCAGGGTCGCGACCTGCTCGAGCTTGGTCTGCTTCGACTTGACGACCAGCGTTCCGTCGTCGAGGTACGGCTTGAGGGTGTCCATCGCGCCCTGGAAGAAGTAGTGGGTGTTGTTGTCGTCCAGGGAGCCGGCGAACAGCTCGATGTTGATCGGGCCGGCCTTGCTGGTCTTCGCGCCGTCCGCGCTCTCCAGCCCGAGGCCGCGCAGCAGCGCCTTGGCCTGGGCGACGCCGACCTTGTAGTTGTCGAAGCTGACGTAGAAGTCGACGTTCTGGCTGCCGCGGATCAACCGGTCGTAGGCGATCACCGGGATCTTCTTGTCGGCCGCGGCCTGCAGCTGGCTGCTCAGCGCGGTGCCGTCGATCGCGGCGATCACCAGGACGTCGGCGCCGCGGGTGATCAGCTGGTCGACCTGCTGGGACTGGGTCGGGATGTCGTCGTTCGCGTACTGCAGATCGACCTTGTAACCCTTCGCCTCGAGCTTCTCCTTCACCGCCTTGCCGTCGGCGATCCAGCGCTCGGAGGTCTGCGTCGGCATCGCCACCCCGATGGTCAGATCGGCCGGCTTCTGGCTGGCGGTGTCGGTGGACGCGCCGGCGCCCTCGCCACCGCACGCAGCCAGGCCGAGCACCAGCAGAGCACCACTGAGAGTGGCCATCAACTTCTTGTTCACGAACTCTCCCCTTCCGGGACAGGTCACTCCCGTAGCAACGGGGGTTGAGCGGAATGTTAGCGCTCACATATTGGCGCTGACCCGAGGCGCGGTCAAGACATCGACAGGTGGCTCCGTCGTCACGTTCTCGTAACGGCAGCAGCGAAACCTTTCGACCGCTCCGCTGCGGACCGACCGATGTCAGCGCTCACAGCGCAACCGCAGGAAAGCCACCCGGTCGGTGCTACCGGGCTGTCGCCGTCAGCGCTGTGGGAAGCAGGCGGCGACGGCCAGGGTGTCCACGAAGTCGTTCATCTCGTGGCCGGAATGGCCCTTCACCCACTGGAAGGCGACATCCCCGCGCTCGATCACCGATTCCACCAGGGGCTCCCACAGGTCCCTGTTGGCGACGGGCTTGTTCGCCGAGGTGAGCCAGCCTCGCTCGAGCCAACCGACGTGCCACCCGTCGCGGAAGCAGTTGACGACATAGGTCGAGTCCGAGACGACCAGCAGCGGACCGTCGTTCGCCCGCACGGCCTCGAGGGCGGCACGGATCTCCATCCGCTGGTTCGTCGAGTCGGCCTCGTGCCCGGCCGCGTACTCGGTCTTCGACAACGCCCAGGCCCAGCCCCCAGGTCCGGGGTTGCGCGAGCAGGCGCCGTCGGTGAACACGGACCGCGCCCCGACGGGGACCGCCATGTCGGCCGGACGAGGACGGCGGGTACGAGGTTTCACGGCAAGACCCTACCCGGCCGTCTCCGTCCGTCGAGCAGCCTGCTCAGCGAGTGATCGTCACCTCGGCGCCGGTCCGGGCGGACTCGTAGACGGCCGTCAGGATGCGGGCCATCTCGAGGCCGTGGGTGGCGGGCGCGTCGGCGGGGATCTCGCGGCGGCAGATCTGCAGGAAGTGGTCGATCTGGTTGGCGAAGGCGGTGGTGAAGTCGAAGCCGAGGGAGTCGATCTGCGGCTGGATGTGCACCAGGGTGTCGTGTTGCTCGGTGATCATCAGCAGCTCGGGCTCGATCTCCGCGCCGCCCTTGTCGCCGTGGATCTTCACGCTGGTGGAGTTGCGGGCGTGCAGCGAGTACGACGTGTCGACGTCGAGCACGGCCCCGTTCGCGAACCGGATCTGGGCCGTCGCGTAGTCCTCGACGTTGTTCACCCGGGTCGCCGACGCGGCGCGATACCGGGTCAGGTGCTGGATGTTGTCGCGGGCACCGAGCGGCGCGAAGGTCACGCCGGACGCCGATACCGCTTCCGGCTGTCCCATCAGGTACCAGCACAGGTCGATGATGTGGACGCCCAGGTCGATCAGCGGGCCACCACCGGAGATGTCGACGTCGCCGAACCAGCCGCCGGGATTGCCGGCCGCCCGGATGATCGAGGCCCGGGCAGCGTAGACGTCGCCGAGCTCGCCCTCGTCCAGGAATCGCTTCACCACCAGGGCATTCGGCGCATACCGGCGTACGTAGCCGATCTGCAGCGCCTGCCCGGTCTCCTTCGTCGCCTGGACCAGCGCCTCGGCCTCGGCCACCGTCACCGACATCGGCTTCTCGATCAGCACGTCCTTGCCCGACCGCAGCGCCGCCTCGGCGATCTTCGCGTGCAGGACATTCGGCACGCAGATGCTGACCGCGTCGATGTCCGCGTCGGACAGGATCTCCTCGACGACGTCGGTGACCTTCGGTACGCCGAACTCGTCCGCGCGCGCCTTGGCCCGCTCCCGGTCGAGGTCGCAGACGGCGACCAGCTCGGACTGCGGGTTCTGCTGGTACGAGATCAGGTGCTGGCCGGCGATCGCGCCCAGCCCGATCACTGCGATCCGGGTCGTCATGTCAGGCTCCAACCAGTTCGAGGATGTTCTTGAGCGAGCGTTCGATGGCGTGCGGAGTCGCCTCCAGGCCCTCGAACTCGAGGCTGACCGGCACGTCGGGCTTGGTCGCGACCACGGCCAGCAGACTGGCGAGGTCGACGTCGCCGTGGCCCGCGACCGTACCGAGCAGGTAGTCGCCGGCCAGCGTCTTCAGCCAGCCCTCACCCGGCGCCGTACGCCGGATGTGGAAGTCCTTCACGCCGATCGAAGCCGCGACGTCGATCAGCCCGGCCGCCGTCTTGCCCGGTACCTCGCCGACGCACAGCCCGTTGCCGAGATCCAGCGTGACCTTGAAGTTCGGCCGGTCGACCGCGTACACGAGCCGGGACAACCGCTCGCTGCCGTTCATGAAGAAGCCGTGGTTCTCGATCGTCGACACGATGCCCAGCTCCGCGGCGTGATCGGCGACCGCCTGGCAACCGATCACGACCTGCTCGAACGTCGACTCGAACTCGGCCTGGTCCTGCTCGCGCCAGGCCCACGGCGCGACGTCGTGCCGGAAGATCCGCGCGCCGAACCGGTGCGCGACATCGAGCTGCCGGCGCAGCCGATCGATCTGTTCACCGTCGGCCGTCCGCAGATCGCCACTGACGAGGTAGTTCACGATCGGTACGCCGATGTCGGCGGCGTGCGCGGCCGCCTTCCGGACGACCTCGTCGTTCTCCAGGTAGTAGTCACCGTCGACCGCGGCGACCTCCACATGCCCGGCGGGCGAGGCCGCGACCCAGTCCAGGACGGCGATCAGGTCCATCTCACCGCTGGCCATGAGCTTGCGGAAGCAGTACGAGCTAACTCCCAATTTCACTGGTGGTCCTCTCGACGTCGTCAGTGATCCCCGTCCACGGGCTCGGGTAGCCGTGGACGCCGTAAATGTCCGAACTGAATTGGTCGAACGCGTTGCCGGCCGCTCCCAGCACGACGGCCTCGCGGCCCAGCGCCGAGGCGACGAACGGCGGCCGTTCGGGGAAGAGCAACTCCTTGTCGACCGCCGCTTCCAGCGCCCGGATCAGTACGTCGCTGTCCGCGGCCGGCCCGCCCCGGACGACCAGCACCTCGGGGTCGACGACCAGCAGTACGGTGGCGATCCGCTGGGCGATCTGCGCGGAGAAGTCCTCGATCTCGGCGCGGGCGTCCGAGTCACCGGCTGCGGCGGCCTTCAGTACTGCCTCACCGGTCGGTCCTGACGTCCATACCAGCTGCCCGCGTCGTGCATTGCGGGTCCAGCGCATCTTGCGCTGGGCACCAAGCTCGCCTGCCATCCGGTGCCGTCCTTGCCGGATGACCCCGTTGAGGACGATCGAGACAGACAGCCGGGTACCGATCTGGAGGTAGACGACATCCTCGTACCCACGGCCGGCGCCACCCCGTTGCTCCGCCAGCGCCGCCAGCTTGATGTCGTTGTCAATGGCAACGGAACAGCCCAGCGCCCCAGCCAGCGTCTCGGCGATCGGCAGGCCAACCAGGTCAGGGATCGCAAGACACGCGCGCAGACTCCCGTCCGCCTCGACCACGCCCGGTAGTGCCACCCCAACCGCCCGCAGCCGCTCGATGTCGACCGATGCCTCCGCGACGACAGCGCGCACGGCCCGCTCGATCAACGCGACATCGGGATGCTGCTCCCCCATCAGCTCGACATAGGCAAGCCGCTCGCCGGCCAGGTCATACAGGACTCCACGGGCACCCCGCGGCCCGAGATCCACTCCGGCCACCAGCCCTGCCTCGCGAGCGAACCGGAACGCACGAGCAGGCCGCCCAGGTCCCGCGACCGCAGGACTCGCCGAAGTCACCAGCCGGGCATCAAGAAGATCGTCCAGCACAGCATGCACGGTCGGCCGCGACAATCCCGTCCCGGCACTGATCGCGCCAACCGTCTGCGCGTCATCGGTGGTGCTCAGGAACTGCAGACAGGCAACCTGATTGGCCGACCGCTCGACCTGGGCCGCCCCTCGAGCCCCACCGTCCATCGCCCCACCCTCCAGGTATCGCAACCACCTTTAATAAACACGGTATCAGAATAGTCGGGCCTCCGGGTCGGCTACGCCCGCCCGAGGGCTTGTAGGGCGGGCCAGGTGGGGGGATGCTGGTGGGCAACTTTTCCGGGGGTGGTGGAGTCATGGCTCAGCCAGACAGTGTTGTTCTCAGTGCGGATCATGGGTTGGGGACCGTTCGCACGATGCCGCAGTTCCGGGGGCATATCGCGCGGGGGCCGTTGAGTGACGCGCAGCGGCGGGTCGTGCTGGATCAGGCGGAGATTCTGATCGGTGAGGTTTATGCGCATCTGCCGCTCAAGCGGGCGATGCACGCGATCGATCCGCTGCAAGCGCTCCGGCTACTGCGGCATCGGCTGGCCGATCTCAGCGAGACCGAGTTCCATGTGCAGCTGCAGCGGATCTTCCTCGGGCTGCACGACCTGCACACCAACTACATCCTGCCGTCCAGGTACGCCGGCTTCGCGTTCCTCGGCATCTTCCTCGAACGCTGCGTCGACGACGGCCAGACGAAGTACCTGGTGACCAAGACGTTCGACCACATCGTCGGCGACCCGCAGCTCACCGCGGGCGTCGAGGTGACGCACTGGAACGGTACGCCGATCCAGCTCGCCGTCGAGGCCAACGCCGCCCGCGAGGCCGGCAGCAACAAAGCTGCCCAGCTCGCGCAAGGCCTGCAGAACATGACGTTGCGCTCGATCAACATGTCGCTGCCACCGGACGAGGACTGGATCGACGTCACCTACAAGGTCGGCGGGACGACCCACCAGACCCGCGTGCCCTGGCGGGTCTTCGAGTCCGCCACCGAAGTGACCACTCCCGGCACCCTGCCATCACTGCCCACCGGCGTCGGAGTCGCGGCTCACCACCTGGTCGGTATGGACCTCCGCACCGAATTGGCGCGGCGCGTGAAGCGCCGGCTGTTCGCTCCGGCCTCGCTCAGTGCGGCGCCAGTCGCCGCGAAGGCCCGCAAGCCGCGCGCCGCCGCTCCCCTGGCAGCCGGCCCAGTCCCGACCAACCGTCCCGACGAGCTCAAGGCCCGGATCGTCGACACCCCGAGCGGCACCTTCGGACACCTGCGGATCTTCACGTTCCACATGCAGGACCAGGACATCGAGGGCTTCCTGAATGAGGTCGCCCGGCTGCTCTCCCTGCTCCCGCCCGAGGGCCTGGTGCTCGATGTCCGCGGCAACGGTGGCGGCTACGTGATCGCGGCGGAGTACCTGTTGCAGTTCTTCAGCCCGGGCCGGATCACTCCGGAGCCGTTCCAGTTCGTGAGCACGCCTGGTACGACCGGGCTGTCCACGACGGTCCCCGACTATCAGGCCTGGAAGGCGTCGTTGGAGGAGTCGGTTAGTACAGGTTCGGCGTACTCGACCGCCCTGTCGCTCTATCCGGTCGATGTGGTCAACAGCACCGGGCAGCTCTATCAAGGACCGGTCGTGCTGGTGACGGACGCGCAGTGCTACAGCGCGTGCGACATCTTCGCCGCCGGTTTCCAGGACCACGAGATCGGGCCTGTACTCGGGGTCGAGGGCAACACCGGGGCGGGCGGCGCCAATGTCGTCACGCACGACGAGCTACGGACCGAGTGGACCGACGGTCAGCTCAAGCAACTCCCCAAGGGCGTGCAGATGCGGGTGGCGCTGCGCCGCTCGCTGCGGGTCGGCACCCGGATCGGGCAGCCGTTGGAGGACCTCGGCGTAGTACCGGACCAGCTCCACGAACTCACCAAGCGCGACCTCATCGAAGAGAACGCTGACCTGATGGCAGCGGCAGGCGTCCTGCTGGCTGAGCGGCAACCGCGGTTGCTGCGCTTCACCTCGGCCGCGGCCGGCGCCAAGAAGCGGAAACTCACCATTACGACGGGCTCCGTCACCAGCGTGGACGTGTACGTCAACGGCCGACCGGTCGCCACAAGTGCCACCACCGACGGCAGCATCCAGCTCACCGTCCCCGGCGCCGCCGGCGACGTCATCCGCATCGAAGGCTACGACGCCGGCAACCTCGTCGCCGCGAGCCAGCAGCAGGTCTGACGGCTCCGTCGCGGCGAGCCGGCAGCAAGTCTGACCAGGGCAGCGACTACCTAATGCTCAGGGCAATCTCGCTAGTGGCCGAGGAGCTTCATGGCGATGGCGGGGCTGAAGTCGCCGGCATCGGTGCCGACGCCGATGCCGCAGTCGCCGTCGGATTCGCCCGGCGGCTTGACCCAGAGCTGCAGGTCGAGGCCGGTGGCGCCGCCGGTGCGGGGCGTGACACCGACCCGCTCGCCGGTCGGATTGCACCAGTCGTCGCCGTTCAGGGGGTTGCCGTTGCGGCTGGTGTCGATGACGAAGTGCTTCGACGTCCCGAGGGCCGCGTTGACCGCGTTCGCGTAGCTGACATTGCGGGCCGTGGACTGGAAGTTCGACACGTTCAGCGAGAACCCACGGGCGTTGGCGACGCCGGCGGCCTTGAGCCACTTGGCCATCGTGCCGGCCGGTGTCCAGTCGTCGTGACCGGCATCCAGATACGTCCACGTATTCGGCGCCGAGGACCGTAGCTGGTCGACCGCATAGCTGAGCAGCGACAACCGGGTGGTCTGCGCCGACGAACTCAGGCAGTCCAACTGGGGCAACGCATCCGGTTCGAGAATGACGACGGCGGGATTCTTACCGATCGCCGCGGCCATCGAGTCGATCCACGACCGGTACGCCGAGGTGCTCGAAGCACCCTCACCGCCCCCGCAGCCACGCTGCGGAATGTGGTAGAAGACGAGCACCGGCAGCTTCCCCGCTCGCGCGGCCCCGGCCACGTACGCCCTGGCATCGGACACGTCCGCGCCATCACCGTTGAACCACCGGCCCAACGGGCGATCGGCGATCCCGGCCTTGATCGAGGCACTTCGCGAGTCACTGCTGTGCTCGCTGACCCAGTAGACCGGCTGGGACTGCGGGTCGACGTACAAGCCGTCGGTCTGCGAGAGCGGATCACCCTGCTCTGGAACCACAACCGGCTTGACGGTTGGCGTGCTGGCGGCCTTCTTGGCCGAGGGCTTCGTCGTGGTCTTCGCCGAGGGCTTCACCGACGAGGGGCTGGACGGCTTCCGCACCGGCAGGGTCGCCGGTTTGGCGGACTGACTGACCGGCGGACTGCTGGCCGGAGGCTTCGCACTCGCTCCGATGGGGCCCTGGTCTGCCATCTCATTCACCGAGGTACCGGTCGGCTTCGCTCCTGCGGAAGGGTCCGAGTCACCGCGTCTCGCCAGTGCCACCGTCGTTCCCGCGGCGGCGATCGCGCAGGCCGCGGCCAGCGCGACCACAACCCTGGACCGCCGCATATCTGGCAGCCGCATCTCAACTCCAAGCTCGATTCACGCGGCTTTCCCCGCGACAGCGACGGACACTAGCTGATAACGGCCAGATAACAAACCCTTCGAAGGCGCTGTGCCGGAGGGTTCGCAGGGCGCTGTGCCAGAGTGGTGGTGTGACTGAACTGGATGTGACTGCTGAACTCGGCCGGCTGCGGGGCACGATCGACAACATCGATGCCGCCTTGGTGCATCTGCTTGCCGAGCGGTTCAAGTGCACTCAGCAGGTGGGGGCACTGAAGGCCCGGAGTGGGTTGCCGGCGGCTGACAAGTCGCGGGAGGAACGGCAGATCACCCGGCTTCGGTCGCTGGCGACGGGCGCGGGGCTGGATCCGGTGTTCGCCGAGAAGTTCCTGAACTTCATCATCGCCGAGGTGATCCTGCACCACGAACGGATCGCCGAGGCGCACTGACCGCACGGATCCCTTCAGGAGAAGGGATCCGTGGTCCGGTCGAGTGGTCAGAGGGTGGCTTGGATGGCGATGCTCGCCGGGTTCGGGCAGAGGAAACCACCGCTCGACTTGGGCACGTCCTGTTCCGGGAACGTTGCGCTGCTCCCGGCGTACGTACCGGTCAGCGAGCCGGTGTAGCCGCAGCTGATTGGCTTGCTGACGGCAACCTTCAGGCTGAGGATCGCCGCGTCACCAGGGCCGAACGTCAGCGAGCCGGTCGCCGTACCGTCGGCGGCACACCCGTCGGCGATGTCGATGGACTGGATCTGGACCGAGGCCGGCGGCGGACCGCCGGCATACGTGAACGTGAAGGCACACGACTGTCCCTCGAACGTGATCGTGCCGGAGCCGGCGGCGTCGGCGTATGCCGGGGCGGCCCCGAGTCCGAGGAGCGAGGTGAGGATCAGGGCGGACAGAGCGGATCTGGGCAAGCGCATTGCGACCTCCAGAGTGGGGGGCGGTTGAGTCGCAGCAGCTGCTGGTTCAAACGCTAGCTTTGTTACCTCGTGGTAGTCAATCGGTTACGCCAGGTCAAAATGAAGAACTCTCACTCGGTGCCGGCCGTCGCCTAGGGTGGTCTCGTGACCCTTGTCTGCATCGGCGACCTGGTCGAGGACGTCGTGGTCTGGTCAGCCGACGCGACGCGGCCGGGGACGGACAATCCGGCGCGGATCCAGCGCACGCGGGGCGGCGCGGCCTCCAACGTCGCCGTCTTCGCGAGCAGTCTCGGTACGCCGGTACGCTTCATCGGCCGAGTCGGCGACGACCCGGCGGGCGAGACCCTGGTACGCGACCTGATCACCGCAGGCGTCGACCCGAAGGTCCAGCGCCAAGGCCGCACCGGCACCATCGTCATCCTCGTCGACGCCACCGGCGAACGCACGATGTTCCCCGATCGGGCCGCCGCCGCCGAACTCGCCGACGTCCCGGACGAGTGGCTCTCCGGCGCCGCGGCGTACCACCTCTCGGCGTACTCGCTGACCGGACCGTCCTGGCCGGTTCTCCGCCGGGCCGCGGAGCTCGCCCGTGCCGACGACGCGATCCTCAGCATCGATGCCGCTTCGGTCGCGCTCATCGACTCCATCGGGCCGGCGAAGTTCCGCGCCTTGATCAGGACGCTGCGACCCACGTACCTCTTCGCGAACGGTGTCGAGGCCGACGCCGGCTCGCTGCGCGATCTCGCCGGCCCCGATACGACGGTCGTCGTCAAGAACGGCATGGAGCCCACCGAGATCCTTGCTTCGGGCAACGAGTCCGCGACCGTCCGGCCCGCGCCGGCCGACGAGGTGCTGGACACGACCGGCGCCGGCGACGCTTTCGCTGCGGCGTTCCTCAGCGCAGTACTGGACGATGCCGGCCCCGTTGCGGCGGTTGAAGCCGGCCATGACCTCGCCAGAAGGGTTCTCACCCAGCCTGGCGCCGTTCTGAACGACCAAGGAGCTGCTCGTGACTGACATCGTCTTCTCCGATGAGGTGGCGCAGGCCCTGGCCGCCGGCCGCGCCGTCGTCGCGCTCGAATCGACCATCTTCTCCAACCTCGGTCTGCCCGCTCCTGCCAACGCCGAGGCGCTCAGGCTCTGCAAGCAAGCCGTCGACGACCAGGGCGCTACCCCCGCAGTAGCCGCCATCCTCGACGGCCGCCCTCATCTCGGCCTCACTCCGGACCAGGAAAAGCGTGTCCTGCAAGGCAAACGGAAGGTCGCCGAACGCGATCTGCCGGTCGCCCGCGCCCAGAAGTGGGACGTCGGCGTCACCACAGTCTCGGCCACGGTCGCCCTCGCTCATGCGGCCGGGATCTCGGTCTTCGCCACCGGCGGCATCGGCGGCGTCCACCGCGGCTCCGAACTCACCGGCGACATCTCAGCCGACCTCGACGCGATCGCCGGCCACCCCGTCATCACCGTCTCCGCCGGCGCCAAGGCGTTCCTCGACCTGCCGCGCACACTCGAGTACCTCGAGACCGCCGGCGTACCGGTCCTCGGCTGGCAACACGACTGGTTCCCCGCCTTCTACACCCGCTCGAGCGGCCTGCCGATCCCCCACCGGGTCGAGGACGAACAGACAGTCTGCGCCGTACTCCGCTACCGCACCCGCCCATCCACCGGCGTCCTCCTCACCGTCCCCATCCCCGAAGCCGACGAGATCCCGGCCGAACGAATCACCGCCGTCCTGACCGCCGCCCTCACCGCAAGCACCACCGCCGGCATCACCGGCCCTGCCGTCACCCCGTACGTCCTGGCCCAGATCGAGAAGCAGACAGACGGCGAAAGCATCCCCGCCAACCTCGCCCTGGCCCGCAACAACGCCACCATCGCCGCCCGGATAGCCGTCGCCCTGACCTCAGGCCAACGCGACGTGATTGACCAGCCAGCGAGTCAACGGCCGTAGCTGAGTGAAGGTGTCATGCACCCGCTCAACCGCAGCCTCTGTATGAATCCAGTCGTCACACCCGAGGTGCCGGCCCGCGATCAGCGTCCTGTGCCGCAGCAGCTGCGCCCGCGGATGATCAGCCGGATACCCCCGGAGCGGCCGCTTCAGCAGATCCCCCGAGATCTCGAACCCCTGCCGCTCGAGCTTCCGGACAACAGCCGCCAACCGAGGACCAGACGTCGAGTCAGCCACCGCCGTCCGGTACCGCTCGATCTGCTCCGACGGCGCGTACCACCAAGCCGCGCTGACCCCCAGCCCATCCAGATCGAAGCGCAACGACAGCTCCACATTCCGCCCCAACCGAACAATCGCCCCCTGCCGCTGCCACGCCTCCAACATCACCCCGCCGTACCGCCACACCGCGAAGTCCTCATAGGTGGCATCCCGATCAGCCACCGCACTCAGCAACCCGACCATCGGCCGCCGAACCAACTCCTCCCGCTCCCGCCGACACCGCTCCCTCACCTCAACCGACGGCACACCATCCAGTTCGAGTAGTACGTCGAAGGCTGCCCTCGGCCATCCCGCGAATCCACCGGTCACAACTCGCACCCTATGCAGTCATTTCCAGGTCTCGTGAACCGATCGTGTCGGCCCACCATCTAAGCCCCCTGTTACGACAAACTGTGGACTCACTCGGAGGGGCGTTATGAAGCGGAACATCAAGTTGGCGGGGCTGGTGGCTGGGGTTTCGGTGGGCGCTGTGGTGGCGGGGATCGTGGTTGCGGCGCAGCAGACGCCGACGTTGGCGTCGGCGTCTGGGGACGGCAGTCTCAAGCCGATCGACAGCGTGAGCAAGCCGGTGGCCAAGCCGTCGACGCCGTCCACGACGACGAGTCGGCCGTCCTCGGCCAAGCCGGGTGAATCGGGTACGTCGTCCGGGGCGGTCAAGCAGACGATCGATCTGGGCAAGCTCAAGCAGGGGGCCGCGCCGGCCACGTCGTACGTCGATGGGCGGACCGTGCACCTCGGTGGTGGCAAGTTCACCCTGCCGGCCTCGGATGGGCCGGTCTGGGATGTTGCGCGGACAGGGAACGGCGCCCTCGTGCTGCATCGGCCGAAGGACGACGGGAAGGCAGTGCTCACCGCCTGGACCAACGGCACCCGCGGTGAATCCGTCAACGACGTCACGACGGTCGCCTCCTCGGCCGACCAGAAGAGCAGCGCGTACGGCGTACAGCCGACGACTGCCGACGGCACCGAGCTTGCGAAGTTCACGCTCGCCTGGCGTGACAACCCCAGTGGCGAGACGTACTCCCTGCAGGTCAACGGCCAGCACGAGCCGATCGTGCTCGCGGTCCAGGGCAGCGAGGTCTACTTCAGCGCGTCGAACAAGAGCGAGAAGGAGAGCCTCTACAAGTGGACGGCCGGCGACGACGCGGCCAAGCCCGTCAACGCCGTACCGGATCCGTCGGCCGTGTCGCCGGACCTCAAGCTCGCGGCGTCGATCGTCTCGACGACCGACGACGGCAGCTGCACCGCGCTGATCGATCTCGCGACGGCCAGGAAGAGCTGGGCCACCTGCGAGTACGCCGTGGACGAGCTCCTCACCGGTAGCTCCTACGCGCTCGGTGGACCGGCCTACCGCGACGGCTACGGCGACGGCCTGTTCGCCGCGATCGACGTACGGACCGGCCACGCCGTGCGCGAGTGGTCGGGCGCCTCCTCGGTCGCGATCATCTCCACCGTGATGGAGGATGCCAACCACATCCTGGTACTGGCCGAGCACGGGGGTAAGACCGCCATCGCCCGGTGCGCGCCCGCGACCGGCGCCTGCGAGCTCGCCACCCCGTTGAAGAAGGGCACCGGCGACGAGGACAACCGGCCGTACCAACTAGGCCACTGAGCCTTATTTCTTGGGGTTGTAGGCCAGCGAGTCGAGTACTCGCTCGGCCTGCGCCCCGTCCTCGGCGCGCACCTGGATCCGCACCAGCGCACCGTCGATCTGCTGCACCCGCTCAAAGGTCGTCATTCCCGCCGGACAGCCGACGTACTTCGCAGTCGCGGTGAACGGCTTGTCGACCCGCTCCGCCGACTCCGCGCACCCCGCCGGACCAGGCAGCGCGGCCGACGACGGCAACGACCCCGGTGGCAGCACGCCCGCGAAGACGCCCGACACCTTCGCATCGGACTTGCTCCACTTGCTGTTGTCGGCACTCACCAGCAAACCGGGAAGCGGACTCGCCGCCCCCTCCGGCTGCCAACCGTCGCCGCTGCGGGTGCGCGCCCACTCCCGAGGAAGCTCGACCGACAGGACCTGCTGTTGATCCACGACCCGCACACGTTGCCGCTGGACGCCGTACTGCCAGCCCAGATAGCCGCCGGTACCACCCAACAGCGCGGCCGCGATCGTTGCCGCCAGCCACGGATTGAGCGAAAGCCGACGCCGGGCGGGGACGACCTCCAGCGCAGCAGCCGTCCGCAGCGCCTCGGCGAACGACTGGACATCCGGCCAGCGCTCCTCCCGGTCCTGGCTCAGCCCACGCCGGATCACCTCGTCCACCTCGACCGGTACGTCGTCGCGAACCGTCCGCAACGAATCCGGCGGCCCAGCGACAGTCAGCACCGCTGCAAGGGTCGTCGCACCGTACGGCGGCTTGCCGGCCAGCGCGGCGTACGTGACGGCCGCCAACGCATAGAGATCAGCCCGCGGATCGAGGACGTCGCCGCGGACCTGCTCGGGCGCGACGTACGCCGGAGTCCCACTCGGCATCGTCACCCGCGACACCGCTTCGAGCGACTTGCCCAGACCCAGATCGCCGAGCATGGCCCGCTCGCCGGTCGGCGTACTGCGGAACAGCACGTTCTCCGGCTTCACGTCCCGATGCAGGACACCGCGATTGTGCAGCTCCTGCAGCCCGGCGCTGACGTTCGAGATCACCTCGACCGCGTCGGCCAGCGGGAGCGGGCCGGTCTTGATCCGGTCGGCCAGCGATCCACGGTCGGCATAGGTCAGTACCAGGAAAGGCCGGTCGTCGTCGGTGGTACCGATGTCGTGGACGCCGACGACGTACGGCGACTCCACCTTGCGCAGGAACCGGCCCTCCTCGACGAACCGGCGGCGGACGTCGAGATCGTCGACCCAGTGCTCGGCCAGCACCTTCACCGCGACCTCGGCGTCGAGCTCTTCGTCGCGAACCAGCCAGACAGCAGCGAATCCACCACTGCCGAGCCGCCGGATCACGGCGTACCGGCCAAAATGAGAGGGCTGAACCATGTCAGTCATTATCCTCAAGCCCATGGTCACCGACGCGGACGCGCTCGACGAACTGGCGCGGCGCGCTGCCCAGGACCCTGCCTCGCTGGACGAGCTGATCCGGCAGGTGCAGCCGCAGGTGATGCGGATCTGCCAGCGGGTGCTGCCGTTCCGCGCCGACGCCGAGGACGCCTGTCAGGACGCGCTGCTGTCGATCGCGACGAAGCTCGGCACGTTCAACGGCCGGAGCCGGTTCAGCACCTGGGTGCATGTGGTCGCGTCGAACGCCGCCCGCGAGACCTACCGGCGCTTGAAGCGGCGGGCTGTCGAGAACACCGCGGCCTGGCAGGACGACGATCGCCCGGCCCGGTACGACCGTCCCGACCCGCGCACGACCAGCGTCGTCGCCGGCACTCGACTGGATCTGCTCGACGCACTCGAGCAGCTGGAGATCGATCTGCCCGAGACGGTCACGGCGGTCGTACTACGCGACATCTACGAGCTGAGCTACGACGAGATCGCCGAGCAGGTCGGCATCCCGGTGGGCACGGTGAAGTCGCGGATCAGCCGTGCCCGCGTCTCGCTCAAGGCGCACCTGCTCCCCCGTCAGGACTGATCCGGGCCCGGCCCGACGGCGGCCTTCGAAGGGGCCGGAGGCAACGAGTTGTCCTCCGGCGCCGGAGTCAGCCGATCCTGGTCGAAGAAGTTGGCCAGCCGGACCTGCAGCCGTCGCGCGGCGGAGTAGTTGGGAGCAAGCGGCAGGGCCGGGACGCGAACGAAGCCTGCCAGGCGATAACGCCGGTACGCATCGACCGGACGATGGTCCTCGACGTACCCGCCGTTCGGCAGCCGGACGACCCGGCCGGTCTCGGCTCCCTCCACGGCCACGTCCAGATCGTGTTCCTGCAGCCCGACGCAGATGCGACGGGTCAGGACCAGCGCGGCCGGCGGACCGACGATCACGAGCACCTGCAACAGGTGGATGATCCAGTTGAACGAGGTGTGGAACATGACGGCCATCGTGTCGGCGCCGGCGGCGGCCCACAGGATGCCGTAGAAGACGATGCCGGCGACACCGATGCCGGTCCGGATCGGGTTGTTGCGAGGCCGGTCGAGCAGGTTCTGATCCGCCTTGTCACCGACGACCCAGTCCTCGATGAAGGGGTAGACGGCGAAGAGCACGAGGAACAGGCTGCAGACCACAACTGGTACCAGGATGGCGAGCGTGAGGGTCCGGCCCCCGACCTCGACCTCCCAGCCGGGCATCAGCCGGAGGCCGCCGTCCACGAAGGCGAGGTACCACGCCGGGCCGATCCCGGCCGAGGCGTTGGCCGGGTCCGCCGGGCCGTACATCCAGATCGGGTTGATGGTGGCCGTGACGCCCATCACCAGCGAGACGCCGACCACGAAGCAGAACAGGCCGGCACTCTTGACTGCGGCCACCGCCGCCGAGTTCCCGACGATGTTGTCGTTCGTTCGCCCGGGTCCGGGGTACTGAGCGGGCTGGTGCTTGAGCGCGAGGACCCCGGCGACGATGAAGAGGACAACGAGTACGGCGGGCAGCACGTACACGTGCAACGGATAGAACAGCCTGAGGACGTCACCCGGGAACTGCCCGTTGAACAGGATGGCCGAGATGTCCGAGCCCAAGAACGGGATGGACTTCACCACACCGTCGATGACCGAGAGGCTCGAGCCCGACAACATGTCGTCCGGGAGCGATGTACCGGTCTGAGCCGCGCCCAGCGTGGTGATGAACAGTCCGAAGACCACCAGCCAGCTCAGCCGCCGCGGCCGACGGAAGCCGCCGGTGAAGAACAGCCGCAGCAACTGCAGCATGATCGCCGCCACCATCAGCAGGGACGCCCAGTGGTGGACCTGACGGATCAGCAGTCCGGCACGCATCTCGAAGCTGATGTGCAGGGTCGAATCCAGCGCCCGCGACATCGACACCCCGCGCAGGGGCGCGTACGGGCCGTCATAGACGACGTGCTCGATCGACGGATCGTAGGGGACCATCAGCACCACGCCGCTGATCGTCACCACGATGAAGCTGTAGAAGGCGATCTGGCCGAACAACAGCGACCAGTGGTCGGGGAACACCCTCCCCCGCAGGTTGCTCAACCAGCGCTGCATCGACTCTGGTCCTCTCGTCGTCGCGAACCGGGCTCATACATACGACCGATCAGCGCCCCGATTCGTGACATCGCGGGCCGCCAGGAGTAAAGCTGTGAAGGCTGATCGCGGAGAGGGAGGGGCATGACAGTGGTCCAGAACACAGAGCTACGGCACCGTTGCGAGCTGCTCAGGTCGCTGCATCTACCTGGCACTCCCCTGCTCCTCCCGAACGTCTGGGACGCGGCGACGGCCCGCGCGGTGGTCACCGCGGGTTTCCCGGTCGTCGCGACCACGAGCGGTGGAGTGGCCGCGACGCTCGGCTACGAGGACCAGGAGGGCGCGCCTGCCGAGGAGATGTTCGGCGCGGCGGCCCGGATCGTCCGAGCTGTAGAGGTGCCCGTCACGGTGGATGCGGAGGCCGGCTACGGCATGGAGCCGACCGCCCTGGTGGCGGCGCTGCAGTCCCTCGGCGCGGCCGGCTGCAACCTGGAGGACACCGATCACCGCAACGGCGGTTTCCGTACTACGGATCAGCAGGCAACCTGGCTGGCCGCGGTTCGCCGGGCCGCGGTCGAGGCCGACTATCCGTTCGTCATCAACGCCCGGGTCGATGTCTTCCTCGGCCCGCTGCTCGCCGGTGCCGACGCCGAGGCGCTGGCGAAGCTGGTACCGGAGGCTGTCGAACGCGGGACCGCCTACGCCGAGGCAGGCGCCGACTGCGTCTACCCCATCGGTCTGTGGGAGCCGGACGCGCTCCAGGACTTCATCGAGCAGGTCGGGAGCCCCGTCAATGTCGTCCGGCTGCCGCAGACGCCACCCGTGGACCAGCTGGCAGCGCTTGGTGTGGCGCGGGTGAGTTGGGGTCCGTTCCTGCACTACGCCGCGATGGCGGGCTTCGCGGACCAGCTCGGATCGCTGTCAGCGGGTTAGGCCGATTCGAGCCGGCTCAGCGGTACGCGGCCGAGCTCCTTGCGCGAACTGATCTCAAGCTTCGCGAACACCTTCCGCAGGTGCCAGTCCACGGTGTGCCGGCTGATGTACAGCTCCGCGCCGATCTCGGGGTTGGACAGGCCCTCTCGCGCAAGCCGCGCGATCTGCGACTCCTGGTTGGTGAGCAGTCCGCGGGTGCGGTCGCCGCGACCGTGTGCCGATCCGCCGGCGGCGAGCAGCTCGCGCCGGGCGCGATCGGCGAACGCCTCGGCTCCGATCTGGCCGAACAGGTCATGAGCGGCCCGGAGCTGCTGGCGTGCGTCGTTGCGCCGCGACTCCCGGCGCAACCACTCGCCGTACAGCAGGCGCGCGCGGCCGAGATGGACGGTGACGCGGGTCTGCTCGAGTCGCTCGATCGCCTCCCGGTAGAGCGCTTCGGCGGCCGGACCATCGCTCATCAGCGCGCGCGACCAGGCCTGTACGCCGATCGCCCAGTCCGTGCCGGCGGCCGTGGTTCGTTCCCGTAGTCGTCGCAGAGCGGCAGCAGCCTCGTCGCGGGCGCCGTTTCGGCAGGCAGCCTCGACCAGCTCGGCCAGAGCGAAGCCGCACAGGCCCAGGTCGTCGTACTCGCAGGCCATCCGGGCCGCGGCCAGCGCGGCGTCGTAGTGCCCGAGGGAGTTGTGCAGGATCGCGTTGATGTACCCGAGGCCGCCGATCCCACGGGCCTCGCCGCGCGCGGTCACGTCCTCGAGGTCGAGCCGGAAGGTGTCCATCAGCTCGGTCGGGTCCATCCCGCGCCAGACGGCGAGCAACATCTTGGGGTAGTTCACGGCCGCGGCACCAGTCGCCCGGCAGATCACCTCGCTCTCCTCCGTCAGCGCCGACGCGGCCGCGAACTCGCCGGCGTGCAGATGCGCGACAGCCCGGTAACCCAGCGCCAGCGGTAGCAACGTGAGCGCGCCGGACTCGCGGCACAGCCGGACTGCCCGGGTAGCCAGCTCATGCCATTTCAGGTCGTCCCACAGATCGCCCGCCACCAGCCACGGCAGCCAGAACCAGCGCAGGACGTCGTTCTCCTCAGCGCCGGCGAACGCGTCGAGGGCAGTTCGCAGGGGCGCCACACCGGCCACATAGCCATCCGTGAACCGGGTCACCAGGCCATCGAGGAGAAGGCCGGCCGGCCGGGACGCGGGCGTTCTGGACAGCGAGATCCGAGCGGCGGTGGCGACCTCACGCGATCCGACCGGGCCATGGAGGCGGCCGGCGTAGATGCTCGCGCCGAGCGCCTCCAGGTAGGTGTCGCGCGCCGTCTCGACATCGAGTGGCGCGAGCTTCTCGGCAGCGGCGAGCAGTACGGGCGGCGCGTCGACGCCGCGGTTGAGGGAGAAGATGATCTGAGCGCGCAGGCGGGCGACCTCGGCGCGACCGAGGTCGTCCATCGGGTACCCCGCTGCCAGCGCCAGCAGGGCCGTGGCGGCATCGAAGGCGCCCGATTCGTACCTCGCCCGGGCGGCGGCGAGAGTCCGCCGTCCACGCCGGCGCGGATCCGGGGTCAACTCGGCGGCGCGCTCGAGGAACGCGGCCGAAGCGGCGATGCCGCCGCGGGCCTTCGCCCGGCCGGCCGACTGCTCCAGCTGATCGGCCACCGACTCGTCCAGGCCGGTGGTCGCATGGCCGCGGTGCCACGCCTGCCGATCGGGTTCGAGTTCCGGATCGATGCCCTCGGCCAACGCACCGTGCACCTGGAGCCGCTCACCCGCGGAAGCGGCCCGGTAGACCGCCGAACGCACCAGCGGATGACGAAACCGCACGTGTACGCCGAGATCGATCAGCCCCTCCTGCTGCGCGGCCGCCGCGGCGTTGGGTCCGAGTCCCAGCAGGGTCGCCGACCGCCACAGCAAGGCCACGTCGCCCATCGGCTCGGCCGCGGCCACCAGCATGAGCCGCCGGGTGTCGGCCGGCAGGGACTCGATCTGCCGCAGGAAGGTCTGCTCGATCTGGGTCGCGAGCGGCGCCGCGTCCGGGAGCTGGTAGCCGCCGGCCAGCTCGGCCGGTGTCAGCCCCCGCGGAAGCTCGAGGAGCGCGAGCGGATTGCCTCTCGACTCCGCGATGATCCGGTCCCGGATCTTCTCGTCCAGGCGCCCCGGCCAGGCCGCGTCCAGCAGCTCACGGGCATCGCTGTACCTGAGTCCGCCGAGCGCCAGTTCCGGCAGCCCGGCCAGCTCCCGCACCTCACTGGCCTGTCGGGTCGCGAGCACGATCCCGACCGACTCGGCCAGCAGCCGCCGGGCGACGAACGCGATCGTCAGCAGCGACTCCCGGTCCAGCCACTGGGCGTCGTCGATCACGCACAGCAGTGGCTGGTCTCCCCCGGCCTCGGCGAGCAGAGCAAGTGTCGCGAGCCCGACGACGAACCGGTCGGCGGGTCCTTGCGTGCCGAGTCCGAACGCGGTGTCGAGCGCGTCCCGTTGCGGCGCGGGCAGCCGGTCCTTCAGTGGGAGCAGCGGCGTGCAGAGCTGGTGCAGTCCGGCGTACGCGAGCTCTGACTCGTACTCCACCCCTGCCACTCGCGCCACCCGGAAACCGGACGCACTGCCCAGCGTGTGCCCCAGCAGAGCGGACTTGCCGATGCCGGGGTCACCGCGCAGGACCAGGACCTCGCTCTGACTAGCTCGCACGTGGTCCAAGAGCCGCTCCACGGACCGGCACTCGGTGTGCCGACCCAATAACCCGTAGCGCGGCTGCTCGGTCAACATGACAGGACGCTACAACGGCCTCCCACCAGCAATCCACGTCCGCGATGTATCCGGACGCCCGTACGGACCTCCGTATCCAGTGAAGGTGCAACACAACGGAGGCGTCAGATGGACAACACGGTCAAGCCAACCACGTCACGGCGGGCGCCGAACGGTCGCGAGGACCGTCCGGCCTGGGGGCAGATCGTTGCGGTGAACATCGCCGAGGCGATCGCCGCCCTGTTCTCGCTGATCGCCGCCTACGGTCTCGCCGAACAACTCGTGGCAGACCAGGAGGCGGCCGGCTCCGCCAAGCTGGCCGACCGCGCGTTCGACTGGTGGATCCTGGACTTCGCCGTCACGCTCAACATGAGCCTGCTCATCGTCGGGGCGGCCGCGGGAGCGGTCGGCAGCGTCATCCGGCAGAGCATGGCGCTGACCCGCCGCTCCAGCAGCGTCGAGGATCGCTCGATCTGGTGGTACGTCCTGCGCCCGCTCTGGTCGGCGCTACTCGGCTCGGTCTCCGTCATCGCCGTCAACACCGGGCTGATCAGCATCGGAGACGAGACCACGTCAAGCGCAGGCATAGCCGTCCTGGTCCTGACCGGCTGCCTGGCCGGCCTGTTCACCGACCAGGTACTCCAGCGCCTCCGCACCATGGTCGACCGCTCCCGCCCCGGCGTACGCCGTCGCTGAACCTCTGTCTGTCAGGTCTTTGCGGAGAAGTCGAGGGGGCGTGGCTCGGCGTCGGCCGGTGCCGGGGTGAGGGAGGACTTCTGGTCCTGGCGGCCCGGCCACCAGGCGGCGTGGCCGATCAGGGCGGTCAGTGCCGGGGTGAAGAACATCGCCATCACGAACGCGGCGACGACGATGCCGAACGAGACCGCGAAGCCCATCTCGGTCAGCAACGAGTTGCCGGCCAGCATCAAGGTGGCGAACGTCGCCGCCAGGATGAATCCGGCCGCCGCCACCGTCGGACCGGCGTGGCGGATCGCCATACTGGCCGCCTCGCGGGGCTCGCGCCCTTCGCGCGCCTCCTCCCGCAGCCGGGAGATCATCAGGATGTTGTAGTCGGTGCCGATGGCAACCACGAACAGGTACATGATCACCGGCAGCATGAACATCAGCCCGGAGTGCCCCTGCCCCCTCTGGAAGATCAGCACGGTCGCGCCGAGCGTGGCGGCGAAGCCGAGACCGACCGAGGCCATCAGGTACCAGGGCGCCACGATGCTGCGCAGCAGGAGCCCGAGGATGACCATGATCAGCAGCGCGGCGAGCGGGAACACCGTGCGGTAGTCGTGGTTCACCGCCGCGTTGATGTCCTTGAAGATCGAGGTCATGCCACCGACCAGCGCCTTCGTGCCGGGCGGCGCCTCGGCGTGCGCGACATCGCGGACATCGCCGACCACGTCGAGCGCCGCGTCGGTGGCCGACCCGTACTTCAGCGTGACCGTGATGTTGGCCGTCTTGCCGTCCTTGCTCAGCGCGGCCGGCGAGACATCCGCGACCCCGGAGACCGCACCGAGCTTCTTCTCGTACGCCGGAAGCGCAGCCTGGTCGATAGCGCTGCCCGAGGTGAGGAGCACCGAGGTCGGCTCCGCGGCGCCGGCCGAGTAGGAGCTCTGCATCTCGGACTGGACGACCATCGACTCCTTGGTCTCCGGCATCGACCCGGCCGCCAGGTCGAACGTCGCCTTGAACCCGAGCGTGCCGAGCGCCAGGGCGACCATGATCACGCCCGAGACAGCGGCGTACAGGCCCGGACGGCGCTGCACGCCACGACCGAGTGCCGCGAAGCGCGCGTTGGTGGGCTCCTTGCGCCACGACTGCTTCGATGGCCAGAACAGCGCCTTCGGCGGGATCAGCGAGCAGACCGCCGGGAACAGCGTCAGCGCGGCGATCAGGGTCACCGCGACGCTGATGGCGAGCGCTGGGCCCATCTGCTGGAGGAAGCCGAGCGTCGACAGCAGTAGCGCGAGGAACGAGATCATCACCGCACCGGCCGCCGAGGCGATCGCCTCACCTACCCGGCCGACCGCGTTGATCATGGCCTGCTTCGGCTCGTCACCCGCCCGCAGCCGCTCGCGGTACCGGAACATCAGGAAGAGGTAGTAGTCGGTGCCGACGCCGAGTAGTACGACGATCAGCAGCGCCGAGATCGAACTGTTCGCCTCCAGTCCGAAGAGCTTGGAGGCGTCCGCGATCAGCGCGTTGGCCGTGGTGGACACCAGAGCGAGCAGGACGACCAGCGGCAGCACCGCGAGGATCGGCGAGCGGAAGATGATCAGCAGCGTCAGCAGGATGATCACGAACGTACCGACGAAGGTCAGCACGTTGGCGCGATTGGACGACTCCTGCTGGTCCAGCCCCTGCGCCGCCGAGCCACCGAGCTTGGCCTCGAGCTGGGTGCCCTTGGTGAGCTCCTTGGCGTCGTTGCGCAGCGCCTTCGCGGCATCCATCTGCTTGGGCTGACCGGCGGTCTCGTCGTTCATCGAGACCAGGCCCATCACGTACTTGCCGTCCTTGGACGGCGGGCCGGGCACGACCTGCTCGACCTGGTCGATCTTCTTGGCGCCCAGCTGGGTGGTGATCCCGGCCGCCGCCTTCAGGTCCTCCGGAGTGAGCTTGCCGCCGTCGGCGCGCTGGTAGAGCACGATCGCCGACGGTGTGAAGCTACTGGGGAAGGCACTCTGCTGCAGCTCGGCAGCCTGGATCGACTCGTAGCTCTTCGGCAGGAAGCTGCTCTCGTCGCTGCTGGACGGCAGGCTGGGCGCGGTGGCGACGACCGCGGCCGCGACGAACACCCAGGCCAGGATGGTCCAGATGGGATGACGGACGACGGCGCGCCCGATGCGATGGAACATGTCGGTCTGCCTCCAGGCAGGAAGTGGTTGCAGGGATCGTGCTGGACCACTGTCGCCAACCCCGCTGACACCGCGCTGACACGGTGTGCCAGCCTTTCGCTCACTCGCTGGAGTCAAGCGCTCGGGTGATACCAGTAGGGGCCGAGGTCTACCCGAGGGGCGAGGTTGGGGCATAACCTCTGCTCAGGCAGGCGCCAGAGGGGGTTGCCTGCCGGTACGCCGGTACCCGGGGGGGATCGGTCACAGGACTGAGGGGTCTGTCAGCGTCACTCTGGGGGGTCGACCGGACGTTCTGCGTGCCACTTCCTCCGCTGACGGCGTCATCTGCCTTCACGGGAGGCCCACATGAGGTCCAGAACCCGGACCCGCAGCAACCGACGCACCACTATCGCCGGCCTGTCCGCCGGCCTGCTGATCGCCGCCACTCTGCCCGCGTTGAGCGCGGGAGCGGCCACCCCCGACCCCAATGGCAAGACCTGGACCGCGACGCCACTGACGCTCGCCGGCACGGTCAATGGCGCCAAGTCGCCCAGTGGCCAGCTCGCCAAGAGCGACCCGGCTCTCGTCAACAGCACGTCGGCGAAGCAGGTCCGCGTGGTCGTCAAGCTCGACTACGACTCGCTGGCCGCCTATCGCGGCGGACTGGCCGGCCTGCCCGGTACCAGCCCGTCGGTGACCGGCAAGCGCCTCGACCCCAAGAGCGCGAACGCGACGAAGTACCTCAAGCATGTGACTGCTGTCGAGGACACCTTCCTGGCTGCGATGCGCGACCGGGTCCCGAGCGCGAAGGCGGGCCAGAAACTGCGGACCGTGTACGGCGGCATCGCGCTGAGCGTGCAGGCGAACAAGGCCCGCGACCTGCTGAAGCTGCCCGGCGTGGCCGCGGTCCAGCAGGACAACCCGCAGCAACTGCTCACCGACTCCAGCGGGGCCTTCATCGGCGCCCCGACGATCTACAACCAGCTCGGTGGCTCGGCCAACTCCGGCAAGGGCATCATCGTCGGCATCCTGGACAGCGGCGCCTGGCCCGAGCACCCGTCGTTCGCCGACCCCGGCAACCTGCCCGCGCCACCGCCAACCACTGATGGCACGCCACGGGTCTGCGACTTCGGCGACAACCCGCTGACCCCGGCCAGCGACGTGTTCGCCTGCAACAACAAGCTGATCGGCGGGCGGCCGTTCCTCGACACCTACAACGCGGTGATCGGCGGCGACGTCTACCCCGACTCCGCGCGTGACTCCAACGGTCACGGCACCCACACCGCCACGACGTCGGCCGGTGGAGCGGTGGCGCACGCCAACCCGCTGGGCATCGACCGGGGCGCGCTCCTCGGTATCGCTCCAGCAGCGTCCGTCTCGGTGTACAAGGTCTGCGGTGCCGAGGGCTGCTTCCCCAGCGACTCGGCAGCGGCCGTCGCGCGGGCCATCCTCGACGGCGTCCGGGTGATCAACTTCTCGATCTCCGGCGGCAGCGACCCGTACTCCGACCCCGTCGAGCTCGCATTCCTGGACGCGTACGCGGCCGGCGTCTTCGTCGCCGCCTCGGCCGGCAACTCCGGCCCGGGCGCGAACACGACCGACCACCGCAGCCCGTGGGTCACCACGGTCGCGGCGTCCACGCAGAGCCGGACCTTCCGCTCGACGGTCACGCTGACCGGCGGCGGTGCCACGGCCACGATCTCCGGTGCGTCCATCACCGCGGGCGTCGGTACGCCGGCACCGGTCGTCGTCGCCGGCTCCACACCGGGGTACACCGACGCGACCTGCAACACGCCCGCACCGGCCGGCACGTTCACCGGCAAGATCGTCGCCTGCCAGTTCACCTCGGGCCGCGTGATGAAGGGCTTCAACATCCTGCAGGGCGGCGCGGTCGGCATGCTGATGTACAACTCCGCACCGTTCGACGTGTTCACCGACAACCACTGGCTGCCGGCCGTCCAGCTCGAGAAGCCTGACGCCGATGCGCTGCTCGCTTTCCTCGCAGCGCACCCCGGTACGACCGCGACGTTCACGCAAGGCACCAAGACCACCTGGCAGGGCGACGTGATGACGTACTTCTCGTCGCGCGGCCCCGGTGGTGACTTCCTCAAGCCCGACGTCACCGCACCCGGCCTGCACATCCTGGCCGGCCTGACGCCGACGCCCGAGTCCCCGGCCGAAGGACCGCCCGGGAACCTGTACCAGGCGATCGCCGGTACTTCGATGTCCTCACCACACGTGGCCGGCGCGGCCGCGCTCGTCTTCGCTCTGCATCCGTCGTGGACGCCGGGCCAGGTCAAGTCCGCGCTGGAGACGACCGGCAAGACCACGGTCAAGAAGCCGGACCGGGTCAGCCAGGCCGACCCGTTCGACATGGGTGGTGGCCGGATCGATCTCACCAAGGCCGGCGACCCCGGTCTGACCATGGACGAGACCGCGGCGAACTACGCGGCCTCGGCCACCGACGCGCTGAACCGGATCGACCTCAACCTGCCGTCGGTGAACGCGCCGACCATGCCAGGCCTGATCACGGCCGAGCGGACGGTCAAGAACGTCACCAACTCCACGCTCACCTTCACCGCCACCGGTACGACGGTCAGCGGCGCGAACATCACGGTGCTGCCGCCGGTGTTCCAGGTGAAGGCCGGCAAGACGCAGAAGCTGACCATCGCGATCACCGCACCCGACCTGCCCGACGGCCAGTACTTCGGCCAGGTCAACCTCAAGCAGGTCGGCGGCAGCCGGGCCCTGCACCTGCCGGTCGCGTTCTTCCGCCAGGAAGGCATCGTGCCGATCGACCAGACCTGCACGCCGTCGAGCATCCCGAAGAACACCGGGGCGTCGACCTGCACCGTCACCGTGCAGAACAACAGCCTGCAGACGACCGACGTCACCGCAGTCAGCACCTTGAGTTCGCAGCTGCGGCTGAACAGCGTGACGGGCGCGACCAAGGTCGGCACCCAGATCGCGACCAAGACGGCGACCCTGGCCGGACGTCAGCCCGACAAACCGGTGATCGCACCTGGTGTTTCGCCGGCGGGCTACCTGCCGCTGGACATCTTCGGCATCACGCCGATCCCGATCGGGGACGAGCAGGCGCTGAACTTCAACGTCGGCGCGTACCAGTTCGCCGGGCAGACCTACAACCGGATCGGCGTGACCTCGGACGGCTACTCGGTCGCGGGCGGCACGACGTCGGGCGACGACGTCCAGTTCCTCCCGCAGACGCTGCCCGACCCCGCTCGTCCGAACAACGTGCTCGCGCCGTACTGGACCGACCTCAACGGCGAGGGAGCGCCGGGCATCCTGGCCGGCAACCTGACCGACGGGGTGAACAACTGGCTGGTGATCGAGTGGCGGGAGTTCCTCTTCGGGACCAACCAGCTGAAGGTGTTCCAGCAGTGGATCGGCACCAACGGCGTCGAGGACATCTCGTTCACCTACGACCCCGGCAACCTGCCGGGTGACCCGGGCGCGGCGTACGGCCTGACGGTCGGCGCCGAGAACGTCGAGGGAACGGCCGGCAGCCAGATCGTCGGCCCGCCGGTCGAGGACTACCGCGTCACCAGCACCCCGGGCGCGCCGGGTGGCTCGATGACGTACTCGATGAACATCAAGGGTGTGCAGAAGGGAACCGGATCGGTGACGACCGGGACCTCCACGCCACTCGTCAAGGGCCTCACCATCGAGGTCGACAAGATCACCGTGAACTGATCTTCGCGACGCTCCGGGCCGGATCCCACGGGGTCCGGCCCGGACGTCGTTCGGATAGCGGCCAACAGGTATCAGCGGCCCCCGTGGCGCACTCATCGCAAGTAGCAGATGCGCACTGGCGCATTCAGGTTCTCTTGCCTAGGGGTGGGCGCAATGTCGTTGAGCGAAAGAGGATTCCCGGAGAGTTTCGATCACCCGGCAGCGGGCGAAAGCACTTTGGTCGCCGAACTGCTGGCGATCCGGTGGCGGGACGGGGCCGAGCGTGCGGGCAAGGAGGAGTTGCTCGCGGCGACCGGGTTCGAGCAGGCGACGATCGGGGAGGCCGGCCGGCCCGTTCTGGCCGTCAATCAGACCGACGGCCTGTGGTGGGTACGCCGCGGCGACGAGTCCGCCGTCGACGAGGAACAGCTTGACCAACTGGGGTCCAGCCCGCTCGTCGAGTGGGTGGCACCGGCGTACCGGTCCGCGGGCGCCGCGCGGGCGGCTGACGAGACGGCGACCGTGGGTGCGGTCTTCACGGTCAACCCGACCAGGCTCTACGTTCGGCAGCAGGTCGTCGATGCGGCAAGGACTGCGGGGACACCAGACCTGGCGCCGGATCCGCAGCGCCGGAGCCGGCTGCCGGAGTACGCCGCGATGCGGGTGACCGACGGTACGGCGTTGTCCGTGGCGGCCAGGCTTGCCGACGCGCCTGAAGCGCGGGGTGTCGCGGGTGCGGCCGTCGTCCGGTTCGAGACCGTGCCGTTCATCTCGCCGACCTGCTCCGTGTCGCCGGCCGCGACGCGCGGCAACTGCAGGCCGCCCGCGGGTGAGTTCGTGCCGAACGATCCGCAGTTCGGCACGCAGTGGGGATTGCAGCGAATGGAGGTGCCTCGGGCATGGCAGATCGTGCGCGGTTCGTCCGATGTCGTTGTCGCGGTGATCGACCAGGGAGTCGAGCTGGGGCACCCCGATCTGCTGTTGTACCCACAGTCCTGGAACGCGTCCTCCGACACCCCCGACGGCAGCCCCACGGGCGACCACGGGACTGCCTGCGCCGGGATCGTCGCAGCTAGGCTCGACAACTCCGAGGGCGTGGCCGGGGTGGCCGGCGGATGCCAGGTGATGGCCATCGCGACCTCGACCTGGGCCGACGTGGACATCGCCGAAGGCCTGTACTTCGCGGCGGACAACGGCGCCAAGGTCGTCTCGATGAGCTTCGGTGTCTACGAGTCGTGGGGTGTCTGGGACTTCGACCTGATCCGCGACGCGCTGCAGTACGCGCACGACCAGGGTCTGCTCCTGGTCGCCGCGTCCGGCAACGAGGACGGCAACATCGCCCGCTTCCCCGGCAGCGATGCACGAACCCTGTGCGTCGGCGGCTCCAACCGCAGCGACGAGCGCAAGCGCACCGGTGACTCGTCCGCCGAGGACTTCTGGGGAGCGTCGTACGGTCCCGACCTCGACGTCGTCGCGCCCTGCCTGGAGATCCCGACGACCGACCGGCTCGGCGGCGACGGGTATGACGCGGGCGACTACTTCGGCTTCTTCAACGGAACGTCGTCGGCAACGCCCGCGGTGGCCGGGCTGGGTGCGCTGGTGTTCAGCCTGCGACCGCAGCTGTCCAACGCCGCCGTCCGGAGCATGATCGAGAGCACCTGCGACAAGATCTCGCCCGCGCTGTACTCCTATGCGAACGTCGCGACCAAGCCGTCCGGCACCTGGAACGAGGAGGTCGGCTACGGCCGGGTCAACGCCGAGCGGCTCCTGCTGACCGCCTGCGCCGCGGACGACGGTGGCGACGACTGCACCGGATGCGGCGACGACTGCCGGAGCCCGCGGCCGGTGCCGTGGCTCCCCTACGACCGCTGCCAGTACTTCTACGAGGCTCGCGTCTTCGACGTCGGCCGGCTCGAGCAGGGCCGGCTGGAGCTCAGGGTCACCTACGAGCACTGCCTCCGGCTGCTCGGCCAGCAACAGGGACCGTTGCTCTACACAACGACCCTGCTACCGGGCGAGAAGGTCGTCCTGTACGAGTACGACCGGTACCGCCGGGTGCGCGCCGAAGAGCAGCGGCTGTCCGTCCACTCATCGTTCCGCCAGACGATGAGCGCGCTGTCGCAGACCCGCCGGTTCGCGTCGGCCACCGCCTACGCCCAGACCCTCGTCGACATCCGTACCTCGGTGGACACCTCGGTGTCGGCCGGTGGTGGCTTGGCCGGGTTCTTCGGCGCACCCACCGCGCAGGGCGAGTTCTCACTGGCCACCGAGACGTCGCTGGCCAGCGGATCGTCGGTGACCGCGGTCGCCGAACAGTTCACCCAGAACGCCATCACGGCGGCGCAGTCCACCGAGACCGAGCGATCGGTCGTCGTATCGACCTTCGAGGAGGCCGAGCACCAGCAGTCGACCCGGCGGGTGCTGCGCAACCGCAACCGTTGCCACGCGGTCACCTACCTGGTCCGTCGTGCCCTCGAGGTCTACGAAGCGCACAGCCGCGTGCTCTCGGTCGAGTGGCGGGTCGGGGACGGGATCTGGCGATCTCTGGGCGACCTGACCCGTGAGGTGGAGAGCTTCCTCAAGGACCTCGGCGACCGGATCCCCCGCCCTGGTGAGGAAGCCCGCGACCAGCGCTGGATCACGCTGCCCACGGACGGAACGCTCTACGAGCCGATGCTCGCCTACTGCTCGTCGTGCGAATCGGAACAATGCGGGGACAGCGAACAGGAGGGCCGTGCCTAGGATTGCTTCCATGGAGCGACTCGAGGTCGGCGATGGACGGGTTGTGGAGTACCTGGTCGAGGGGCCTGCCGGCGGCCGGCCCCTCGTACTGCACCACGGCACGCCGGGCGTGGCCATGCTGCTGGAGCCGGTCGCCGAGGCGGCGTACCGGCACGGCCTGCGATTCGTCACTCACAGCCGGCCTGGCTACAGCGACAGCACGCCGCAGCCAGGTCGCCGGGTGGCCGATGTCGCGGACGACGTCACCGCGCTGCTCGACGTACTCGGTGCGGATGACTTCGTCACCATCGGCTGGTCGGGTGGTGGACCACATGCGCTGGCCAGCGCGGCGCTGCTGCCGGACAGATGCCGGGCCGCGGCCGTCATCGCGGGCGTCGCACCGTACGACGCCGAAGGTCTCGACTGGCTGGCCGGTATGGGCGAGGAGAACATCACCGAGTTCGGTGCGGCGGCGACCGGCAAGGACGCGCTCGAAGAGTTCCTCACCGAGGCGAGTGCCGACCTGAAGAACGTCCAGCCCGGCGAAATCATCGCCGCCTTCGGCGACCTGCTGTCCGCTGTCGATCAAGCCGCCCTCCGCGACGGCCTGGCCGGCTACCTCGCCGCTTCCTGCCGGGCAGCCGTCTCCCGCGGCTACGACGGCTGGCGCGACGACGACCTCGCGTTCCTCACCGACTGGGGCATCGACCTCGCGACCATCCGGGTCCCGGTCTCCATCTGGCAGGGAGACCAGGACAGGATGGTCCCGCACGCGCACGGCCGTTGGCTCGGCGAGCATGTGCCGGGAGCGACCACCCAACTGGTCCCGGGCGAAGGCCACCTGTCGCTGATCAACAACATCGACACCATTGTGGCCAAGCTCGCGTCAAGCTGACATCCGGCTGACCAGTCGTATCGGTCGCCTTCGCAGGGCGCGGCGTTCCTCCTCGGAGTAGCCGCCCCACACCCCGGCGTCCTGGCCGGTGCGGAGCGCCCACTCCAGGCAGGCGTCGGCCACCTCGCAACGGCGGCAGATCTGCTTGGCGTCCTCGGTCTGTTGTACTGCGGGTCCCGATGTACCGATCGGGAAGAAGAGTTCGGGGTCCTCGTCGACACAGGCTCCCCGCTCCACCCATCTCATCGCGCCTCCTCGGCCGGCTGCTTGATCCTGACGTACCCAGGACCAGGCAGCCGGCCGATTTGTGACGACGGTGGTGCCGTGGGTCAGGAGTTCCAGATCTGGAAGTCGGAGATCTGGCCTGCGATCCAGCCGGTGTTGGCGGTGATGTTGAGGCGGAAGTAGCGCTGGGTGGCCGGGGTGAAGGTGATGGTGACGGTGTTGTTGTTGCCGGGGGCGAAGTTGTAGCCGGCGGATCCGACGAGGGTGCTGAAGGTGGACCCGTCGGTGCTGCCGAGGACGGACAGGGTCTGGGTCCGGGCGCCCCAGCCGGCCGGGAGTTGCAGGACGATCCGGCCCGCGCTCTGCGCGGAACCGAGGTCCACCTGCACCCATTGCGGGAAGGCGTTGTTCGCGCTCTCCCAGTACGTCGCCTGGTTGCCGTCGGTCACGTTGCCCGAGACGTAGACATCGTTGTGGCTGGACTCGCTGGTGGGCTTGCCCGCGGCAAGGTTCGTATTGGTTGCGCCTGCGCCGGTACCGGACAACGCGACCGTGGTCGGGCTGTTGGTCGCATTGCTGTTGACCGTCAACGTCCCCGACCGAGTCCCGGACGCGGTCGGCCGGAAGCTGACGTTGACCGTGCAGGAGGCGTTGACCGCGATGCTGCCGCAGTTGTTGGTCTGTGTGTAGTCCCCCGACACCGTGACGCTCGAGACCGACGCAGCCAGGCTGCCCGTGTTGGTCACGGTCACCGCCTGTGCGGCGCTGGTCGTGTTGAGCGCCTGGGACGCGAAGGTGAGCGACGACGGGCTGGTGCTCAGTACCGGAGTGTTGATCGGGGTGCCGCCGCTCGGGTACACCTCGAACTCCGAGACCTGCCCGGCCGGCCAACCGCTATTGGCGGTGATGTTGACCCGGACATACCGGGCGTTGGTTGTCGGAACGGTGATGTTGACGACGTTGGCCGGTGAGGTGAACGTGTACGTCGCGGACGCGACCGGCGTACTGAAGGTGGATCCGTCGCTGCTCGCTTGGACCGACAGCGTCTGGGTGCGGGTGCCCCAGGCGGTGGTCGGCGGAAGCTTCAGCGTCACCTTGCCGATGCTGCGTACCGCTCCCAGGTCCACCTGCAACCATTGCGGGAAGGCGTTGTTGTTGCTTTCCCAATAGGTGTTGGCGTTCCCATCGGTTGCGGTGGTCGCGGCCTGGGTGCCGTTGACCTGGCTGCTCGCCGTGGCCGGCTTGTTGAGGGCGAGGTTGGTGTCGGTGCCAACGCCGTTTCCGGTCAGGGAGATCGTCGTCGGGCTGTTGTTCGCGTTGCTGGTCACGGAGACGCCACCGGTCCGGGTGCCCGAGGCGGTCGGCCGGAAGGTGACCGTGACCGTGCAGGAGGCGCCTACCGCGACGGTGCCGCAGTTGTTCGTCTGGCTGAAATCGCCAGTGGCCGCTACGCCGGAGACGCTGGCTGACGCCGTACCGGAGTTGGTCACTGTGACTGCTTGGGTCGAGGAAGAGCTGCCGACCAGGGTGTCCGGGAAGGACAGGCTGCTCGGGTTCGGATTGAGGATCGGGCCTGGTGCGACGCCCGTGCCCGACAGCGAGACGGTGCTGGTGACGCCCGCCGCGTTGACGGTCAGGTTGCCGCTCCTGCTGCCGGCCGCTGCCGGGCTGAAGGTGACGTTCACCGTGCACGAGCCGCCCGCGGCGATGCTGCTGCCGCAATTGTTGGTCTGGCTGAAGTCACCGGTGGTTGCGATCGAACTGACAGGTGCCGCCGCGGTACCGCTGTTCGTGACCGTGACAGGCTGCGCCGAGCTCGACGCGCCGGTCGCGACGGAGCCGAAGCTGAGCGCGGTCGGGCTGACCGAGATCTGCGAGCCGTTGTCCGGCAAGTACGGCGGGAAGGCGGGGTTGGTGATGTTCTGGCACTGGTTGGCGCCGAAGATCCCCGAGTTGCCGCCGCCGTCGGTGAGCGTGAAGCCGACACCGCAGTTGTAGATGGGGCCGGGCGCCTGCGTGCCGGTGGCCGTGCTGTTGGTGATGGTCGCCGAGCCGCCGACCTGCTCCTGCACTACCCAGGTACCGGTGTTCTGAATGGTCGCGTTGTTGATCTTGACGTTGGTGATGTTCGAGCCCGAGACGAACTGGATCGCCTCGAACGGGCTCTGCTGGATCAGGATGTTGTCGACGTTGGTCAGGCCGGTCATCGCGCCGTCGCGGGCATCGAACCACAGCGCGCCGACTCCGAAGTTCCAGTTCGGGTCCAGCCCGCCGGAGCGGATGATCGTGTTGCGCAGTACGTCGGTACGGCCCAGCGTGGTCGAGCCGAACCGCTGCGCGACGTGGATCGCGCCGCCCTGGGTGAGGCCGGCGTCGATCACCCGGTTGTCGGTGACGAAGTTGTCGTGGCCGCCGTAGATGGCGATGCCGTTGGCCAGGATCGGGTACTGCACGGTGTTGTGGTCGAACGAGTCGTTCGCGTCGGCGTTCTGCTCGGCCCAGGTCGCCAGGCCGTCGTCGCCGAGGTTGCGCAGATCGCTGTTGGTGACCTTGGAGTTGGTGACGCCGTTGTGGAAGTTCACCCCGTCGGCCGTCACGTTGCGGATCCGCAGCCCGCTCATCACCAGGTTGGTGAACGGGCCGTCCATCCAGGCGCCGACCTTCTCGTGCTCGATCCAGACCCGGTCCACGGTGGAGTTGTTCAGCGCGCCGCCGATGCCGTTGACCTGAGCACCGTCGTTACGCTCCTGCACATCACCGAAGATCGCGAAGTCCGACAGGTGTACGCCGCTGCTGGCGTTGGGCGCGTAGTTGCCGTAGAAGCCGGGCGCCGCACCGACGACGGTCGAGTGCCACATGCCCGCGCCCTTGAAGGTGATGTTGTTGAGGATCAGGTGACCCGGGATCTTGAACGTCCCGGCCGGGATCCAGACAGTGCCACCGGAACCGGCCTGCGCCATCGCCGAGTTGAACGCGTTCGTGGAGTCCGCGGCACCGGTCGGGTCAGCGCCCGTGCTGGTCACCGAGACCGAGCCGGCCGGCTGGGACAGCGCGCCGGCGACGTTCTCGAAGTCGGCGAAGTCGATCGTGTACGACGAAGCGGTGTCCTCGGCATCGACCTGGAGCTTGAACTTCGTACCGGCCGGGTAGGTGGTCGCGAACAGCCGGTGCACCTCGTCGTAGAAGTGGTGCGGGTTGCTTCCCGGTGTGTTGGTGAACGGGTAGCCGCCGTAGTACCAGCTGTACGCGTTGGTCAGGGTGAAGTTGGGCTGCTTGGTGCCGTTGACGTAGAGGGACAGTTGCGGCGTGTAGACCGAGCCGCCGCCGGTGTCCGGGATGCTGTAGCGGAAGACGATCGAGTTCGTCGCCGCCGGTGTGGTGAACTCGACGAACTTGCCGGTCCCCTGCAAGGTCACCGCCTTGCGGTAGGACGCTTCGGCCGCGAGCGTGTTGTAGGCGGCGCTCGGGCCGATGACGGTGCCGTTGGTGGCCGAGTTCTCGGCCTGTACTTCGACGTACGGCAAGGTCGCGCCGACCCCACCCGTCGCCGCGGCCCAGGCCGGACCGGTCGCCAGCACGGCGAGACCGGCGGCGATCAGCGCGCTGCAGACGGCGATGACGCCGGCGCGAGCCTTCCCACTCCAGGATTCGATTGACCGGAACATGCGCAGCTCGCTCTCGACGGGGCGGATGGTCGATGGTGGCCAGACCGTAACGCCGTCGACACATCAACGCAATATCGAGATCAATCTTTGCAAGAATTCGACTCAACGAGACCGTTGAGTCCGCAGGCTCAATCGAGAGGCCGGTCGAGCACCGCCTTCAGGTGGCTGAAGGTGTCGATCGAGTACTTGCCGTGGTACCGGCCCATGCCGCTCTCGCCGACGCCGCCGAAGGGGAGGTCGGTCGCGGTCAGGTGGACGACGGGGTGGCCGAAGCCGACGGCGCCCGACGTCGTCTCGTCGAGGATGCGGTGCTTGGTGTCGTCGGAGTCGGTGAAGGCGTACAGGGCGAGCGGCTTGTCGCGGTCGCGGATGAACGCCAGCGCCGCGTCCAGCGACGGCACGGTCAGGATCGGGAGGATCGGGCCGAAGATCTCCTGGCCCATCACGGCTGAGTCCGGTGCGACCTCGGTGAGAACGGTCGGGGCGATGTACTTCGAGGCCTTGTCCGTCTCGCCGCCGACGACCACGCGACCGCTGGCGAGCAGCCCGCGGAGGCGGTCGAAGTGGCGCTCGTTGACGATCCGGCCGTACTCCGGACTCGTCGACGGGTCGGCACCGAACTTCCGGCGTACCTCGTCGGTCAGCGCCGCCTCCAATGGACCCGAGTCGCCGATCGCGAGCACGTAGTCGGGCGCGACGCAGGTCTGGCCGGCGTTCAGGTACTTCGCCCGGACCAGCCGGGTCGCGACCAGGACCGGGTCGACGTCGGTGTCGACGATGACCGGACTCTTGCCGCCGAGCTCGAGCGCCACCGGGGTCAGGTGCTTCGCGGCGGCGGTCATCACGATCCGCCCGACCTGGCCGTTGCCGGTGTAGAAGATGTGGTCGAAATGCTGCTCCAGCAGCTCGGTCGTCTCCGGGATGCCACCCTCGACGACGGCCACCGCTGAAGGATCCAGGTACTCCGGTACGTGCCGGGCGATCGCAGCCGAGACGGTCGGCGACAACTCGCTCGGCTTGATCACCGCAACGTTGCCTGCGGCAAGGATTCCGACGAGCGGGGCGAGGGCGAGGTGCAACGGGTAGTTCCACGGGCCGACGACCAGCGCGACGCCGAGCGGCTCGCGGATCACCTGTGCGGTGCCTGGTTGCAGCTTCTCGGGCAGCGGTGCGGGCTCGGGCGCCAGCCAGGCGTCGAGGTGCTCCAGGGTGTGGTCGATCTCGTTGATGACGAACTGCAGCTCGGTGCCGCGTGCCTCGTCCGCGGGTTTGCCGAGGTCGGCGTACAGAGCGCCGACGAAGTCCTTGTCCTGCTCGAGCAGCATGGTCTTCAGCGCGCCGAGCTGCGCGCGGCGCCAGTCGATCGGCCGGGTGAGGCGCGAGTCGAAGGTCTTCCGCAGGCCGGTGACGAGCTGGGGGATGTCGGTCATGTTCACAGTCCTGTCGGGAGCCAAACGGGTCGGCCGGAGCCGCGGGGGACGAGAATCGTGCGGAACGCGCCGGGGGTCGCCGACAGCTGCACCTGGTCGGTGACGCCCTGGTAGAGGCCGAGCGGTGTCTCGGCGGTGAAGGTGTCAGGGTCGAGGTAGGCGTGGTCGCCACCGGTGCCCGCGACGCTGCGGGCGTAGTTCTTGTCGAAGACGCCCATGCTGATGATCCACAAGGCGATCCTGGTCAGCGAGATGTGCACCCGGTACGAGCCGCCCTCGGTCGCTCGGCGGATCAGCGCGGAGCAGATGCCGGCGGTAGCAAGCCACGGGACCAGGTAGTCGTTGACGACGCCGATGTGCGGAAGTACCGGCTGGTCTGCCGAACCCTCCAGCGTCATCATCCCGGTCACGCAGCCCGCCGTCTGGTCGAACCCGAGCCGCGTCGACCACGGTCCCTGCTCGCCGTGCAGCGAGACGGTCGTATGGATGATCCCCGGCCGGATCGCGGCTGCCTGCTGCGGCGACAACCCAAGCGACGACACCTGCCCGGGCCGACGGTTCGCGTAGAACACATCGGCGCCGCGGAGCAGCTCACGCAATGTCTCCATCGCCGCGGGGTTGCGGGCGTAGTCGAGAGTTGCCGACCGTACCCCCACATTCGCGGTCAGGTAGACAACCGGGTTCTCCCACTCCGTCGGCCGCCAAAGGTTGAGCGCGTCGGCCCCGTGCTGCGCAAGCGCCCGCCCGATCCCCGCACCCGCGATGACATGGCCCAACCCGAGCGCCCTGATCCCGTCCAACGGCTGAACCGCCCCGGCCGGCAGCGGCTCCGGCGCCGAATCCCCGATCTTCTCGATCTCGATCAATGGCAGTTCTGCGAGCACATCCTGGTACTGCTTCGTCTCCAGGAACTCTTCCGTACTCCGGACCATCGGCATCACAATGCCCGCGTCCGCCCCCGCTTCCTCGAGCTCGATCGCCTTCCACTTGGCAATTGCCGCCGCGATGGCCGTCGCATCGTCGTACGTCCGCAACAACTTCAACGTCCGCGACTTCAGCTTCGGATAAATGTTCAGCGGCATCACCCACCGCCCGTCCCCCGCCTGGTAGAACGTCAACGACAACGGATTCCCCGGATCCGCCGTGTTGGTAGGCGGCAGCCCATTAACCAGTTCCCACTTCTTGTCATAAAACGGACACAACCGGTGCGGCGCCTTCCGCAAATCCATCCCGATGTCCTGCCCGGCTCCACCCCGATGGCGCCACAAAGCAGCCACCCCGACAGACTTGGCCACCAACCCAACCGCAGGCGCGGCCCCCAGCCGAACAGCACTGGGCACAATCGGATCGGCACCGACGAATTCGACCCTCCCTCCGCAGTCGTCCGCACTGAGCCCGACGTCAGCCAGCACTTCCGCCAGCGCGGCATGGATGTCGAAATGATCGTCCGCCGCAGACTTGATCGGGTTGGAGAGCGCTGCGCGCACTCGCGCTGTCACGTCCACGGCGCCGTGTAGTCGCCCGGTCCGGTCACGTCCGGCATCCGCATCACCTCGAACCGGACCAGCGGGTCGAGGAGTGGTGAGCTGGGCGCTGACGTCGTCCTCGGACATGGCCATGACCCGATGCTATGACATGGCTACACACAGTTCCCTGAGGCTGCGTTTTCGCCGATCGGCGGCGGCCGGTTAAGGTTTCGATGGTGTCCACTTTCGATGTCGCCGCAACAGACCACGAACTGCCGGACGTAGAGGAACGCGCCTGGCGCGATGTCTCCGATGTCGGCATGGCCACCGCTCGGACCGAGTGGGCCGGTGCCGCCCGCGAGATGCTCCTCGTCGCGGCCAAGAAGTACATGTCCCTCATCCAGCACAAGGACATCGCCACCGGTGTCCAGGACCTGACCGGTATCCGGACCAAGCAGCCCACCCGGCAGTGGATCGGCGGCGTGCTCGCCGAGGTCTCCGCCGAGAGCCTGCGCCGGGGCGAACCGATGCTGTCGTCCCTGTGCGTCAACCCGGACGAGAGCGTCTTCGACGGCTACGCCGCCATCGTCGGCGCAGCCACCGGTACGACTCCTGCCGACCCCGACGTCCACGCCTCCCACGAGCGCCTGGCCATCTACCGTCACTTCGAGGCCGCCGGCCTCCCTGCAGGCGGCGGCACCCCGATGATCCCCTCCAAGCTGGGCGCCGCCCGCGCGAGGGCTCGCAAGGCCGCCATCGCCGAGCGCCCGATCAAGAAGTGCCCGAAGTGCAACATGCAGACCCCGGCCAACGGGATCTGCGACACCTGCGACTGACCGCCGAAGAGCACGGGCTCACCCGGTGGCCGGTCACTGGCCCGGCCACCAGGGTGAGGGCCGGTGTGTTGCCCGGGTGCGACAGAACCTGGGGTGGAGTGATCTTCGATGTATGAACACGACACGGATTTCGGCTCCCCGGAGCTTGGCGAACGCGCATCGGGTGAAGGTCGTCGAGCGGGCTGATGTGGCTCGGCTGACTGTGGTTCCGGCGGTGGATCTGGCGGGGCGGCTGGCGGTCGTACCGGGCCTCGTGCGGCCGGGTGTTTCGCACTGGGACATGACTACGCGACTGCCGTTGCATCCGCTGTCGGTGGAGAACGCGTACGCCGATCCGCGGCTGCTGCGTGAGCTCGCGGCGCCGGGAGCGGACTTCGCTCGGCAGCTTGGAGCTGAGGTTGTGGTCGGCGCCGAGACCGGCGGCATCCCGCTGGCGACGGCGATCGCATTGTCCGGCGACCTTCCGTTCGCGTTCGTCCGCAAGCCCGGGTACGTGGGGCACGAGGACCACGAGCCGCGGGTGCGTGGTGCGGGCGTGACGGGCCGCCGGGTAGTGCTGGTCGATGATGCGATCTCGTCCGGTGCGGCGCTCGAGGCCTTCGCGGATGAGCTCCGTGCCGAGGGTGCGATCCTGGTCGGCGCCTTCGCCCTGGTCGACATGCGTGACGTCGCCGCCTCGGTCACCCCGACCGCGAGGACCCTGCCGATCGGATCGGTCGCCACCTATCTCGACGTCCTGGAGGCGGCGACCGACGCAGGTGTGCTCGACCCGACCGTTCACAAACTCGCCGTCGACGCGCTGGTCAACCACTGGTCCGACGACGACCCCCGCTGGTCCCTCCTCGACCAGCGCCCCGCAGCCTGAGGCCCGGCTGCTACCGGATCCCGTAGTCGTGGATCTTCCGGTAGATGGTGGCGCGGGACATTCCCAGAGCCCGCGCTGCCTCACGGCGGTTGCCGTTGTTGTCGAGCAGGCTGCGGATGATGGCGTCGCGCTCGAGTGCCTCGAGCTGGCTCAGGTTGCGGCGGCTGATCGCCTGCAGGTCGGCCGGGAGATCGCCGAGCACGATCACGCCGGTACGCCGGCGGTGCTGGACGATGTGTTTGAGCACCCGATGGAGCTCCGCGGTGTTGCCCGGCCAGGCGGACCGGAGTACCTGGTGCAGCGCCTCCGGGGAGCATCGCAGTTCGCCCCGACTCAGCTGGCTCAGGAAGTACGGGACCAGCTCACGGATGTCGTCGGCATGATGCCGCAGCGGCGGAACCGTGACGGTCAACGGGAACAGCGGTAGCAACTCGCCCAGATCCGGCTCGGTGGTCCCCGCCGTCGTGACAGTCAGCGCCACCCACGGCGGATCCGACCGACGCCGCTCCCGCGCGCTGTAGAAAGCGCCGATCAACTCGTCCAGCTGGGCCGCCGCGAGCTTCTCGGCATGCCGGATCACCAACGCCTGAACGGAATCGTCGGCCAGCTCCTCCTCGACATCTGCTGCGAAATCAGCGACCGGTACCGCCGCATCCAGCACGTCGAGCGCGCCGGCCGGGTTGTTCTGCAAGTGCGCAGCTCGGGCGAGCGCCACCTTGCCCGTGCCCGCCTCACCGCTGAGCACGATCCACTGTCCGGCGCGATAGGCGTTGTCGACGTCCCGGCAACAGGCGAGCCAAGGACCGCTCCGGCCGACCATGCCAGGAAGCTCCGGACGGGGTGGCGGCCGGTTCGTGCTGACCACCATGACGCCGAGGCCGGGCGTTCGCGGGCTGACCTGAAGTACCGCCGCGTTGGTCCGGACGCCTTCAGGCACTGGCCGGCAGGTGATCCGGACGCGGCTACCGCTCGGCAGTTCGACCGCAAGGGCGGATCTGCCTTCGGTCAGCATCTCGGAGCCGTGCGCGAGGATCGCCGCCTGGTCGCTGTTGTCGAGGTTGCGCCGGGCGTTCGCGTTCATCACCAGCAGGTCGCCGTCGAAGGCCAGCACCATGTCCGCATTGCGGCGCCCGGCCTGCAGGTACTCCTCGACCAGCTCCTGCTGGCGCGCCGAGCAGTCCCGCAGCAGGGCCGCGCGGATCTGGTCCGCGGTCGTCTTGGCCAGCGCGATCAGCAACGAGCCGGCGTCCTTGCGCCAGCAGGTGAGATCGATCGCGCCGACGGTCTTGCCGCTGATCGGATGCTTGATCGGTACGCCGGCGCAGGCCAGGTCCTCCAGGTCCTCCGCGTAGTGCTCGTGGCCGAACACGTGCATCGGGCCGCCGCGTTCGAGCGCGGTACCGATCCCGTTCGTACCGGCGAACTGCTCGGAGTAGCTGAAGCCCGGGGCGAGGTGGACGCGGTCCAGGTGCCTGCTCAGCTGCGTGTCCGCCGTCAGGCGGCGGAGTACCAGGCCGTCCCGCTCGGTGAGGATGACGCTGATCGGCTGGCCGTCGAGATGCTCGTGCAGCCGCATGATCACCGGGTCCGCACTGCGGGTCAGCGGCTGGTCGAGATCCGGATCCGAGACGTAGGGCAGGTCGATCCGGTCCGCGGGCAGGTTGCGCCGGCGCGAACGGACCCACGACGCGAGCACCGGCCGGCGGACGTCGCCGACCGGGAAGGCGTCGTAGGTCAGGAAGCTCAGCCGGGCGCCGGCGGTCCGGGGGCTGTCTGCTGTGACGGTTTCCAGTTCCTCCACGACGGGACCTCCTGCGGTGACGTCGTTCCTTTCAGCGTAGTCGCGCCGAAGCGTCCGGCTGTCTCAATTTGAGACAGCCGGACGGGCTGGTGAGGAGTGTGATGTAAGGGAGCGGAGAGGGGTAGCGGATGGACGACCAGATTCCCGCCGACGAGGCCTACAACCCCTGGACGATCGTGAACGCGGTCTTCCACAGACTCGTCGACGCCGGGCTGCATCCGGTCCTCGGCTCGGCCGGCGATCCGGGGGCGGCGGCCGCCGCGCTGCTGGTCACGCTCGGCATCCGGCCGGCCGTGCCGGGCGACAGCCGCAGCCTGCGGGAGGCGGCCGAAGAGCTGGCCAGACTGCGGGAAACCGTCTTCGGAGACCGGTGAGAAGCGCCGTCTCAATTTGAGACCTCCCGTCGCGGACCGTGTGCGTTGTACTGCAAAGGCAAGCAGGGCGTGGGTCTCCCCCACGTCGTACGGCCCCGTCCGACCGGGGCCCGGCCAGAGGCCACAGCGAGCCATAGAGGAGTGCCATGAGTCGCCAAAGTGTGGCGAAGGCCCACCAGAAGATCCAGGAACTGTCCTGGGAGCCCGCGTACCACGAGCCCGTCTCCCAGTACGGAACCGACTACACGTTCCAGAAGGCGCAGAAGAAGGACCCGCTCAAGCAGGTCCTCCGGTCGTACTTCCCCATGCAGGAGGAGAAGGACCACCGGGTGTACGGCGCCTCCGACGGTGCGATCCGCGGCAACATGTTCCGCCAGGTGCAGGAGCGCTGGCTGGAGTGGCAGAAGCTGTTCCTGAGCATCATCCCGCTGCCGGAGATCTCGGCCGCCCGGGCGATGCCGTTGCTGTTCCGGACGGTCCCGAACCCGGAACTGCACAACGGTCAGGCGATCCAGATGATCGACGAGGTCCGGCACTCGACGATCCAGCAGAACCTCAAGCGCCTGTACATGAACAACTACATCGACCCGGCGGGCTTCAACTCCAGCCTGCGCAACTTCCAGAGCGACTACTGCGGCACCATCGGCCGGCAGTTCGCGGAAGGCTTCATCACCGGTGACGCGATCACCGCGGCCAGCATCTACCTGACCATCGTGGCCGAGACCGCCTTCACCAACACGCTGTTCGTCGCGATGCCGGCCGAGGCCGCCGCGAACGGCGACTACCTGCTGCCGACGGTGTTCCACTCGGTCCAGTCCGACGAGTCCCGCCACATCAGCAACGGCTACGCGACGCTGCTGATGGCGCTGGCCGACGAGAGCAACCACCAGCTGCTGGCCCGCGACCTGCGCTACGCGTGGTGGAACAACCACCGGGTCGTCGACGCCGCGATCGGCACCTTCATCGAGTACGGCACGAAGGACCGGCGCAAGGACCGGGAGAGCTACGCGGAGATGTGGCGTCGCTGGATCTACGACGACTACTACCGCAGCTACCTGGTGCCGCTGGAGAAGTACGGCCTGGAGATCCCGCACGACCTGATCGAGGAGTCCTGGAACCAGATCTGGAACAAGGGCTACGTGCACGAGGTCGCCCAGTTCTTCGCCACCGGCTGGCTCGCCAACTACTGGCGGATCGACCCGATGACGGACAAGGACTTCGAGTGGTTCGAGTACAAGTACCCCGGCTGGTACGACAAGTACGGCGCCTGGTGGGAGAACTACAACCGGCTGTCCACCCCCAACGGGCACAAGCCGATCGTGTTCGAGGACGTCGACTACGAGTACCCGCACCGCTGCTGGACCTGTATGGTCCCCTGCCTGGTCCGCGAAGACATGGTGATGGCCAAGGTCGACGGTCAGTGGCGGACGTACTGCCACGAGATGTGCAAGTGGACCGACGAGACGGCGTTCCGGCCGACGTACCAGGGCCGGCAGACGCCGAACATGGGCAAGCTGATCGGTCACCGCGAGTGGGAGACCCTGTACCACGGCTGGAACTGGGCCGACGTGGTCTCCGACATGGGCTTCGTCCGTGACGACGGCAAGACGATGGTCGCCCAGCCGCATCTGGACCTGAACCCGGACAAGATGTGGACCCTCGACCACCTGCGCAAGTGCCCGCCGCTGGCGAGCCCGAACGTGCTGCTGAACGAGATGAGCGACGACGAGCGGACCGCCTTCGCGGCCCGGTACGTCCGCGGCGGTCCGGCCGGACGGCCGGCCAGGGACAACTGACGCAACGCCATGGGAGGGCGGGCGCCCCTCGCTCTCCCCCAGGTCCACCCCTCTGATCGACACAGTCGGTCGGCACAGCCGGTCAGCGCAGCTGCGAGGAGCCATGGGCGACAAGCACGTCGTACGGTTCGAACCGGTCGGCATCGAGATCGAGGTCGGCGAGGAGCAGACCATCCTGCGGGCCGCGGCCGAGCAGGGCGTGATGCTGATGCACGGCTGCAAGGAGGGCCAGTGCGCCTCCTGCAAGTCGTTCGTCCTCGACGGTGACGACATCGAGCACGACCGGTACTCGACCTTCGCTCTGCCGGACTACGAGCTGGACGAGGGCTACACGCTGCTGTGCCGGGCGCACGCCTACGAGGACCTGACGATCGAACTGCTCAACTACGACGCGGACATGATCCGGTCCGGCCTGCCGATCCAGGAGGCGGTCGCCGAGGTGATCGCGAACAACGCGGTCACACACGACATGCGGCACCTGGTACTGCGCCTGCTGGACCCCGGCGAACTCAAGTACTTCCCCGGCCAGTACGTCGACATCACCGTGCCCGGAACGCAGGCCACCCGGTCGTTCTCGATGGCGAACACATCGAGCCGCGACGGCGGACAGCTCGAATTCGTGATCAAGATCTACCCGGGCGGCCTGTTCTCGTCGTACCTGGACGAACGGATCTCGGTCGGCGACCGGCTGGAGCTGACCGGGCCGTTCGGGGTCTTCACCCTGCGCGACAACCCCGGCGCGCGCCTGGTGTTCCTCGGCGGCGGGGCGGGGATGGCCCCGATCCTGTCGCTGCTGCGGTCGATGGCCGAGCGGGCGATCGACCGGCCGACGACCTTCTACTACGGCGCGCGTGGCAAACGGGACCTGTGCTTCGACGAGGAGCTGCGGTCGCTGGCGGCCACGCTGCCGGACTTCCGCTACCTGCCGGCGTTGTCCGAGCCGGCCGACGACGACGCGTGGGACGGCGAGGTCGGCTTCATCACCGACGTCGTCGCCCGGTACGAGAACGACCTCGACGGCGCCGACGCCTACGTCTGCGGCCCGCCGCCGATGGTCGAGGCCGCGCTGCCCCTGCTGGAACGGCTGGGGGTCGCGCAGAAGCGCATCTTCTACGACAAGTTCACCACCACCGGCGACGCCGGTGATCCCGAGGCGCTGGAGGCAGAAGCCAGATGACGACCACACAGGACTCCCCGCAGGCACGCAGCGTGCCGCAGCCGGTCTTCACCGATGCCGAGGCCGGTGCCAAGGTCTTCCCGGACTCGACGGCCCGCCGGTACAACTACTACACCCCGCAGAAGCGCAAGCAGAGCCACTACGAGGACGTCACGGTCGACGTCCAGCCGGACCCACGGCACTACCTGAGTCAGGGCTGGCTGTACGGCTTCTCCGACGGCCGCGGCGGCTACCCGCTGGACTGGACCGCGCTGAAGGCCTGGGGTTCGGACCAGCCCTCGCCCAAGCGCGGGCCGGGCTCCGGTGGGCTGTTCGTCAAGGAATGGCCGGCCACCGGCTGGCACGAGTTCCGCGATCCCAACGAAGAATGGGAGATGACGCTCTACCGGTACAACTCCAACGTCGTGCGGCAGGTCACCCAGAACGTCGAGGCGGCCCGGCAGTCGCACGCCTTCGAGCAGTGGAACCCCAACTGGATCCGGTTCGTCGAGCAGCACGTCGGCGCCTGGATGCACGTCGACCACGGCCTGGGCCTGTACCTGTTCGCGAACGCGAACCGGCGGGCGCCCACCAACATGCACAACAACGCGATCTCGGTGAACAGCATGCACCGGATCCGGGCCGCCCAGGACCTCGCGCTGTACAACCTCACGCTCAGCGAGGAGATCGAGGGCTTCAACGGCAAGGCGCACCTGGACACCTGGAACTCCGACCCGGCCTGGCAGGGCGTCCGCGACCTCGCCGAGCAGCTGACCGCGATCGACGACTGGTGCGAGGCGATCTTCGCCGCGAACGTTGTGTTCGAACCGCTGGTCGGTGAGCTCTTCCGCAGCCAGCTGGTCCAGCACGCGGCGCCCGGCAACGGCGACTTCGTGACGCCGACGGTGATCGGCGCCGAGGAGTACGACTTCGCCGAGCGCGACCTGCGCTACACGAAGGCGATGTTCGAGCTGCTCACCAGCGACAAGGAGTTCGCCGACCACAACAAGGCGATCCTGCAGGACTGGCTGGCCGACTGGACCGAGCGGTCGATCGGCGCGGCCCGCAGACTGCAGCCGCTGTGGTCGCAACCGGACAGCAAGCCGCCACGATTCGAGGACGGGCTGGACCGGGCGAAGAGCCGCTTCCGCGGCATCGTCGTCGGGTTGGGCCTCGAGGAGCCCAAGGAGCTGGGACTGTGAGCACCACCTTCACCACCGCAGAGAGTCCGTTCAAGTCCGACAACACCCCGTCCAACCGGTGCGGCTTCACGCTGATGAACAACCAGGTCGGCGCGGTCGTGGCGGAAGTGATGGGCACCAAGGACAACGTCACCGTGACGCCGTTGCCGTCGATGATCCGGGTCGACGCGGTCGGCAAGATGGAGGTGATCTACGACGAGATCTCCGAGGCGCTCGGCGAGGAGCAGGGCTTCTTCGACGCGGCCCAGTTCGAGGAGAACATGTCCACCCACTACGGCCGGATGATCCACCTCGACGACCGCACGATCATGTTCGCCAACCCCGAGGACGCTGCCGAGTACATCGGCTTCGACCTGACCACGCGCTGAGAACTCTCGGGAGGGACCGTGTACGAGAAGAACGGCGAGAAGTACTTCGTTGTCGACAGCCACATGCACTTCTGGAACGCCGGGCCGGACAACTGGGTGCCGGGGGCCGAGCAGTACGCGAAGGGCTGGATCGAGTGCTTCCACGCCTACCAGAGCCTGGCGCCCAAGGAGACCCACTGGCCGATCGAGAAGTTCATGAGCTACACCGAGGACGACCTGATGAAGGACGTCTTCGAGGACGGCTACGTGGACGTCGCGATCTTCCAGCCGACGTACCTGAAGGAGTGGTACACGAAGGGGTTCAACACCACCGAGCAGAACGCCGACCTGGGTGAGAAGCATCCCGGGATGTTCGTCCTGAACACCCGCTTCGACCCCCGCGACGGCGACGTCGGCCTGGAGGAGCTGAAGGCGAACGTGGACCGGTACGGCTCGAAGGGCGTCAAGCTCTACACGGCCGAGTGGAACGCCGGCTCGCGCGGCTACAAGCTGACCGACCCGGCGGCGTACCGGTACCTGGAGAAGGCGCAGGAGTACGGGATCAAGAACATCCACGTCCACAAGGGCCCCACCATCTGGCCGCTGGACAAGGACGCGTTCGACGTCTCCGACATCGACCACGCGGCGACCGACTTCCCCGAGCTCAACTTCATCGTCGAGCACGTCGGGCTGCCGCGGATCGAGGACTTCTGCTTCATGGCCACCCAGGAGCCCAACGTGTACGCCGGGCTGTCGGTGGTGATCGGCGGCCTGATGGCGGCCCGGCCGCACTTCTTCAACAAGGTGATGGGCGAGCTGTTGTTCTGGGTCGGCGAGGACAAGATGACGTTCGGCAGCGACTACGGCATCTGGGAGCCGAAGTGGCAGATCGAGGGCTTCGTGGACTGGGAGTTCCCCGACCTGCCCGAGTTCGCCGACTATCCCCGGCTCGGGGTGGAGGGCAAGAAGAAGATCCTCGGGTTGAACGCGGCGAAGCTGTACGACATCAAGGTGCCCGACGAGCTGCAGCTCAAGGCGGCCACTCCCGCGGCGCAGGACGACGCGAAGCTGGTCACCCAGTAATGACGGCAACAGCTGAGAGGTCCAGGGTGCTGAGCGCCCTGGACCTTGTCCGCGATCCGGAGCTGGACGAGCCGATCACCACGCTCGGGTTCGTCTCGTCCTGTCATGTGTCGGCAGCCGGGGACGTCGTCGTCAGACTCCGGCTGCCGACCTATTTCTGCGCGCCGAACTTCGCCTTCCTGATGGTCGCCGACGCGTACGACGTACTGGCCGCGCTGCCCGAGGTGCGGAGCGTGGACGTGACGCTGGAGGACCATTTCGCGGCCGACCAGATCAATGCCGGCGTGGCCGCGCGGGCCGGCTTCGTCGCGGCCTTCGACGGCGAGGCGGCGGATGAGCTGGACGACTTGCGCCGGACCTTCGTGTCCAAGGCGATGCTGGCCGGGACCGATCAGGTCTGCCGGCCATTGGTTGCCTCGGGCACCGATCCGGTCGAGCTGACCCGGCTGACGCTGGGCGACGTACCACCGTCGGCCGACCTGGACCGGCTACGGCGCCGGCGGGCCGAGCTGGGCCTGCGCTCGGACGACGGAGCGCCCCTGCTCGTCGATCCGGGCACCGGTGCGCCGATCGCCGCGGCCGGCGCACCGAAGTACCTGGGCCTGGCCCGGCTCACCCAGACTGGGATCGAGGCCAACACCGGGATCTGTAGGGGAATGCTGCGGCACCGGTACGCCGGGGCCGGGGCTGGGGAATCGGAGGAGGGACCAGGATGAAAGCAGTCCGGCTGCACGGATACCACCAGCAACCAGTGGTCGAGGACGTTCCCGAGCCGAAGATCAGCGGCCCGCTGGACGTGATCGTCAAGATCGGCGGCGCCGGCGTGTGCCGCACCGACCTGCACATCATCGAGGGCCAGTGGGCGGACGCGATGCAGCCGGCCCTGCCCTACACGATCGGGCACGAGAACGCCGGCTGGGTGCACGAGATCGGCTCCGCCGTCACCAACGTCCAGGTCGGCGACACGGTGATCCTGCACCCGACGCCGACCTGCGGCCTGTGCCACGCCTGCCGGGCCGGCAACGACATGCACTGCGAGAACAGCACCTTCCCTGGCCTGGACAGTGACGGCGGGATGGCGGAGTACCTGCTCACCTCGGCCCGGGCCTGTGTGAAGCTCGATCCGTCGACGCAGCCCAAGGATGTCGCGGCACTCGCCGATGCGGGCATCACGGCGTACCACGCGGTGCGCAAGGCGCTCCCCCAGCTGTACCCCGGCACGACCGCCGTGCTGATCGGAGCCGGCGGGCTCGGCCACATCGGCATCCAATGCCTGTCGGCGCTGACCGCCACCAACATCATCGTGGTGGACCGCAACCCGGAGGCGCTCAAGCTCGCCGAGCAGCTCGGCGCCGATCACACCGTCGTTGCTGACGGCAACCAGATACAGGCGGTCCAGGAGCTGACCGGTGGCGCGGGCGCGCACGTCGTGCTCGACTTCGTGGCCGAGCAGGGCGCCGAACAGGACGGCTTCGCGATGACCCGGCCGAACGGTTCGTACTTCGTGATCGGGTACGGCGGCGAGCTCCGGGTCCCGACCCTGGACATCATCTCCACCGAGCGCAACGTCATCGGCAACATCGTCGGGACGTACAACGACCTGGCCGAGCTGATGGCGCTCGCCCAGGCCGGCAAGGTCACCCTGCACACCAGGGCCTACCCGTTGGAAGCCGCCGCCGAGGCGGTCGCCGATCTCGACGCCGGCCGGGTGCGCGGCCGAGCGATCCTCGTCCCCTGACGCACCTACACCGTTCGCCCTGACCGGGCACGTACTGAGGAGGGAACGATGGCCAAGGAACTGCGATTCGGTGCACAGGCGCGTGAGCTGATGCTGAGAGGGGTCGAGCAGCTGTCCGAGGCAGTCAGTTCGACGCTCGGCCCGAAGGGGCGCAACGTGGTGCTGGAGAAGATCACCGGCTCCCCCGTGGTGACCAACGACGGCGTCACGATCGCCCGGGAGATCCACCTCAAGGACCAGTTCGAGAACATGGGCGCCCAGCTGGTCAAGGAAGCCGCGATCAAGACCAACGACATCGTCGGCGACGGCACCACCACCGCGACCGTGATCGCGCACGCGATCGTCCGGGAGGGGATGGCCGCGATCGGTTCCGGCGGCAACCCCGTGCTGATCAAACGAGGGATCGACGTCGCGGTGGCCCGGCTGGTCGAACGGCTGCGTCAGGTGGCCTACCCGGTCGTCAGCGAGCTGGACTTCGCCCGGGTGGCGGCCATCTCGGCCAACGACGACAACACGGTCGGGGCGGTGATCGCCAAGGCGCTGCACTCGGTCGGCGACGGCGGCATCGTGACCGTCGAGGAGTCGGCAGAGCACGGGATCCGGGTCGACTTCGTCGAAGGGTTCGAGTTCGACAACGGGTATCTGTCGCCGTACATGGTGACCGATCCGGGCAGCCTCCAGGCGGTCGTCGACGATCCGTACATCCTGCTCTGCAGTGAGAAGATCACCAAGGTGCAGGAGCTGATGCCGCTGCTCGAGAAGGTGATGCGCGATCCCAAGCCGCTGGTGATCATCGCCGAGAACCTCGAAGGCACGGCGCTCAGCATGCTGGTGCACAACCACATCAACGGGCACTTCCAGTGCGTCGGCGTGCGGGCGCCCGGGTTCGGCGACCGGCGGCTGCACAAGCTGGAGGACATCGCCGCCATCACCGGTGGCGCGGTGCTCAGCAAGCACTCGGGCTTCAGCCTGGAGACGATGACCATCGACCAGCTCGGCCGGGCCGACCAGGTCCGGGTCACCGCGGAGCGGACGGCGATCGTCGCGTCGCCCGGGCATGAGAAGGATGTCGAGTTCCGGCTCGCCCAGCTGCGGGCCGAGCTTCAGCGGGCGACGTTCGGGGTCGACGAGGACGTACTGACCGAGCGGATCGGCGCGTTGTCGGGCAAGGTCGGCGTGATCTCGGTCGGAGCGCCGACCCCGGCCGAGCTGAAGGAGCTCCAGCACCGGGTCGAAGACGCGCTGTCGGCGACCCGGGCTGCGATGGCCGAAGGGATCGTGGCCGGTGGCGGGGTGGCGATCCTGCACGCGGCGTCGGCGCTGGACGACCTCGAGGTCAAGGACGACTACGCGATCGGCGTCGACATCGTCCGGCGGGCGCTGCGCGAACCGGCGTACCTGATCGCCACGAACGCCGGCTACAACGGCGAAGAGGTGCTGGAGCGAATCAGCCAGCTGGGCACCGACGACGGCTTCGACGCCCTCGACGGCCGCTACGGCAACATGCTCGAGATGGGCATCGTCGACCCCCTCCGGGTAGCCCGCTCAGCCCTCCAGAACGGCGCCTCCGTGGCCGGCCTGCTCCTCACCACCAACGCCATGATCGCCGAAGAACAAACCGCCTGGGGCGGCAGCGCCGCCCTGATGACCGAGTTCGGCCCCCTCGACGAAGGCCTCCACCAACCCTCCCCCGACTCCAGCACCCCCCAATCCCTCGGCCTCGGCCCCTCCGTCGGCTGACCACCTGGTCCGTACGGTCTTCGGCTCAACCGCCGAAGACCGTACGGAAGCCATCGCGCCAGGACGGGGTCGTCAGGGTCCAGCCGAGGGCCGCCTTGGCCTTGCCGTTGGTCGCGGCCGGGAGCTGATCGCCGTAGTACACGGCCTGTACGCCGAGGGTCTCCGCCGCCTCCACGGCGGAGATCCGGCGTGGCAGGGGCGCGTCGAGGATGCCGGCCAGGTAGGGCAGCCACTCAGCCTGAGCCGCCGGTTCGTCATCCATGATGTTGTAGACGCCGGGGTCACCCTGCTCAACGGATCGGAGGGTGGCCGCGACCGCGTCGTCGACGTGGATCAGCGGATAGCGGCCGGCGCCGTCGCCGACGATCGGCAGCTCGCCCGCGCCGATCGCCACCGCGATGTCACCACCGGGTCCGATCGAGGTGCCCGCGCCGTAGAGGAACCCGTAGCGCAGGACGACGCCGTCGATCCCGGTGGTGCCCAGCACCAGCTCCTCGGCCACCACGTTCGCTCTGATGTGGATGCCGATCGGCCCCGGAGCATCCAGGTACAACGGTGACGACTCGTCCGTCAGGTCCTGCCCGGGCGCGGTCATGAAGCTCGCGCTCTGCGCCACCACCCGGCGGGTGCCGGCCTCGCTCGCGGCGCTCATCAGGATCTTCGTCCCCTCGATCCGCAGCCGGTTCGTCACCTCCAGCCAGGCGCCGTAGTCGGCGGCCGGGGCGGCCAGCGCGGTCATCAGGTTGACGATCACCTCCGGCTCGGTCTCGGTGATCGCGCGGTGTACCGTCGCCTGGTCGAGTCCGTCCATCAGGACCGGCCGGGCGCCGAGCGCCGCGACGACCGGCAGATTGGCAGACCGCCGGGCACTCGCGGAAACCTGATGGCCGCGGGCCACCAGCGCATCGACGAGCGGCCTGCCAACGACCCCCGTACCACCTGCGACGAAGACTCGCATGGTCATCTCCTTGTCGCCGATCCGGCTGTGACTGAAGACAGCCTGCCCCGGTCCGGTCACGCTTCGCGCCCCGGACACCCCTGGTCGGGCCACTGGTCGGCGCGACTCACCAGAGGTCCGCGGCCTGCAGCGCGTCGGTCAGATGCGTACGGGTGCTGATCGCGAGCTTGGTGAACACCTTCCGCAGATGCCACTCCACCGTCCGCGGACTGATGAACAGCTCGGCGCCGATCTCGGGGTTGGACAGCCCGCGGGCCGCCAGCCGGGCGATGTGCAGCTCCTGCGCGGTCAGGTCGAGGCTGGTGTCGACCGTCCGCTTGCGCGCCAGCTCACCGGTCGCGGCCAGCTCTCGCCGGGCCCGCTCGGCGAAGGCGTCCATCCCGATCTCGGTCGCTGCTTCGTGGCTCGCCCGCAACAGCTCACGGGCCTCGACCCGCCGGCCCTCGCGCCGCAGCCATTCGCCGTACAGGAGCCGGGCGCGGACCAGCTCGGTCCGTACGTTCGTCCGGCCGAGTCGTTCGATCGCTTCCCGATAGAGATCTTCGGCCTGTTCACCCTGGTGGAGTTGGGCATTCGAACGCGCGGCGACCCCTAGCGCCCAGTCCGTGCCGCTGGCCTGCGTCATGACGGAGAGCTGCTCGAACGCCTCGACCGCGGTGGCCCGCTCACCCGCGCGCACGGCGGCCTCGACCAGCTCGACCAGTCCCCAGTTCGACACCCCGATCTCGGCCGGGAACGCGGCGGCCTCGCGGGCGGCGGCCAGCGCCTCGGAGTACCGGCTGAGTCCGTTGCAGAGCAACGCCCGGGCCCAGTGCGCCAGCGAGACGCCGATGCCCTCGCCGCGGGCCGCGAGCTCGCGCATCGCGTCGGCGATCAACGGAGCGGCCTGGTCCTCGTGACCGCGGAACGCCGCCAGGCCGATCGCCGCGTAGAGCGTCAGCGTGTTCTCGGCCGCCTCGCTCACTGCCCTGATCTCTTCGACCGCGTCGGCGGCCGCGGTCAGCTCGCCGGCGAACACGTCGACGAAGACGCACGTGGTCAGTGCCAGCGGTAGAGCGCTGAGCGCCCCCGTGGTACGGACGTTCGCCAGATGCCGGCTGGTCAGGACGGCCCAGGCGCGCTCGTCCCACAGGTCGGAGGCCACGACCGCCGCCAGCCACATGAAGCGAACGCTCTCCTCCATCGTCAACTCATCGCCACCGAACGCCCGGATCGCCTTCCTGAGCAGCGGTACGGCCGTGGCGTAGCCATCGGCGAACAGGACGGCCACGCCCTTCAGGAGCAGGTCGCCGCGACGCAGGTGATCCGCTGACGCCAGCGCGCCGTGGGCGGCCGAGGCCACCTCCAGCGGTCCTGGCCCCGACGCCAGCCGGCCGGCGAACAGCGCGGCCGTCATGGCGTCGCCATAGCTGTCGAGCGCGAGAGCACGGTCGAGTGGTTCGAGTCGCCGGGCCGCGGTCAGCAGCAGCGACAGCGCCTCGTTCCCGCGGCTCGAGGCGAACTCGACCTGCCCCCGGAGCATGTCGGTACGAGCCCGTTGCAAGGCGGTCAGCGGCCCGTGCCCGGCCACCGCCAGCAGATTCAGGGCGTCGTCGAACGCACCGGCGTGCACCATCGCCCCGGCCGCGTCGAGCTGGCGCTGGGCCCGGTCGGCGGGATCCGGGGTGAGGATGGCCGCCCGGTCGAGGAACGCCGCCGCGGCAGCCAGTCCGCCTTGGGCCATGGCGCGGTCCGCGGAAGCCTCGAGCTCCGCGGCGACCGTCTCGTCCGGATCGGTGGCAGCGTGCGCGCGATGCCAGGCGCGCCGGTCCGGATCCAGCTCGCGATCCGTCGCCTCGGCCAGCGCCCGATGCGCTGTCCGGCGTTCCGCCAGGTCCGCGGACCAGTAGGCCACGGACCGTACCAAGGGATGCCTGAAGTGAACGGTCTCCCCCAGCTCGATCAGACCGGCCTGCTCCGCCGGTCCGGCCGCGTTCACGTCGAACCCGGCCTGCCGGGCGGCGCGCCACAGCAGAGCGACGTCACCCAGTGGTTCGGCGGCCGCGGTGAGCAACAGCCGTCGCGACGGAGCCGGCAGCTGCTCCAGCCGGCGCAGGAACCCGTCCCGCATCCGGCTGACCAGGGTTCGCGGCCAAGGGGGCTCCGGTCCGAAGGTCAGTTCTGTCGAGGTCAGCCAGCGCGGCAGCTCCAGCAGCGCCAGCGGGTTCCCGTGCGCTTCGGCCAGGATCCGCTGCCGGACCCGGTCGTCCAGCGGACCGTCGAAAGAGGCCTTGAGCAAGGTGTCCGCGGCCGGCTCCGCCAGCCCTTCGACAGTGAGCGACGGCAGCCCGGTCCACAACCGGCGGCCCTCGCCATCACGGGTCGCGATCACCAGCACGACGGCCTCGGTCGCGAGCCGGCGGACGACGAAGGCGAGCGTCTGCGCGGACGCTTGATCCAGCCACTGCGCATCGTCGACCAGGCAGAGCAGCGGCTGCTGTCTTGCGCCTTCGGACAGCAACGTCAGGACTGCGAGCCCGATCAGGAACCGGTCCGGTGGCGGCCCGGCCCGCAGCCCGAATGCGGTGCCGAGAGCATCCGCCTGCGGAGCCGGCAACCGGTCGAGCCCGTCCAGCAAGGGTTCGCACAGCTGGTGCAGACCGGAGAACGCGAGTTCGAGCTGTGACTCGACGCCGGCGACCCGCAGGATCCGGCTGCCCCCGGCGGCACCGGCCAGATACTCGAGCAGCGCGGTCTTGCCGATCCCCGGTTCGCCCTGGATCACCAGTACCGCGCTGTTGCCCGCGCGCGCTGCCTTGACCAGACCGGCCAGCGTCTCGCACTCGCTGCGTCGGCCTGGTAGATCCGGCCATCGACTTCGCGGCCCCGGCGACACCATCCCTCCAGCGACTCGGTCTTACCGTGCCATCCCGGCGCGACGCTGGCAATGGCCGACCAGGGCTGCGACCAGGGCAGTCACTGGTGCCAGTGACTACCGGCCGCGCCAGGCTCGCGACATCGGCAGACACAGCGATCTGTCCCCTGACAAAGGAGTTTCGCGATGAGCAAGTCGCTTTCCCGTCGTGGGTTCGTCACTACGGCCGCAGCCGCCACCACGGTGTCGCTGGCCGGTGGCTGGGCGTCGTCGGCAACGGCCGCGCCCACCCGGGTGCAGGACGGTTTCGGTTCGGTCGGTACCGCTCCGGGGCTGCCGGCCGGATTCACCAAGACGTTCAAGAGCCGGTTCGTCCAGGCCAACGGCATCCAGCAGCACGTCGTCGTCGGAGGTGACGGCCCGCCGCTGCTGCTGATCCACGGCTGGCCCGAGAACTGGTACGCCTGGCGGTTCCTGATGCCGGCCCTGGCCCGTGACTTCACCGTCGTCGCCGTCGACCAGCGCGGTATCGGACTGTCCGAGAAGACCGCAGGCGGCTACGACTCAGCCACTCTGGCCGCCGACCTGGCCGCACTGATGACGAGACTCGGGCACCAGCGGTTCGCCGTTGCGGGCCATGACACCGGCTACATCATCGGCTACGCGCTCGCCGCCGACCACCGTGACCGCGTCGACCGGCTGGTCGTCGCCGAGATCCCCGGGCCACCCGGTGTGGTCGACCCGCTGAACCCACCGCCGCCGCTGTTCCTGCCGGGTTTCCTGAACGACAAGCTCTGGCACATCCCGTTCAACCGGGTCGACGACGAGCTCATCGTGGACATGGTCAAGAGCAACGCGGACGCCTACTACCGCTACGAGTTCTCCATCCAGGGCGGCGGCGCGACCTTGCCGGATCAGGCCATCGACTACTACGTGAAGCTGTACACCCGCGACCGGAACACTCTGCGTGCCAGCTTCGGCCTGTACCGGGCATGGGACGCCACTCTGCAGCAGAACGGAGCACGCCAGGCCAGCAAGCTGACCATCCCGGTGCTGGGCATCGGTGGCGCGAACAGTTGGGGTGGAGCCGCCGCCGGTGGAATCGCCCCCGCCGCGACCAGCGTGCAGTCGCTGGTGATCCCCAGCGCCGGCCACTGGGTAGCCGAACAAGCACCCGCCGCGATGATCGCGGCACTCACCGGATTCCTCACCCCGTAGCCGACCGGCACCCATTGCCAGGCCTGTTTGCCGATGGCAATGTACGGAGCACGGCCCCTGCACCCACTGGCTGGGAGCCGTGATTCTCCGGACGGTGTGCCATGGCGGCGATGGCAGGCTTGCGGGGGCGAGCCAGCGAGTGCGAAGTGCTGAACGGCCTTGTGCAGAACGCACAGACCGGTCACAGCCAGGTCCTGGTCCTGCGCGGTGAGGCCGGCATCGGGAAGACCGCGATGCTCCAGTTCCTGCTCGACCGGGCCTCCGACTGCCGGGTCAGCCGCGCGTCCGGTGTGGAATCGGAGATGGAGCTCCCGTTCGCCGGCCTGCACCAGCTCTGCGCCCCGCTGCTCAATCGTTTGGAAGAGTTGCCGCCGCCGCAACAGGACGCCTTGGCCACCACGTTCGGTCTGCGGCCCGGCAATCCGCCCGACCCGTTCGTGGTCGGCCTCGCCGTCTTGAACCTGCTCTCCGACGCAGCCGAGCAACAACCGCTGGTCTGCGTGATCGACGACGCCCAGTGGCTCGACCACGCCTCCGCCCAAACCCTCGAGTTCGTCGCCCGCCGGCTCCGGGCCGAACCGATCGCCCTCGTCTTCGCCGTCCGTACCACGGACCAGCAGCCCAAGCTGACCGGACTGCCGGAACTCGTCCTGACCGGGCTGACCAACCGCGCGGCGACCGGGCTGCTGGATTCGGTGCTGGTCGGCCCGCTGGACGACCGGGTCCGCGACCAGGTGCTGGCCGAAGCTCACGGCAATCCCCTTGCGCTGCTCGAACTGCCCCGCCAGGTGTCCCGGACCGAGCTGACCTTCGGACCGGACGGCGCCACCCTGACCGGCCGGCTGGAGGAAGGATTCCTGCGCCAGTTGCAGGTACTGCCCGAGGAGTCCCGCCGGCTATTCCTGCTTGCCGCCGTCGAACCCGTCGGCGACGTCGACCTGTTGCGCCGCGCCGCGCAACGGCTCGGCATCGGCCATGTCGCGATCCAGGCGGCCGACGGCGCCGGACTGCTCGAACTACGGCACCGGGTCGAGTTCCGCCATCCCCTGGTGCGATCAGCCGTCTATCGGGCGGCGAGCGAACAGGAACGCCGTACCGCCCACCAGGCGCTGGCCGACGTGACCGACCCGGTCAAGGATCCGGACCGTCGCGCCTGGCACCGCGCCCGCGCTCTCGCCGGGCCGGACGAAGCCGTCGCCGCCGAACTCGAACAGTCGGCCGACCGGGCCCAGAAACGCGGCGGGCTGGCGGCCGCGGCGGCCTTCCTGGCAGCGGCAGCGACCCTCACCCCCGACCCGGCCCGCCGCGCGCAACGCGCCTTGACCGCTGCCCAGGCGAAGGCCGCGTCGGGCGCGTTCGATGACGCGCTCAGCCTTCTGGCGGAAGCTCAGGCCGGACCACTCGACGAGGCCGAAGGCGCGCGGGTCCAGCTGCAGTACGCCCAGATCTCGCACTACTCCCAGCACGGCAACAAGGGCATGCCGCTCCTGCTGGACGCCGCGAGCAGGCTGGAGAACAGCGATCCGAAGCTTGCCCGGGAGACCTACCTGGATGCGCTCGCCGCGGCCATGTTCGCCGGGCGGCTCGCCGACGGCCCCGACACCGGGATGCAGCAGGTGGCGGAGGCGATGCATCAGGTTCAGCTGCCCGCAGAGGCCACCAAGCCCGACCTGCTCCTCCAGCATGTCGCCCGGCTCTACACCGACGGCTACCCGGCCGCCGCGGCCGGCTTGCTCGACGTCGTGAACGCCTTCGGCAGCGACGAACTCACGATGGACGAAGCGGTCCGCTTCGCCTGGCTGGCGGCGTGCGCGGCGACGGATCTGTGGGACGACCTCAACTGGGGCATCCTCACCCGCCGCCACCTGGACGCGATCCGCGGCATCGGCGCGCTCGGCGTACTGCCTGTGGCCCTCAACAGCCGGATCATCTACGACCTCTACAGCGGCGACCTGGCCGAGGCCGAGTCTCTGGTCGCCGAGGCCGCCTGGGTCGCCGAGGTGACTGGTGGCCAGAACGCGATGATCCCGTACGGCGAGATCAGCCTCGCCGCGCTCCGCGGCCGCAGGGTCCACGCCGAGGCCGGCTTCGCCAGGATCCTCGACGACATCGCGGTCCGCGGCGAGGGTGTCGGGCTGAACATGGTCAGCTGGTTCCAGGCGATCCTGTACAACGGCCTCGGCCGGTACGACGAGGCGCTCGCGGCCGCCCGTACCGGCGCCGCCTCACCGCTGGAACTCGGGCCGCCGAAGTGGGCGCTGGCCGAGCTGGTCGAAGCCGGCGTCCGTAGCGGGAACATCGACGAGGCAACCGCCGCGCTCGAGCAACTCGGCACGTTCGCACGGGCCAGCAACACCGACGCGGCCCGTGGCGTCCTGGCGGGACGTACCGCGCTACTGCGCAGCGGAAGCGCCGCCGAGGACTGCTACCGCGAGGAGAGCGAGTTGCTCGCGCGCACCACGCTGCGGGTCGAACAGGCACGTGCCCAGCTCCGGTACGGCGAATGGCTGCTGCGCGAGAACCGTCGCCACGACGCCCGCGACCAGTTGCGTCCGGCCTACGAATCGTTCAGCTCGTTGGGTGTCGACGGATTCGCCGAACGGGCCCGCGGCGGGCTCGTCTCGGCCGGAGACTCCGTCCTCGAACGCTCCCTCGACACACCAGGAGATCTCACCGCCCAGGAAGCCCATATCGCGAGACTCGTCTCGGAGGGACTCACGAACGCCGAGATCGGCGCGGTTCTCTTCATCAGCGCCCGGACGGTCGAATGGCACCTGCGGAAGGTCTTCGCCAAACTCGGCGTCTCCACCCGGCGCGAGCTGCAGCAGCTCAGAGCGGCCAGTGCCGGCACCAGGGGCGTCCCTGGTTCGAAGGAGCGGCACGACGAGCGACGGTGATCCCATGACCACCACCAAAGTGCCTTCTTCGGCAGTACCGACTGCACCCACCGGAAGACCGACGGGGTGGGGAGTGCCGATCGCCCTGTTCTCGATTCCGCTCGGCCTCGCCGGGCTGGGCGGCGCCTGGCAAGCCGCGGCTCAACTCCTCGGGGCGCCGGGCCTGGCGGCCGACCTCGCCTACGCGGCCGCCACCGTCGTCTGGCTGTGCTTCAGTGTGATCTATTGCGTGAGCGCGCTCCGGCACGACCTGGGCAGATTCCACCTGGATCTGCGGCATCCGTTGTTCGGTCCGCTGACCGCCTATATCCCGGTGATCGCGATCCTGCTGATCGCGCACTACGCCCCCGACCTCGGTGCGGCGGCGCGCTGGCTGACCTTCGCCGCGGTGGCCGCGCTGGCGATCAACGCCGCCGCGCTGGTGGCCCACTGGCTGAACGCTCCGCTCGACGCGGACGCGCTGCACCCGGGCTACTTCCTGCCGGTCGTCGCCGGTCCGTTCATCGCCGGCATCGGGCTGGCCGCCGTCGCCGAGATGTCCGTCGCCGTTGCCGTGTTCGGCATCGGCATCTACTTCTGGCTGCTCCTCGGAGCCGTCATCACCGGTCGGCTGTTCTTCGGCTCGGCACTCCCCCAGCCCTTCAAGCCGGTGCTGTCCATCCTGCTCTCACCGCCTGCCACGGCGAGCCTGGCCTGGTTCGCGATCAAGCCCGGACAGCTCGACCAGGTGCAGGCAGCGATCGGGGGCATCACCTTGTTCACCCTGCTGATCCAGCTGTTCTTCCTGCCCGACTACCTGCGGCTGCCGTTCAGCTCCCAGCACTGGGTCTTCACCTTCCCCCTCGCCGTCCTGGGCAACCTCGGCGTCCGCTGGACCGCCGCCCTCGACTTCACCGGCTGGCGGCCGGTCGCCTGGACGATCCTGGCCTTCTCCACCGCGGCGATCCTCGCCATCCTCGGCGGCACCCTGCGCGATCTCGTCCGGAAACTCACCGCGGGCAGGTCAGCGTGACGCCACCGCGGTCCCTGACCGAGGTCGAAGGGCTCGGGTCACCGCACGTCCAGTTCCTCACCACCGAACACTGGAGTCTGCTGGCCACCCGGAGCATGACCTGGAGCGAGATCTTCAGCCGGACCGGCACCTACCTCACCGTACTGTCGGCCACCGTCATCGCCTTGTCGCTGGTGGCCAACGCCAGCGGCTTCGGATCGGCCTTCCTGACCTTCGCGTTGCTGGTGCTGCCGGTCACCCTGCTGATCGGCCTGGGCACGTACTTCCGGCTGATCGAGGCAGATGTCGAAGACTCCTGGCTGGTGATCGGGATGAACCGGCTGCGGCACGCCTACCTCGAACTCGCACCGGAGCTCGAGCCGTACTTCGTCGCCGGCCACCACGACGATCCGCCGGGCATCATGACCACCTACAGCTTCCGCAACCGGGTCGGCCTTTCGCACTGGCTCTCGGGGTCGCCCGTCGTGGTCGGCATCATCGACGCGGTGGTGGTCGGCGTACTGGCCGCAGTGATCTGTGAAGCCGCCGGCGGCGAGGCCGCACTTCGTACCGTGGTCGGCGTTCTGGCCGCTGCCGCCGCCACCGTGCTGCTGGGTCTTCTGGGCTACCGGAAGATCCGCGAGGTGACCCGCGACTACGAGCCGCGCTTCCCGGGCTGACCTGCTGGCAGGAAGAAGCCGATCGAGGGACTTGCCTCGATCGGCTTCTCTTCGTTCGGATCAGGGCTGCTGCATCGGGCGGAAGGCGGCCCGTACTTCGGTAGCGAACAGCTCAGGCTCCTCCCAGGCGGCGAAGTGGCCGCCGCTGCCGACCTCGTTGAAGTACTCCAGGCCGGGATACACCGTCTCGGCCCAGCTGCGTGGCGCGGCCCAGATCTCACCGGGGAAGGTGGTGAAGCCGACCGGAACCTGGACGGGTGGCGGGGTGTGACCGGCTGCCGCTGCGAGGAACTGTCCGAACTCCCAGTACCAGCGGGCGGCCGAGGCGCCGGTACCGGTCAGCCAGTACAGCATGATGTTGTCGACGATGGTGTCCCTGGTGAGGCCGCCGGTCGGCTGCTTGTCGATGAACGCCTGGGACATCTTGTAGTAGCTGTCGGTGTCGTGGTCGAGCATCCAGGCCGCCAGCCCGATCGGGCTGTCCAGCAAGGAGTATCCGATCGTCTGCGGGCGGGTCGACTGCTCGAGGAAGTACCCGAAGCCGGTCGCCGTGAAGGTCGCGAGCGCCGCATGCGCCGCGCGCTCCTGCTCGGTCTCGGCCGGCAACTGGTCGACGATGCCCAGGGCTGTCGCGAGCAGATTGACGTGGATGCCGAGCAGTCCTTCAGGTCCCATCCGGCCCATCGCGTCCGTGACCGCGGCGCCGACGTCGCCGCCCTGGGCGACGTACCGGGTGTAGCCGAGCCTCTTCATCAGCTCCGCCCAGGCGTGCGCGATCCGGCCGTTCTCCCAGCCGAGTTCGGCCGGCTCGCCGGACAGGCCGTAGCCCGGCAGCGACGGCAGTACCAGATGGAACGCATCCTCGGCCCGGCCGCCGTACGCGGTCGGATCGGTGAGCGGACCGACCACGCCGAGCAGCTCGACGACCGAGCCGGGCCAGCCATGCGTCATGATCAGCGGCAGGGCGTTCTCGTGCGGCGACCGGACGTGGACGAAGTGGATCTCGACGCCGTCGATGTCGGTCGTGTACTGCGGCACCGCGTTCAGTCTCGCCTCGAACGCGCGCCAGTCGTGATCGGTGGTCCAGTAGCGGGCCAGCTCCTGGACCGTCGCCAGCTGCACACCCTGGGACCGATCCGTGACCAGCTCGCGGCTCGGCCAGCGAGTGGCGGCGATCCGGTCGTGCAGGTCGGTGATCGCTTCTTGCGGCATCGCGAGCCGGAAGGGACGGATTGCGTTTTCGTCGGGCATGGTTCCACCTGCCGGGGAGGTTCGGCCGGCGCGGGCTGCGCCGGGTCAGTCCGCTCAGCGTCGCGCGCCCCCTCGCCCTTCGCGCCAGTGTGATCCCCGGCCCACGCCCGGGTCCCCCTTGCGAGGAGCTCGTCGCCCTCTCCCCCGTGTACGTTGACCACCCGACCCTCCACCAACAACGGAACGCTGACACCGATGAGAGAAGACTGGTTACGGCCCATGTCCGGCGTCGAAACGCTCTCGGTGCCGGTCCGCCGGGTTCGCCGGGTGTTCTATCTGACCGGCACCGCGCTGTTCGGCGGCTTGGTCGGATACCTTGTCGCCGCCGGCAGCAACGACGACTACGTGCGGCTTGGCTTCCACATCGGCGTGGCAGGGCTGGCCGTCTATGCGTTCGAGGCGGTGCGGTTGTACTACGGGATCCTCACCGGCCGGTCGAAGCTGACCATCGGCCCGCGGGGCATCACGTTGGGAGATCGCCGGATCGACTGGGCGGACATCCAGGACATCACGCTGCGGCCGACCTCGCCGGTACTGGGGTATCTCGCGTTCGGGCCGCCGTCGGTGCGGATCCAAGGACGTAAGGCGTCTCAGCGCATCGACGTCACTCGGGATCATGTCAAGGATCTCGAAGGCTTTGCCGCCTGGCTGGAGAGCGTCCGGCAGCGCTAGGAGCAGCGGCCGGGGCGGAGGGTATGGCGGGGGCCCATTTCGCGGGCGTAGTGGCGGAGACCGGAGCGGTACTCGATCCGGATGCCGGTGAGGCGGGCCTCGCCGAGCGGGTCCGGGCGATGAACGTGCACGACCAGCTTGGCGCCGGCCGACTTCGCGAGCTGGGCGCCGACCGCGAGGGTGGGCGTGCCGTTCTCACCGTCGAACGGACCGTTGCCGAAGGCCCAGCCGGTCTTGCTGCCGCTCGACGAATTCGCGCCTTCCGGCACCAGCAGGGCTCCGTCATTGTCGACACCGTCCGGACCGGTGAGCGAGACGGCGGTGATCGTGATGGGGTCTGAGCCGGTGTTCGTCAGCGGCAGGTTGCCGATGGTCGCGTCGGCGGTTTCGCCGACGCTCAGGCAGACGGCGTCGCCGAGTACGTTGCCGCTCAGTGGGCCGCCGTCGCGGCGTAAGGCGAAGTACCAGACTCCTGCCCCGACGACCAGGGCCCCCGCGGCGATACCGGCGACCAAAGTTCTAGCACCCATCTGATCCCCCAGTTCATTGCGTGCTTGTGGTCAGACGGTATCGCCTGCGGGGGTCCGGGTCAGGTCGGCCAGTCGGCTTCTGTGACGTGTCCGCCGGCTACGTCGACGGTCACGTGCACGGGGCCGTCGGGCAGCAGGTACAGCTCGTAGCTGCCCTCCGGTACGTCGAAGAAGACTGCCGAGTGGACCAGCGAGCCGTCCGGAGATGGCCGCGGGACAACGGCCACATGCGGAAATCCGGCTCCATGGCCATGACCGTGCCCATGGCCGTGTTCAGCGCCATGGTCGTGACCGTGCTGATGGCTGTGGCCGGGTGCGACCATGTTCTCTGCCGTCCAGCCGATCGGGCGGCGTTCGATCTCGGTGTCGTCCAGGGCGGCCGGCATCGTCAGGACGATCGCGCCGACGCCGTCACCGATGTCGAGCAGGACCGAAGAGCCCTTGCCCGCGTGGGGATTCTCCTCCGCGTTGCTCATGACGCGGCCGGTACGCCCGGCTTGCTCTGGTAGCCGCCACCCGGCGTACCGAGGTACGGGAACACCTTGAGGTAGTCGGAGTTGGTGTTCGACGTGCCGTCCTTGACCGCCGACGCGGCCCCGTCCGGCGTGAACGACGGATCGACCAAGGGGATCGTCAGCCCCGCGACCGCCCGGATCTCCACCGTGACGACATCGTCGAAAACCCTTCGCCCGTTCGGGAAACCGGCCGCGTCACCGGCCACCAGCCCGAGCGGATTCGGCGACTTCGACGGCGGTACGGCGACGTTCAGCCGTAGCATGTCCGCCTGCACCGGCCCGGTGTAGTTCTGGAACCCCGGTACGACGCCCTTCGGGATCCCCGTCAGCAGAATCGCCGCCAGATCGGCCCGCGGCTTCTTGTACGCCGCCAGGTTCGGGAACACCCCCGGGTACAGCACCGGCAGCAACCCAGCCAGCTCAGGCTTGGTCACGTACTGCGCGTACTTCTTGTCCTCCGACGGCGGCCGGCTGTTCCATTTGTCCTTCTCCGCCATCGGCACGATGACCTCGTTGAACAACGGGTTGCCCAGCCGCGACACCTGCTTGTGCGGCCCGTGCCAGTGCGAGACCCCGAGCAGCTCGTCGAAGATCTTCGACTGCTGGCGACTCGCGGTCGCGTAGACCCCGATGACCGACTTGGCCGACATCACGTCCGTGGGCCTCTTGCCGTCGCGGGTCAGATCCGAGATCGGCACCTGCAGCGCGATGGTGTGCACGTTCGAGCCCTGCAGCCCGTTGACGCCGACGGCGGCCGCCGACGGGATCAGGTGCGCCGCCTGGAACGGACGCAAGGTGCCGAGGTCGAAGATCGACCCGAGGTCCGCGAAGAACCCGTCGGCGCGCTGGCCGGCGAACACCTTGCGGTCCTTGCCGATCGTGTGGATCGCCTCGCCCGCGAGCTTGGCGTAGTTCGGCGTACTGCGCACGCCCACGTTCACCGGCGGCGCGGCCAGGTCGCGCGCCAGGGTCCGCGACCGGCCGTGCTCGACCCGGGTGACCGAGTAGTACTGCGGCCGGTTCCAGGTCTTGTCCTTGATCGAGGTGATCGGGCCGGTGTTGTACAGGAACGTCTTCTTGTTCCGGATCTCGGCGTGGAAGCGGAACTGGTAGCTGATGTCCGCCTTGCCGGTCCCGGAGTTGGAGATGTGGATCTGGTAGAGCACGTCGTCGCCGAACTCGTAGAAGTTCGGGCCGCCGAACGGGTTCTGGAACGGGATGAAGTTGGCGATCAGGGTGACCGTGTCCGGCTTGTCCGGGCTGACGAACGCGTAGACATCGGTGTTGTCGGCGACCGGGTCCTTGGAGATCTCCGGTGCTTCGCGATGCGATGACATGTCCCGCTCCTCAGGCCGTGGTCACGCCGGCCAGCCGGGTGGCCAGCTCGCGATCGATGATCGAAACCTCGCGCTCGCCGACCAGGATGGTCAGCTCGCCCAACTTCACGTCCTTGACGTGGACGACGAACGACTCGGCGTTCGCCAGGTCGGCCGCCTCCAGCTGGGGCGCGGCGTCGGCGGGCTGGTCGCCGAAGATCTTCGGCGCCGCGACCGCGCCGACCGCGGCTGCCGTCCCCGCCCCCGCGAAGACCAGAAAGCCGCGACGTGTTGCGTCACTCATGACTGTCCCTTCCCTCTGTCTGCCCTCACATGCGAATCAGTCGCATGTGCTGTGATCTGGATCACAGGTTGCAGTCGAGGGACATTCGGGGCTGTCCTGCGGGCGGATGGGTGCCTTCGGTGTTTATCCCTTGGCGGCGGGTGCGCCGGCCTTCGGCACTACCCCTTGGCGGGCGGGGTGGCCGACGACGGCGGGGGCGTCGAGGGGTTCTCGGGTGGCGGCGTGCTCGAAGGGGCGGTCGTCGGCGCGGACGTGGCCGGGGTGGTGGGTGCGGTGCTCTGCGGCGGCTTGGTCGACGTAGGCGTCTGCGTCGGCGCGGTTGTCGTCGGCGTACCGGAGGACGGCGGCGGTGTGGGCGTGTTCTGGCTGGACGGGGTCTGCGACGGCTTGGCCGTCGTGCTCTGCGTCGACTGGTTCGTGGTGCGGGTCTGGCCCGGTCCCGAGGTCGACGGGTTGGCGGGTGCGGTCGGCGTACCGGAGGTGACGCCTGGGCCGGGGCCGACGTTGTTCGTCTCCGGCAGTTGGGGATCGTTGTTGTTGAGCAGGACTACGGCCAGTACTGCGGCCGCGGCGGCGAGGAGCGCGATCCCGCCCGCCAGCAAAGCCTTCTGCCGCGTCTGCCAACCCGAGGGCGGTGGCGGCGTCGGTGTGACCGGAACAAGCGGTGTCGTCTCGACCGGAACCACCGCGGCACGAACCGTCGGTGCGACCGCTGGGGCGACCATCGCCGCGGTCGCAAGGGCCGGCGTACGGAGGAAGCCGCCCGCGATCTCCTCAGCAGTCGGGCGTTCGGCGGGCTCCTTGGCGAGCATCCGGAACAACGCGGTCTCGAAGGCGCCCGCGAGCTCGGGCCGGGTCGCGCTCGGCAGCGCCGGCTCGGCGTCCACGTGCTGGTAGAGAATCGCGGCCGGGTGCTCGCCCGCGAACGGCGGCTGACCGGTGAGCAGCTGGTAGAGCACACAGCCGAGCGAGTACACGTCCGACGGGGTGCCGGCCTGTCCACCGCGAGCCCGCTCCGGCGCCAGGTAGAGCGCGCTGCCGATCAGCTGCCCGGTGGCGGTCAAGGCGGTCGCTTCATCGGCCCGATGCGCGATCCCGAAGTCCGCGACCTTCACCGTTCCGTCGGGTGTCAGCAGCAGGTTGCCCGGCTTGACGTCGCGATGCACCACGCCCTCGCGATGCGCCGCGGCCAGTCCCAGCGCGGCCTGCTCGATGATGCCGATCGCGTGATCCTTCGGCAACGGTCCGTGTTCGGCCAGCTCACCGGCCACCGTCCGCCCGTCGACCAGCTCCATCACCAGGAAGAACTCGTTGCCGTGCTGGCCGAAGTCGTAGACCGCGACCACATGCGGATCGTTGAGCTGAGCCGCCGCCCTGGCCTCCCGATGAAAGCGCTCCACCGCGCTCGGATCGCGATCGGACGGCAGCATCAGCTTGACCGCGACCGGCCGCCCCAACTGCTCGTCGACGGCACGGAACACCTCCCCCATTCCGCCACGCCCGAGGGAAGTACCAAGTCTGTATCGCTCCGCTACCAGCACTCACCCATCCGTACCCCACGACGCAAACCCCAACCGGTCAACCGTCGCTAACTGGTCTGGTACGGACCGAACATCCACTGGGAAGGGGACGCGGGGTCGTCGCCGCGCCAGAAGCCGGACCACAGTTCGCGGAACTCGTCGCGGGACAGGTGGCCGTCGCGGTTGAGGTCGAGCTTCGGGAACACCTCCTCGGCACCGTCGGCGGAGCCCTTCCAGGCGTACACGACCTGCTGGTGCTCCGCCGCCGCGATCCGGTCGTCGCCGTTCTCGTCGATCGCGTCGAACATCGCCTCCGCCGTCGCGTAGACGGCGTCGTCCATCGCCGGCAGCTGATCGACCACCGTCATCAGCTCGTCCAGCGACACCTTGTCGTCGTGGTCGGCGTCGGACATCGTCGAGATCGCCGACCACCAGCCCATCATGATCGCGCGCATCCGCTCGTGGTCCTCGGTCCCCGGCTGCCAGCCGCGGATCCCGACCCAGCGCTGGGTCAGCGCCTCGAAATCGGACTCCTCGAGAAAGCCGTTCCGGTCGGCATCCATCGCCTCGAACACCCCGGCCACCTTGCGCCGCTGAAACTCACTGGCCATTCGCCCGCCCCTTTGCGCCACACCTCGATCACACCCCGTGACCGACCCCAGTGTGTGACCGCGGTGACCGGCTGGCTACCCCGAACTATTCCGGCTCTCCACCGAATCTTTTCCGCTGAGGATCTGCGTCACGGTCGCCGCCGGTACTTCGAGGAGGAAGGCCACCCCGTGCTCGTTCAGCCTGCCCCAGGTGGTCAGCGCCAGCGCGAGCTCTTCGAGCTGTTCAGGCCCCGAAGGCCGCGGATCGCAATGGAAGTACAGGCGCTGGGCGAGTTCCTGCCGAATCCCGGTCGCGGACAGCCCATGCGGTAGCGATGCGGGGTGGGCCGCGCAGACGACCGCCGAGACGGACTCTTCCGCCCGCCGCTGGTCGCCGGTCAGCACGAGCGCCAGTGACAGCAGGCCGACCCCGTGCTGCTGGAAGAGGATCGCGGCTGCGGAGCACCGCTGACTGCCCAGGCTTCCATGCCCGGAATGGGTCTTCAACATAACGCCCTGCCCCCTGGAATCGACACTCGCTGAGTGCCGCCGGGGTCTTGGGCAGCAGTTCGGAACGATCGGATGAACCGGTCCCCCCGATCCACACCTCAGTGTGCGCTCAATATCTCCTCACGTACAGCGACGCCGTCAGTTCTGACCGTGGTTCAGCAGTTCGGCCTCGACCGTTCCGTCGATGACGGCCGCCGCGACGGTGGCCAGCGGCCGCTGGTTGCGGCGGGCGTACGCGCGCATCAGGGTGAACGCCTCGTCGACGGTGACACCGGCCCGCTCGGACAGGATCCCCTTGGCCTGCTCGAGCACGATCCGGCTGTTCAGGGCCGATTGGAGCTGCTCGGCCAGCAACTGGCCCTGCCGGACGGCACGCTCCTGCAGCAGTCCGACGGTGGCGATGTCGCACAGCGCCTGCGCAAGCTTCACCTCGGTCGGCCGTAGGGTTGCGGGCTCGCGGCAGAACAGGTTCAGGACGCCGACGACCTGACCGCGCAACCGCAGCGGCAGCGCATGAGTACGCCGGAAACCCAGCTCGGTCAGCGCCGCATGGAACCTCGGCCATCGCTGCTTCGCCTCGTCGGGGCCGACATTCACCACCGGCTGGCCGATCGAGTAGCAGTCCAGGCACGGGCCCTCGTCGTTCTGCAGGGCGAACAGCTCGAGAACCCGGGCCTCGGTGGTGGTCGAGGCCATCACCTGCAGGATGCCCCGGTGATCGGCCAGGATCAGGCCGGCCGCGTCGGCCGGCAGCAGTTCGACGCTCCGCTCGCACAGCGTGTGCATGAGGTCGATGACATCGAAGTCGTCGACGAGTGTGTCGGCGAGCTCCACGAATACTTCGGCGAGGCGCTGTTCCCTGCTCATCGCGTGCTGCCTTTCCGGACCCGCTGGGACCGTTTGTCGATGTCATTCATCATGCTCGTCCTCGGGGTGAAAGGTCACCCGATGGGCGACCACGTCTGCCGCGAGTTCCCGCAGTGGCCTCCCGTCGGCGTACGCGCGGGCCCGCAACAGCAGGAGGGCCTCGTCGAGACCCACCGACGCCTGGACGGTGACGATGCCGGTGGCCTGATGGATCTCCCGGTGGTCGTCGGCCGCGTCGACGAGGTCCGGATGGAGATCGCCCGGCGACGTGGCGTGCTGCAGATCCAGCAGGATCGACGACGCGGCCGCCGCATAGTCGAGCGCTTCTTTGAGTTGCAGTGCTTCCAGCGGTCCCGGCGTATCGCGGTACAGGTCGAGTACGCCGAGCCGGATGGCGCCGATCTGCAGCGGGAAGGCGAAGACGGCGGCAACCCCGGCCGCGAGCGCACCGGGGACGAAGCCCGGCCAGCGGGCGGTCTCCTCGGTCAGGTCAGGCAGTAGGACCGGCCGGCGTTCGTGGAAGGCGTTCAGGCACGGTCCCTCGCCCAGGGTCTGCTGCAGGTCCTCGAGGACCGCTGCCGGTCCGTCCGTCGAGGCCAGCGTGCCGCCGTGGCCGCGTGCGGTCATCAGTGCGACTCCTGCTCCCGTGATCGGTACGGCGCTGACCGCCGACGCGCACAACCTGGTCCAGACCGTGGCCCCATGGGCGGTCCGGTCCGGCTGGTCGAAGGCGAGCACCTCGAGGAGGATCTGCCGCACACGGAGCGAAGCCACTGCCTGAGTCCTGTCCCGGCCGGTACTCGCGCGCCTAAACAAGGAGGACCACGGTTGCGCAGTCTCGACGTCGCAGCCCCCACGATGCCTGGCTCAGGCGCGTTTGGGAATCCTGCCGCGCCGCGTCTCGGTCCCGATCAGGACGCAACCGCCGTGATCACCGTGTAGCCGCGGTCCCGGATCGCGTCGAAGCAGCGCTCCCGGACGTCGGCCGACGGGAACGCCGCGACCACCCTCTTGGTGTCCAGATCGATCTCCGACACCGTTACCCCGTTGCTCTGCAGCACCTTGGTGATCGTGCTCGTGCAGTGCGAACACGTCATGTCCGGTACTTCGAACACCTCGCCGGCAGGACTGCTCATCGCGACCTCCTGATCACTGGTGATCTCCACCCCGTCGACCAGCCGGGCGAACGTCTCGACGAAGGTGTCGACGACACCGGGCAGCAGCGTGACCCGACGGCCGTCGACGGTCGCCGGCATGTTCGCGAGACACCGCGGCTGCTCGGTCAGCGACCCGTACTGCCGCAGCAGACCGGCATCCTCGGGATCAGGCGAGGCGATGACCGCGTCCTTCATGGCCCGCAGCATCCTGGTCGTCTCCGCGGTGTACCGGGTTGTCCCGTCGGCCGGCGCGACCGGGATCATGCCGCGCCGGAACGTAGACGACTGCAGCCCCCAGAACCACGTGTTCGCCACCACCGCGAACAGCCCCGAGTCCCGCAGTCCACGAGCGAACTCCCCCGGGGTCCGGTACCGCGTCCGATCGGCCAGATACGCATGCTGCACCAGCGCCCGCGCAGTCGTCTCCAACCCGACGCTGAGGATCTCCACCGGATCCCGATCCGTCGTGGTCGCCGTCATGACGGCGATCTCGGCGGCGTCCAGTTCGTCGACCACCGCGTCGGCCAGGGCCCTCCGAAGTACCAGCACGGTCTCCCGCGCAGCGATCGGCACGATCGGGCCGAATCCACCCGGACCGCAGTGGGCGACGTTCAGCACCCCGTCTGTGTCGTGCCACATCACCCGGTGAGTCGCGCTCGTGACCAACTCCGGGGGGCACGGCCGCATCCCGCTCTCGAGATAACTCAGCTGCGCCCTCGTCAGGTGACTGCCAGGCGCCGGCGTCAGCGGGGTCAGCTCCGGTTCGACCCGGTACGGCGAAGCCGGAAACCAGCGATCCGGCTGCAAGTCGACGTCGGCGAGCACCCGGGCCAGGAGCTGCGCCGCGGCCGACCGATCGTAGTGCGCTACGTCCGGCAGCATGCTCCAATTCTGGGTGAAGCCAACTGTCAGTGCGCTGTGCTACTGCGTGTCACGGTCCGTATCGCGCGCGGAGCTCTGATGGGCAGCTCGAAGAGCGACGTCGGCAGGTAGCGGTAGAGGACGAGGCAGAGCCAGGCGAGGAAGCCGGTCAGGACGACTGGCTCGGCGATGGCCACGATCCACTGAGTCGCCGGACCGGCCGCGGACAGCGGGCCGATCAGCGCCGCGTGGGTCAGCGCCAGCAAGGGCATGTGCATCACATAGATCGGCAGCGTGCGGCTGCCGATGCTCGCCAGCCCCTTGGACAAGCCCTCCCAGCGGGTCACCAGGCCGGCCGCCGTGACCCCCAGGACGATCGCCACCCCGCTCACCACCGGCCAGAGACCGAACCAGGTCTTCGCGTCGAAGACGCCGACGACGGCCAGCAGTACGGCGTACGGCGCTCCGACCAGCAGCAGCCGTCGCCAGCTCGCCTTCGCGGCCAGGTCCTCGATCAGGCTCTTGCCGTAGAGGCCGGCCAGGAAGAAGACCAGGTTCTGGTAGACGCCGGCCCGGTCACCCGGTACAGCGAGCAGGCCCGCCGACGCTGCCGCCGACAAGAGGAACGCCGGGGTGAGGACCGCCCACGCCGGCAACCGGTGCGCCGCTTTGGCGATCACGAAGTACAGGGCGAGGGCGTAGAGGTACCAGAGGTTCGACGGTGTGATCGTCAACTGCGCCAGGAACTTCAACGGACCGTCCGCCCGCTCGGTGCCGAAGTCCGGTACGAACGCCAGTACGACGGTGTGGATCACCAGCCAGACCACGTAGATGTAGTAGAACTTCGCCACCCTGGTCCGAAGGACCACCGGCCACGGGCGCTGGACCGCGCGGACCGCGAAGAAGCCGGACACCGCGAAGAACAAGGGCATCCGGAGCGGCAGCAACTGCTCACCGAGCGTCCCCCACAGCCCCCGTGCCTGCCCGCTGATGTGCCAGTCGATCTGCAGGTAGTGCTTCATCAGGACGTGCCAGAGCACGACCAGCAGAATACACATGCCCTTGGCAACGTCCGCCCAGGCGACCCGCCCCCGCTCCGTCGTCAACATGCTTCAAAACTTAGGGAAACCGGGCCCTCACTCCATCAGGCCCGAGTCGCCACCGACCGTCATCCCGTGGTCGTAGGCAACGATCCCGGCGTCCACCCCGAGGCCGACGGCCGGCCCGGGATCCGCACCGGATCGCGCGTTCTGTCCCCGGCCGCCGGTAGTGTTTCGGCTCGTGGATACAGGGGAGCGGATTCAGGAGCTGGCCGACCGGATCGTCGTGCTGCGGGACGCCTACTACCGGGGGTCTCCGGAGGTGGCCGACGCCGACTACGACGCGGTCGAGGACGAGCTGCGGGCGCTGATCGAGGCGAATCCGGAGCTGGCGCCCGACCCGAATCCGCTGGAGCAGGTCGGAGCGCCCGCGGTGCTGCACGCGCCGATCCGGCACTCGCGGCCGATGCTGTCACTGGAGAAGGCGACCCGGCCTGAGCAGGTGGAGGCCTTCTTCGCTCGCTTCCCGGGGCAGTCGGTCGTGGTCATGCCGAAGCTGGACGGGTTGTCGCTGGCACTCGTCTACGAGGACGGGCGGCTGGCGCGGGCGATCACCCGTGGTGACGGGACGACCGGCGATGACGTGACGCCGCTCGTGCGGGCGCTGGCCGATGGGGTGCCGGAGCGGCTCGACGTACCGGGCCGGATCGAGGTGCGCGGCGAGGCGGTCATGTTGCGCTCGACCTTCGCCGCCTACAACGCCGCTCATCAGGACAAGCCCCTGATCAATCCGCGGAACGCCGCCGCCGGCACCCTGCGCGCCAAGGACCCGGCCACCGTCGCCGAGCGGCGCCTGCAGTTCCTCGCCTTCGACCTGCTCAGTGACGCCGACGACACCGACGCCGATCTGGATCGCGCGCTGCAGACGCTCGGCTTCACCGTCGCGGAGATGCGGCACTGTGATGACGCGGCCGCGGCGCAGGCCGTCATCACCACGATCGAGCAGCAGCGCAACGACCTCGACTACGACCTCGACGGCGCCGTACTACGCCTCGCGGACCGCGACGCCTTCGCCGCCGCCGGCACCCGATCGAGCTCACCGCGCGGTGCCCTGGCCTTCAAGTTCGCCGCCGAGGAGAAGACCACCATCCTGGCCGACGTGGTCTGGGACGTCGGCAAAACCGGCAAGATCGCGCCGGTCGCCTGGCTGGAGCCGGTCTTCGTCGGCGGCACGACGGTCACCCGCGCGACGCTGGCCAACCAGGAGGTCATCCGCGCCCGCGGCATCAAGATCGGCGACACGGTCCTGGTACGCCGCGCAGGCGACGTCATCCCGTTCGTCGCCGGCGTGCTCGATGCCGCCAAGCGCACCGGCGCCGAGCGCGACATCGTGCCCCCGTCGGTCTGCCCGTCCTGCGAGCAGCCGCTGACCGAGCAGGGCAACAGCCGCGAACTGTTCTGCACCAACGTCGCCTGCCCCGCCCAGACAGTCCGCCGCCTGATCCACTGGGCGTCCCGGGCGGCCGCCGACATCGACGCGATCGGCGGCGTCTGGATCGAGCGGCTGGCCGAGGCCGGCATCCTCGAACACCCCTCGGACTTCTACCACCTGACCAAGGAGGGCCTGCTCGAGTTCGACCGGATCGGCGAGGTCTCGGCCACCCGGATGATCGACTCGATCGACGCCAGCCGCCAGGTCGGCCTCCGCCGCGCCCTGATCGGCCTCGCCATCCCGATGGCCTCCGAAGGCACCGCCACCAGAATGTGCCGAGCAGGCTTCGGCTCCCTCGAGGAAGTCGCCGACGCGGGCGTCGACGGTCTAGTCGCGGTCGAGGACATCGGCCCGAAGGTCGCCGCCTCCCTGATCGAGCACCTGGCCCGTCTCCGCCCAGAACTCGAGCGCCTCCGAGCAGCCGGCGTCTCCCTGGACGTCCGCGAGGAAGACCTCCCACCCGTAGTCGCCGCCGGCGCCCCGCTGGCCGGCAAGACCGTGGTCGTCACCGGCTCGATCAGCGACCCCCGCTCCGGCGAGAAGGTCCCCCGCCCCGCCTTCCAGCGCCTCTGCGAGAAGGCCGGCGCCACCATCGCCTCCTCCGTCTCCGCCACCACCGACCTCCTCATCACCGGCGCCGACGTGGGCGCCGCCAAACTCACCAAGGCCGAAAAGCTAGGCGTCACCGTCATCGACCAATCCGAAATCTGGCAGCAACTCCAGCAAGCCGACCTCCTCAACCGCTGAACCTCCGACCAGCAAGGCGGTGGTCTCTTGAGTCTGGGATCCATCTCGGGGACAAGGTCTGGGTCGACGGTGGAGTCTTCGGCGAGATAGACGCGGCCGCCTGCCTCGGCGACCATCGAGTCGAGCGTGCTCAGGGTGCGGCCGTCGTGGAGCCAGCGCGCCGGTAGGTCGGCTGCGAGGATCCAGCCCCATCCCACCCGGCGTGGCCGGGCAGGAGCGGCAACGCCCAGCCCAGCGGTGGTACCTGGTGCATCAGCTCGCCCAGCGTCACACCGGCTTCGACCACCACAACACCTTTGAGCTCATCGAACGACAACACCCGGTCGCGGGCGGTCATGTCCAGCACGATGAGGTTTCTTCGGCGGTCATACCGTCGGCCGGGGAGCGTTGGCGGAGGAACTCGATTCCGACCGGTACGAGCGAGACGATCACGATGACGGCGATGATCGGCAGCAGGTACTTGTCGACCCCCGGGATCTGCGACCCGAGCAGATGACCCGCCAGCACGAGCCCGACCGTCCACACCACACCACCCGCGACCTGCCAGCGCGCGAAGGCCTTGGCGTCGATCCGCAACGTTCCGGCCAGTGGGTTCATCACCGTACGGACGCCAGGGATGAACCGGGCCAGCACGACCGCCCGGCCGACGCCGTACGACTCCAAGTGCTCTCTCGCCCGCTCGGCCGCCCGCTCGGCCGCCCGCTCGAGTCTCGGTCGCTCGACGATCGCCGGGCCGAACCTGCGGCCGATCAGGTAGCCGACCTGGGCTCCGAGCACCGCACCGAGCGGCGCGAAGACCAGCGTCAGCGGCAGGTTCAGATGGATGCCGGTCGTGGTCAGCAGACCGGCGGTGAAGAGCAGCGAGTCACCGGGGAGGAAGAACCCGATCAGCAGACCTGTCTCGGCGAACATCACCAGCAGCACCGCCCACGGACCCAGCTGGGAGAGCAGGCTGTGCGGGTCGAGCAGATTCATCATGCCGTCGACGGTAGGAAGCCGGCGCTGAGAGCAGGCTGAGTAGCGCGGTAACAGGCGATGTGCTGATCGATCACCGTCGGCCACGTCATCACCGGATCGCTGAATCTGTTGTGCGCTTGGAGTTTCCGCAACAGCGGTGCATCGGTGAGCAGCTCGGCGGTGACCTCGGCCATCGCCTGGTGACTGTCGACCAGAAACCCCTCGACACCGTCGCGGACAAACTCACCGACACCACCCGACGCCATCGCCACGACAGCCAGACCAGCACACCGAGCCTCCAGAGCGGCTACTCCGAACGACTCGAGCTCGGCGGGAGCCAGGTAGACATCGGCCGACCGATAAAGCTGCTGGATCTCGAAGCGGGTCAACCGCCCGGGCAGCTCGACCCAGTCCAGGCCGCGACGCCTGGTTGCTCCGGTGATGGCCGCCGCACGTGGACCGGCACCGATGATCACCGCTCGCAGCGGGATCCCGGCCGGTACCCGGTGACGAATCTGCTGCAGAGTTCTGAGGAGTGCGTCGGGCCGTTTCCGTTGGGTGAGACGCATCGTGCTGACGACGGTCAGCGGATGGTCGGCCACCGGAGATTGCCGCCAGGGCACCGGGTCGATGCCGTTGTGGAGTACGGCGATCGGCCGATGCGGGAGCACCTTGCCCAGGCGACGAGCCACTGCCTCGCTGACGGCAGTCCACCGCACCCTGGGACCGAAGTCGCGATCGACATGCGCGAGCAGCCAGGCAAGGAGCACGCCGTCGGGTGCGGGCAGCGAGTGGAGGGTGATGACAGCGGGCAGGTCCAGTTCGGCCGCGAGCCGGGTCGCGTTCCATGCGAGTGGTGAGAAGAACGAGGTGTGCGCATGCACGAGGTCGTACTCGCCGGAAGCGAGCGCGAGTCGGAGGGCCTCGATGGACGTCGGTACGCCGGCCAGCGAAGGCAGCCGTAATACCGGTACGTCGGTGGCCGGGGAGTCGGCCGGGGTCGCGGTGAAGACGGTGACGGCGTGGCCCGCCTGCCGGAGTTGGACGGCGAGATCGTGCACGTGCAACTCGATCCCGCCCAGCCGTGGCAGGTACACATCGCTGACGAGTGCGATCCTCACGCCGCCACCGCCGGCTTGCGATTGACGAGCAGCCAACAGGCCAGCGTCACTCCCCCGACCGGAATCTCCAGCAGGTACGTGAAGCCGCGGAACAACACGATCCCCGCCGTCACCGCGGCCGGATCGACGCCCATCGCGACCAGCGCCGCCACCGTGCCCACTTCGACGACACCAGCACCGCCGGGCGTGATCGGAATCAGCGTCAGCAATCGTTCGACCGCCAGCCCGGTGATCAGCACCGGCAGACTCAGCGAGGTCCCCAAGAGCCGGAAACACAACCACAGAAGCGCCAACTGCAACAGCAGATAGGCCACCATCCCACCGGTCATCGGCCGCCAGCCCCCGCGAAAGACGTCAAGGACGGAGGTCCGCAGAGCCGGCAGCGAACGCTCCAGGTCACCGCGTCTCCGCACGCGCCTCAAAACACGGCCCAGTACGCGGCTGAAGGCCCGGTCCAGCACGCGGCCCGCCGATGCCGCAGCGCGCTCGCTGGCGAGGAACCAGAAGACACCGGCCAGCGCGACGAGCACCGGCACCAGCAGAACGCCGGCCCGGCCGACCGGCAAGATGCTTGTGTGTCCGATCGGCAATGCCGTTGCGGCGTTGACGATCGGGGCCAGGGCCAGTGCGACGGCGATCACGCCGAGTTTGGCCAGGACGTTGATCAGGGTGGTGACGGCGAGGAAGCCGGCGAAGGCTGCGGAGGTGAAGCCCCAGCGTCGGGTCATCGCGAAGTTCAGGCCCGTACCGGCGGCTCCTCCCAGCGGCAGGACGTTGGCCACCGCGCTGCCGGTGAGGCTGAGGGTCAGGCCGCGGCGTTTGGTGAGGCCGGGCAGGGATGCGGCAAGGACGAACGAATGCGACCACAAACCCGCGATCCACACGACGGCCAGCAAGGCGATGGCCGGGAGCGAGAGGTGGCCGAGGAGCGTACCGACGGTTGACCAGTTGGTACCGACGGCACGGGGCAGCAGGACGACCAGGGCGATCGTCAGGGCGCCGGTCAGTACCGAGGTGATCGTTCGCCGGGGTGTGCTCATCGCGATCCTGTTCCACGGACGGGCGTTGTCCGTTCATCGTCGGAGCAGGTCGCTGAGAGGGCGCTGAGAGCGGTTCGGGCTGTGGGCAACCACGTGCCATGGTGGTGAGGTGGCCTACACGCTGGTGTCCTTCCACGCGCATCCCGACGACGAGGCGTTGCTGACGGGCGGCACCCTCGCGCGCCTCGCCGCCGAGGGGCATCGCGTGGTGCTCGCGGTCGCCACCGACGGGGAAGCCGGAGCGGCCTCAGCCAAGTACCGCGAAGATCTCGCCGCCCACCGCCGCGACGAACTCGACCGATCCGCCGAAGCCCTCGGCTGCGCCCGCGTCGTCCGCTTCGGCTTCCGCGACTCCGGCTGGTCCCGCTCGTCGACACCCGGCCCCGGCACCTTCAGTGCTCTGCCCACAGACGAAGCAGCCGCCCCACTCGCCGACCTACTGGTCCAGGAACACGCCGACGCCCTCACCGTCTACGACCCCGCCGGCGGCTACGGCCACCCCGACCACAAGCAGGTCCACACCGCCGGCCTCCGCGCCGCCCGCCTGGCCGCCACCCCTTTGGTGCTGGAGGCAACGATCGACCGCACCTTGATTCGCCGCCTGATCCGCCTCGTCGAGGCAGTCCCCGGCATCCTCCCCGACATCCACGCCGCCGACTACGCCACCGCCTACACCGCCCGCGAGTACCTGACCCACCGCATCGACGTCCGCCAGTACGCCGATGCCAAGCGCCGCTCCTTCGAGGCCCACGCCAGCCAGACGACCTCCGACGACACCGCCCGCACCCTCGCCCTCCTCCTCAAACTCCCGCCGTGGCTCTTCCGCCGAGCCCTCGGCCACGAATGGTTCGTCGAACACGGCCGCTCCCCCGGCGCCTTGACCGACGACCTCTTCGCCTCGCTCAGACTGCGCTGACCAGACCGGAACGGAAGGTGCTCGCGATCAGTCCGGAGTACACGACCGGCCAGATCAGGACCACCTTCACCGTGCAAACCCGGCGCCGGCTCGTCTTGGCCGCCAAAGCTGCCGTGCTCACGATCGTCGCCCTGGTGGTCGGTGAGCTGATGTCCCTGGTCAGCTTCCTCGTCGCCCAGCAGGGATTGCGCAGCGCACACGTCAACGTCTCACTCAGCGACGGCGCCGCGCAGCGCGCAGTACTCGGAGCAGGTGTCTATCTCGTCGCGCTGACGCTCCTCGGCCTAGGGTTGGCGGCCGTCATCCGGCACACGGCCGGAGCGATCAGCGCCGTCTACGTGCTCGTCTCGCTTGCCCTCGCCGTGGTCCTGATCGGCCGCCGGGACGCTTGAGCCCGCGTCACTCAGCTGATTCTCAGCGGGGTGGGGACAGACTGGCGGTATGCGGGTGCTGATGGTGGAGGACGAGGAGCGGCTGGCCGAGACGGTTCGGCGGGGGCTCAGCGACGCCGGGTTCGTGGTCGAGGTGGTGCACAACGGCGAGGACGGGTTGTGGGCCGCGAGCGAGCACAACTACGACGTGATCGTCCTCGACATCATGTTGCCCCGGGTGAACGGCTACAAGGTGCTCGAACAGCTCCGCGAGCGTGGCGTCTGGACGCCGGTGCTGATGCTGACCGCGAAGGACGGCGAGTACGACCAGACCGACGCCTTCGATCTCGGCGCCGACGACTACCTGACCAAACCGTTCAGCTTCCTGGTACTGGTCGCCCGGCTGCGGGCCCTGATCCGGCGGGGCGGCCCTGAACGCCCCGTCGTTCTGGTGGCCGGCGACCTCACGCTCGACCCGGCCCGGCGCCGGGTCGAGCGCGCCGGCCGCGAAGTCACCCTCACGCCACGCGAGTACGGCCTGCTCGAGTTCCTGATGCGGCACCGCGGCGACACCGTCAGCAAGGGCGAGATCCTCGAGAGCGTCTGGGACCCAGCTTTCGACGGCGACCCCAACGTCGTCGAGGTCTACATCCGCTACCTCCGCCTCAAACTCGACGCCCCCTTCGGCCGCCGGGCGATCGAGACGGTCCGCGGCATGGGCTACCGCCTCGACCCGGACGGTGGCTGATGGCAACGATCAGGCAAGACCCGAAGACCATCCTCCGCAGCTCGGCGCGCAACTGTTCGACCGCTCGCCCGCCTCGCGGCGCCAGGGCCGTCCGGTACGCCGTACCGGTGGCGAGCGCCACGATCGCGGTGGCCGGCGCCATCGCAGTGATCGGTCTGGCCGACGGGGCGACCGAATCGGATGGCCTCGCCGCGCTCGACCCCGGGTTCACCGCCGACATCGTCTCCGACCGGACCCCGGCGCTGACCGTCCTGGCCCTCTCCCTCACCTTCGTCGGCGACGTGCCCGTCCTCGTGACGCTGATGCTGATCGCGGCCTTTCTCCTGTGGAGATGGACCCGCGGCCTGCGCGCGCCCGCCCTGCTGCTGTTCGCCATGGCCGGATCGGCCGCGCTGACCGCCGGCTTGAAAGCGCTCGTCGAACGCAAGCGCCCAGGCGTCACCTTCGTCCTCGGCCCGGTCGACACCGGCTTCGCCTTTCCCTCCGGCCATACCCTCAACTCGACGGTCTTCTTCGTCACGCTGGCCGCCTTGCTCTGGGTCGGCCTCCGCTCGTACGGCGCGAGAACCGCCCTCGTAGTCGCCGCAGGGCTGATGAGCATCGGCATCGGGCTGAGCCGCGTCTATCTCGGGTACCACTGGGCCACCGACGTCCTCGCAGGCTGGACGGTCGCCGTCACGTGGCTCGCACTCGTCTCGCTGCTGGCCTACTTCACCCGGCCACGGGAAGCCTGACGACGAACCGAGCCCCACCCAGCGGCGACTCGCTCACCTCGACCGTCCCACCGTGGCCGCGGACGACTTCCCGGACGATCGCCAGCCCGAGTCCGGAGCCGCCGCTGCCGCGAGCCCGGCTCGCGTCCAGCCGGACGAAGCGCTCGAACACCCGCGACCGCTCCTCCGGCGGGATGCCGTCGCCGTCGTCCTCGACGGTCACGGTCGCGGTACCGGCCTCTTCGGAGAGGGTGAATCGCACCTTGCCGTGAGCCGCCTGGACCGCGTTGTCGGCGAGATTACGCAGTACCTGACTGAGCTTGGCCGCGTCGCCGCTGACCCGCACCGGCGGTACCACCGCTTCCACCGCAACGCCGTTGGCGGCCCGCAAGCGGCGCAACTCGATGCCTACCAGGTCGTCCAGATCGACATCGGTCCGCTGGATCCGCAGGCCCGTATCGTCGGCCTTCGCGAGCAGCAACAGGTCCTCGACCAGCCGCCGCATCCGCTCGGTCTCCGCCTGCATCACCTGGTGCAACTCCCGCGCCGACTGACCGGTCTCGTCCGCCTCGACCACGTCCAGCGCCGCCATCAGACTCGCGATCGGCGACCGCAGCTCATGACTGGCGTCCGCGACGAACCGCCGCTGCGTCTCCTGCCCCGACTGCAACCGATCGAGCATCTCGTTCATCGTCACCGCCAGCCGGGCGATCTCATCCCCCGCCGCCGGCACCGGCACCCGATCGGCCAGCTGCCCGACCCCGATCCCGTGCACCCGCGACCGGATTCGCTCGACCGGCCGCAGCGCGCGACCCACCAGCACCCACGTCGCGACACCGACAAGCGCCAACAGCAACGGAAACCCGATCAACAGGTACGTCGTAACGGTGGTGATCGTGTCCCGCTGGGTCTCCACCGACGACGCCACGATCACCGTGTACCGCGCCCCGTGAAACTCAGTGCCCCGGGCAACAATCAGATACGGGCTGTCGTCATCCAGCAACGGCATCTCGCCGACGTCGTCACGGACGAACTGACCGGCCGCCGGCCTGGTCTGCGTCAACGGCGCACCGGCCGCGATCTGCGACGAGACCGCAACCACTTTGCCCTGCGCGTTCACCACCTGGATCAACTGCGTCGCCCGGGTGTTCTCGACCAGCTCCTTCGCCAGCCCCGACTCACCTTCCTCAGCCACCTGGCCCGCAACGTCGAAAGCCCGCGACTCCGCCTGATCGGCAACACTCGTGATCAGCGTCCGCTGCAACAACAACAGCAACACCGCCGCCCCGATCGCCAACGCGACAGCGACCACCACCAGCGCGGCCGCCGTCGACCGCGCCCGCACCCCGGCCCGCCGCACGAACCCCGGCATCTTCACCTTCGCAGCCTAACCAGGCGAACTCGAAACCGGGCGGACCGACCGGGCTCGCAGTCTCAGCGGATGCTCAGCGCAAGGTCCGTACGGTCGGCCGGCATGACTACCAATGCCGCGACCCGTTCAGCAGTACCGCGGGCACTGCTGAACAAGGTGCCCGAGGTAACCATCTGGTTCTGGCTGATCAAGATCCTCTGTACGACGGTCGGTGAGAGCTTCGCCGACTGGATCAACCTGCAGCTCGGCGTCGGGCTCGTCGCGACCGCGGTCATCTTCACCGTGGTCTTCGCGATCGTCCTCGGCTGGCAACTGAGCACGAGGCAGTACAAGCCGGCCGCGTACTGGCCCACCGTCGTGGTGGTCAGCGTCACCGGCACCCTCTACACCGACATCCTCACCGACCAACTCGGCGTACCGCTCTGGCTCAGCTCCTCGGTCTTCGCCGTCGCCCTGGCCGCCGTCTTCGGCACCTGGTGGGCCCGCGAACGCACCCTCTCCATCCACAGCATCATCACCCTCCCCCGCGAGGCCTTCTACTGGCTCGCCGTCCTCGTCACCTTCGCCCTCGGCACCGCGACCGGCGACTGGACCCTGGAACTCACCGGCTGGAGCCCCGGCACCTCGGTCCTGCTCCCCCTGGCCCTCATCGCCATCGTCACCGCTTGCTGGCGCCTCGGCGCCAACCCAGTTCTGGCCTTCTGGCTCATCTACATCCTCACCCGCCCCCTGGGCGCCAACCTCGGCGACTGGCTGGCCGCTCCGAAGATCCCCGACCAGGGCCTCGGCCTCGGCACGCTCGTCACCAGCCTCATCTTCCTCAGCGCGATCCTCGCGACCGTCGTCTACCTGACCTTCACCAAGAGCGACGTCATCGAGGGCCACCGCGCCGCCCGTACGCCGAAGTACCACCGCCCGGCCCGCGAACTCCCCCTGATCGCCGTCATGGCCGTGGCGACCATCGCGGCCGGCTCGCTGCTCAGCTGGGCCTCCGCCCAGCCCCACACCAACGCCGCCGCGGAGAAGGAAGGCCCCAACCCCGCGGCGAACGCCAACCTCACCCCCGCCCAGTCGACAGCCAACTTCCCCAAGGAGGACGTCGCCCAGTTCCGCGCCCTGGTCGCCGGCATGGACACCGCGCTGACCAAGAACGACCAGTCCGCCCTCAACACGGCCGTCGACAGCTACGAGAAGGCCTGGGACGACGACCAGCCCAAGCTCGAGAAGCTGGACAAGAAGGCCTGGGGTTTCATCGACGGCCAGAACGACGCCGTCTTCACCTCGGTCCGCGAGACCAAGAACCCCGACGCCGAGAAGCAAGCCGTCCGAACCCTCCTCAAAACCCTCGGCGGCTGAGGCGAGCCGGCCACGACCACCGGACAAAGGCGAAGAGCCCCTGCCGGAGCAGGGGCCCTTCGTTCGTACGGTGTGGATCAGCCGTCGTTCTCGGTGGCTGGGATTGCTGCGCCCGGGACGTTCTCCGGGGCGTAGAGCTGGTCTTCACCGGGGTACGGCTTGGACCATTCGTGCGCCTGGTACCAGTCGAAGTGGTTCATCTGGGCAGGGTTGGCGAAGTCGGCCCGAGCCTCCGGACCGGTCAGCTTCTGCTGCGACTTCCAAATGTCCCACTTGGCCGCGAGTTCCTGCTTGTCGGCCGGAACCGCCGCCTTGGGTGCGGGCGCCACGGCCGGGTTCTGCGCCGCGGGAACGTCCGCGCCACACGACGGCAGGTTGGCGGCGCTGAGGCCCGCGGTCAGCGAGGTGCGGTTGGGCAGGTAGGTGAACGGGGTGAAGTCGGGCGTCGTGGTGAAGGCCGCCGTCATCGGGCTCGCCGCGCTGTCCTTCTGGTTCATCGGGTGGATGCCGAGCATCTGCTCGATCGTCCGGATCATCGTGATCTGCGTGTAGTACCGGTTGTCGACGACGCCGCGCTGGGCGTACGGGCTGATGATCTGGATCGGCGCCCGGTGCCCGTCGACGTGGTCGAGACCCGCCTGCGAGTCGTCCTCGACCACGAAGATGGCCGAGTCCTTCCAGTACTTGCTGTGCGAGATGGTGTCGACCATCTTGCCGACCGCGAGGTCGTTGTCCGCGACCTGGGCGGCTCCGTTCGGCGGGCCACCGGTGTGGTCGCTCGACAGCCAGAACATGTTCAGATTCGCGGGACCATTCTTCTCGAAGTCCTGCTTCCAGATCTCGTTGCGGTAGATGTCCGGCACCGAGGTGTCGAACTTCGGGAAGCCGGGCACCGACACGTCGTTGAGCGACGGGATCGGCGACGAGGAGATCAGCGGGTACGCCGTCTTGGCACCGGTCGACGCCATGTTCTTCGTGTCGCAGTACAGGTTCTGCCAGCTCGCGCCGGCCGGCTTGGTGAGGAACTGCTGGAACTCACCGAAGTTGCGCACGGTCTTGCCGGCCGCCTGCGCACCGGTCCAGATGAACCCGGTCCGCTGGTGCCCGAGAGCGTCGTCCTCGGTGTCGTAGCTGCGCAGGTACTCACCGGCCGAGGATTCGGTGTACTCCGGGTTGTCGGCCTGCATCAGCCAGTTGTGACCCTCGGCGGAGTTCGTGCCGATGTCGTAGGTGTTGTCGTACAGCCCGAACTGCTTGGCCAGCGCGTGCTGGTTCGGCGTCACATTCTCGCCGTACTGCGCGAGCGCGGGATCGCCGTTGCCCTCCGGGATGTCGCCGTACACCTGGTCGTAGGTCCGGTTCTCCTTGACGATCAGGAAGACGTGCTTGATCGTCGACGGTTCGCCGAGCCGGTTCGGGACCGGTACCGGCTTCTTGTTGCCCTCGCCGACGCGGACCGAACTCTTCGTCCAGGCGTTCTGCTCGAAGACCGCGTCCGTGCCGTTGCGGATCTCGCGGTCACCCGGCAGCTTGAACCGCTGCAGGCTCGAGGTCGTGTCGTGCGTACCGTGGCCGGCAGCCGTCGTCGGGCGGAGGGCGTCGATACCGCGAGTGTTGGAGACCAGCACCTCGTCGCCGACGGTCGTGATCTCCGCCGGGAAGTAGTCCGTCGGAAGCAGGCCGATGTAGCTGACCGGCTCCTGCGCGGACGTGTACTTGTAGACGGCGACCGCGTTGGCGCGGCCCAGTGTCACCAGCAGGTGACCGTCGTCGGTCAACGTCACCGCGTCGGGCTCGTAGCCCACGGACGCCTCGGGCCACGGCTGGGTGGCGATCGTCTGGACGACCTTGTCCTTGGCCGTGTCGATGACCGAGACGTCGTTGGTCGCGGTGTTGGTGACGAAGAGTGCGCCGTCCTTGGCGTACAGCGCGGTCGGGTGGAGGCCCACGTCGATGCTCGCTGGTGGCGCGCCCGGCGCGTTGAGATTGATGACGCTGACCGTGCCGCTGGTGGTGGCCGCGGTCACCTGCGATGCCAGTACCTGGGTGCCGTACGAGTTGATCGTCGGCTCACCCGGCAACGCGGGGCGTCCGCCCTCGTTGCTGACGTACAGCTTGTCGCCGACCTTGACCAGGTCGCGCGGCGCGTTGCCGACGGCCCAGCTCTGGGTGATGGCTCCGGTCGCCGCGTTGATCGCGACCACCCGGTTCTGGCCGTTCACCGCGGCGTACACGGTCGATCCGTCGGCCGAGAAGACCGGCTCGGCGGCCAGCGCGTGCTTTGCGCCGTCCGCGGGGATCGCCACGAACGTCGGGTTGGCGAGGCTGCCGTCCGGGTTCACCGTGAACTTGCGGTACCCGTCGGTCTGCCCCAGCCAGAGCTGGGAACCGTCGGGCGAGTACGTGGGGCCTTCCTGGCCGATGTCGTTGCCGGGGATGCGCAGGTTCGCCGCGGCGTTGTTGCCGATCAGCTGCTGCACCTTCCACGTCGACAGGTCGACGATGGCCAGCGCCATTCCGCCGTCCGTGATCGAGGCCGCGACGTGCTTGCCGTCGGGGCTGACCTCGGACGACATGATCTTGCCGTTGTTGATGACCAGGCGCTCGCCGATCGGGTTGATGTACTGGTCGCTGGAGACGACCTGACCCTTCTCGGTGACCTGGCCGACCTGTTCCGTTCCGAACATGTCCGTCTTGGCGACGGCGACGCCGGTACCGGCGGCCACGACGGCGACAGCGGTGGTACCCGCTGTCACCCGTGAGATCCGTCGGCCGACTTGCCGAGCGGCGAGGCCAGGGCCTCGCTGCTCGCGCCTTCGGCGGGTTACTTGCATGGAGCTTCCCTTCTAGCGGGTGGAAAGCAGTTCGACATTGGCGTCGAACTGCCAGAGTGGGTTCGGCTGATCGCCGGCGGGCGTCTGCACCAGGAAGTAGCCGTTGACTTCCTTCGGTCCGTCGCCATCCGCGACGTAGCGCCCGTTCGGGGTGAGGTCGAGCTGGTAGATGGCCGAGCCGGCGGCCTCGATGCCAGGCAGATGCCAGGTCACCACGCAGCGCCAGTCGTTGCCCGGTCCTTCGGCGTCGAGCTGGCCGCCGCCCTTCGTACAGGCCGCCGTCGTCTTCAGCTGCTCCTCGGTGACGTCGGCGCGGTTCAGCTGCTTGGCCTGGATCCGGTACAGGTGCGCGAAGGCGGTGGCCACCGACTGCTGCACCTTGTCCTGGGTGATGCCCGATCCGGTCGCACCCGTCGCCGGCGCGATCACGCCGGTGGTGACCGCGAGCAAGGCGGCCAGCGGCAGGACCCCGAGCCAGATCGCTCGGCGTGAGGAACCGTCATCGGTGAGGTTGGTGAAGTCGCGTCTGAGGAACAGCAGGTAGGCCAGGGCTGTCGCGACCACGGCCCACACCAGGCTGACGACGATGCCGATCAGCAGTGGACCGACCTGGGTCGGGCTGGTGAACAGGCCGTTCCAGGCGATGAACGCGTACCCGGGCAAGGCGAGCCGGAAGGCGACCGGGATCGGCAGCATCTGGGCGAGCTGCATCACCAGGGCGACGATCGCTGGTACCAGCAGCCCCATCGGCGAGCGGCCGAGCGCGATCGACCCGAGCAGGCCGATGGCGGCCAGCGCCAAGGTCGGGGCGAGCACGCAGACCCAAGCGAGCAGGACTTTACCGGCCGCATCCGACGAGGACAGCAGGTGTCCGTCGAGGCCGATCAGCGGTTGATTGCCCACCGCAACGAGCCCGCCGGCCGAGCTGCCGCCGACGAGGCCGGCCACCAGGATCAGGATGACGGTGAGGCTGGCGAGAGCCTTGCTGATGAAGATCCGGCGGGGCGACCGGACCGCGACGAGCAGATGCCGCCAGGTGCCGAGCCGGTCCTCGGAGGCGAACACGTCGCCGGCGATCATCGAGGTCAACAGGGGCAAGGCCCAGGTACCGGCGAAGCCGAGCGTGACGAGCGGACCGGCCCAGGCGGTCGCGTGCATCCAGCGGCCGAACAACGTGTCGACCGGAAGCGAGCCCTGCTGGCTCACCGCGGCGACGAAGACGGCGGGGGCGATCCAGCACGCGATCACCAGCAAGCGCACGCGCCATTGCGAAACGAGCTTCACCAGTTCGAAGCGATAGCCACGAGCCACGGACACGCGACCTGCGGCCGGTGCTGTGGTTGGTGCCGGGGCTTGTTCCGGGGCGACGTCGGCGACGGTCGCGGTCATCAGTTCTCCTGCTGCTCGGTCGCGGCCTGGTCGGTCAGGGCCAGGAAGGCTGCTTCAAGGGGTGACACCACGGGAGCGAGTTCGCGGATCGCGATCCCCGCCTGGACGAGCCGGACGACCAGCCCGTCGAGAGCCGGTACCTCCGCCCGCACCACGAACCACGCCTGCTCCACTCCTCCGGCCGCGTCGGCGGTACGGATGCCGGCCGTCTCGCCTGCCACCTTCCGGGCGGCTTCCGGGTCGGAGGTGAGCAGCCGGTACTCCAACTCGCCGTTCTCAGCGGCCAGCTTGCTCAGCGGCCCGGAGAAGACGACACGTCCGGTCGACAGGATGGTGACCTCGGAGCACAGCGTCTCGAGATCGTCCATGCGATGGCTCGACATGACGACCGCGGTCCCCTCGGACGCGAGCCGGGTCAGTACGCCGTGCACGTGCCGCTTGCCCGCCGGGTCGAGGCCGTTGGACGGCTCGTCGAGCACCAGCAGCCGCGGCTTGCTGAGCAGCGCGGCGGCCAGGCCGAGTCGCTGCCGCATACCGAGCGAGAAGCCACGGACGCGGTCGTCCGCAACGTCGGTCAGCCCGACGTCGGCGAGCGCCTCGTCGATGCCGGCCGTGCGAGCGTTGCGGCCCTGGAGCTCGGCCAGCGCGGCGAGGTTCTTCCGGGCGGTGAGGGACGGGTACAGGCCGGGGCCGTCGACGAAACCGGTGACTCCGGCGGGTGCGGCGAGCGCCCGGCCTACCGGCGTACCGAGGATCTGGAGACTTCCTTTGTCGGCGACGGCCAGTCCCAGCAGCAGGCCGAGGAGCGTCGTCTTGCCGGCGCCGTTCGGGCCGGCCAAGCCGTGGATCTGGCCCTGCTCGACCTCCAGTTCGACGCCGTCGAGAGCGACGACCTCACCGAAATACTTCTCGATTCCCCGGGCGCGGACAGCAGGGGACGACTTCTTCATCAAGCGGACTCCGTGGCGGCGGAACAATGTGACGGACTACCTGACCACGTTGTCACCAACTTCCGGTGACGTCACTACCCCCGAAGGTGAACAGTTGTTGACCCCAGCGTGGAGCCGCCGGTCAGCGGAGTTCGAAGCCCTGGGTCCGGAGGGCGCCGCGGAGGTGTTCGCGGCCCTTGAGGCCGGCCACGCTGCCGAAGCGGTGGGCCACCCGTTTCACCCAGCTGCCCGGGAGGCCGGCGGTCGCGTAGAAGGCGTTGAGCAGTTCCTCGTACGCCTCGACATGGGCGAGCTGCGGCTCCAACGCGTACTGCTCGTGATGCAGCACCGCCTGCTGCGGCAGCCGCGGCTTCACCGCCGCCTCGTTTCCCAGCTCCGGGTGACCAACCGTGAGCCCGAAGACCGGGAACACATTCGGCGGCAGCCCCAGCTCCTCGGCGACCTCGAGCGGCCGGTTGCGGATCGCACCGACGAACACCGTCCCCAGCCCCAGCGACTCCGCCGCCAGCGAAGCATTCTGAGCCGCGAGCGCGACGTCGATGAACGACAGCAACGCCGCCTCGACGAAGTCGGCCCCTTCCGCGGTCGCCGAGCCGATCTCGGTGGTCACCTGCCGAGCCCGGGCCAGATCCGCCAGCCAGACGAGCAGCAACGGCGCATCCACAATGAACTGCTGATCCCCCGCCAACTCCGCGAGCCGCGCCCGCCGCCCGTCATCCCGAACCGCGACCACACTCCACAACTGCAGATTCCCCGACGTAGGCGCCGACTGCGCGGCCGCCACCAGCGCCGCCAACGTCTCGTCGCTCACAGCCTCCGCCCGATACCCCCGCACCGACCGATGAGCCAGCTGCTGCTCGAGCACCGCACTCCACTCCCCCGGCACCTCGAACCCCGCCCCATACCGCAACCGATAGGACTCCTCCGCAGTTGTACTCATGCCCTCGATTCTCGCCGAAGTCCACTACCCCACTGCACTTCGTCCGCCATCCGATCCAGCAGGCGCTACCTCGACCCCTGGCGTTTGCCCGACGCTGGAGGGATCCTCAATCGCATCAGCGCTAGGGGGAGAGCATGAAACGCTGGTTGGCATCCTCGCTCGGCGCCGTCGTACCGCTGAGTGCGGCCACTAAGTCCAAAGCCGCCAAGCAGTCCAAGGCAGCGGGTTCGAGTCGGGGTCGTCGACGGTCGTCTTCTACAACCACGGACCCAGCACCGGCACCCCGACATCGTGTGCTGCTTCACTCAGGTGGTTGCCGGAACAGATCCAGGCTGTACCTGAACAGCCAGAGCTGATCACCCCAGAGCAAGGCCCTGCTGCAGCACGTGGTGTTCGAGGTATGGAGTCACGTTCGCCAGCGCACGCTCGACATACTCGTCCTTTTCGCCGACCGGGGCTACATAGTGCATGGCGGTCCTGGCGGCTTCGAGGGTGTGGAGGCGGGCGATGGTCCAGGTGGCTAGGTAGGTGGAGGCTAGGCAGCCGCCGGCTGTGGCCACGTTGCCTCGGGCGTAGAAGGGTTGGTTGAGGACCTCGACGCCGGCGGCGATCACCCAGGGCTTGGTGGTGAGGTCGGTGCAGGCTGGTACGTCGGCCAGGTGGCCGAGTTTGGCCAGGACCAGGGCGCCGGAGCATTGGGCTGCCAAGAGTTGGCGATTGGGGTTCAGGCGGCTGAGGGTGGTCATGATGGCGGGGTTCTCGACCACCTCGCGGGTCTTGCTGCCGCTGCCGATGATGACGGCGTCGGCGGTGCAGGCCTCGTCGAGGTCGATCATGGCGTCGATGGTGACGCCGTTCATCGAGCGGAGTCGCGGCGCCGGGCCGGCGATCGACACCCGCCAGCCGGGTTCGCTGACCCGGTTGAGGATGCCGAGGGCGATCAGGGAGTCGAGTTCGTTGTAGCCGTCGAAGGTCAGGATCGCGATGTGCATGAGGTCGACGGTAGGAGCCTCGATCCATGACGATCCAGAAATTGTCCTGCATACAATGCGGGGATGAGAGTCCCGAAGTACAAGGGCGTCGTCGATGCGCTGGCGGCGCAGATCCGCGACGGCAGGTGGCCGGCCGGGCATCGCCTACCCACTCACCGCCGGCTGGCGGCTGACGAGGGCATCGCGGTGGTGACGGCTTCTCGCGTGTACGCCGAACTGGAGGCGATGGGCCTGGTCAGCTCCGAGCAGGGCCGGGGCACGTTCGTACGGGATCTCGCGGCCGCCACAGGCGACGATGTCGATCAGCGCGAGGTCGCCGTCGACGCCATCGACCTGAGCTTCAACTACCCCGCCATCCCCGGGCAGGCCGACCTCTTGCGCCAAGCCCTCAGGGATCTCGCCACCGCAGGCGATCTCGAAGCGTTGCTGCGCTATCAGCCCCATCGCGGGCGGGTACAGGACCGAGCCGCGGTTGCCCACCATCTGCGGCGGCGGGGACTCGACGTCGGCCGCGAGCGCGTCCTGATCGTCAACGGCGCTCAGCACGGTCTGACAGTGGCGGCGATGGCGTTGTTCCAGCCGGGCGATGTGGTCGCGGTCGATGCGCTGACCTACCCCGGGTTCATCGTGCTCGCCCGCACGTTGGGGCTGGAGCTCGCGCCTTTGCCGGTGACCGGGGATGGGCCCGACCTCGACGCGCTCGACCAATTGTGCCGGCGACGCCGCGTCCGGGCCGTCTATGCGATGCCGACCATGCACAACCCGCTCGGCTGGGTGCTCGACGCTTCCCAGCGCGCTCAGCTGGTCGCCATCGCCTCCCGGTACGACGTCACGATCATCGAAGACGCCTCCTACGCCTACCTCACCGACGACGCGCCACCGCCACTGGCGACGCTCGCACCCGACCTCACGGTCTACGTCTCAGGGCTGTCGAAGAGCATCGCGCCCGGTCTGCGGATCGGCTTCGTCATCGCTCCCACGGCGCTGGTACCGGCGCTCGAGCGCGCCATCCGGGCGACCACCTGGCACACGCCTGCCATCACAGCGGCGATCGCCACCCGCTGGCTGACCGACGGTACGGTCGAACGCCTCGAGACCCAGAAGCGCGACGACGCCCGCCTCCGCCAATCCATCGCGGCCGACGTACTGGCCGGGTTGCCGCTGGTACGTCATCCGTCCTCGTACTTCGTATGGCTCCCACTCCCCCAAGACGCCCGCCCCGACCGGATCGCCGCGGCCCTGGCCGGCCAGCGCATCGCGGTCTCCACCGCCCAGCCCTTCGCCACGACTCCGACGGTGCCGCACGCCCTCCGGCTGGCACTCGGCTCGGTCGGCATCCCCGAACTGCGCGCCGCGCTTCCCGTAGTACGGACCGAGATCGACAACGACCCCTATCGCTAGTCGGTGATCCCTCGCGTCAAGAGCACCAGGGCAATGAAGCTCCGGAACAGCTCCAGCGGATCATCGTTGCTGAGAGCAACGACCCGCTCGCCCCGCCGGTCGACGTTCCGCAACGCGCAGACCAGCTCCGCGAAGGCTTGGTGGTGGAACCGGACCGTCAACTCGGCAGGCCGCGTGATACTGGGCAAACCGAAGCCGGACAGTCGATCCAGCGCACGCTCCGCGCCATCCCGGATCAGCTCGCGCGCCACCTCGGGATGCACGGACAGCGCCGCACTGTGCGAGACCGACTCCTTGACGACCACCGACTCGATCCCCGGACAGAACGCCTGCGCCTCGTCGATCGTCACCTGATCACCCGAGATCAGCACCACCGGCACCCCGTGCGCCAGTGCCACCAACGCGTTGATCCCGGCCTCGCCGGTGACCTCACCGTTCAGCCGCACCTCGGCGATCGCCCGCGGGTTGTACGTGTGATGCAGCACGGACGACGTGGCTCCCGCGGACCCGTGGTACGAGACGAAGAACGCCGCATCGAAGGAATCGTCGAGCCCTTGCATCATGTACAGCGGCTTGTGCCGGCCGGACAAGTAGCTCGCCTGCCCCAGCAACCCGTCCGGCCGCAGATTCTGCATCGTCGAGTGCGAGTCGTTGACCAGGAACTCCGTCGCCCCCGCCGCCATCGCACCTTCGATCGCAGCATTCACCTCAGCCTGCAACTGCCCGCGGTAGTACTCGTACTCCTGCCCCGGCCCGCGACACTGACTCCAGTCGACGACGCCGGCCGTCCCCTCCATGTCAGTAGACAAGAACACCTTCACGCCGGTCTCCCCTTGCCGTAGCCGACCGCCATCATCGCGCACTGCGCCGGGTCGGCTCCTGCAGGTCGGCCAATGGCAGGTTCGCGTACCGCTGGCGCCAAGCATCACGCCACCGGCACAAAAACCCGCCACCCAACCACCGTTCCTCGCCGGGGACGGACGAACGGATCAGGCCGCGGGACCCCCGAACGGGCTAGCCTTAGGTTAGGCTCACCTAAGGATCTACGTCGGGGTCCCGGGCCTAACGGGTCAGAGCGTGTGCAGTTTGTCGAACGGGGAGAGGACCCGCAGCAGCTTGCCGCCGCCCAGGTCGACCACCACCGCGTGGGTGCCCTCGACGGCACTGATCGTGCCCATGCCCTCTTTGTCGTGAGACACCCGGTCACCTTCTTCGAAGGTCTTGATCGGGGCGGGCACCCGGGGCTTGAAAGGACTCGTGGACAGGTGACGACGCGTCGTCGCGCGGGAAGGCTCCATCAGGTCTCCAGTATGCGCCCATGACGCAATCTGCGCATGTTGCCTCCAGGCGACTGAACTCTTGTCCGGCCTCTCCCAGCGGCAATAGCATCCACCGTCACTACCGCCGAAGGGATGCCGCGATGGCGTGGGGTAAGGGAAAGCAGAAGGCGCAGGATCCGGAGCAGGGTGGCTGGCAGTCCGGCCGCAAGGCCAAGAAGGCCGCCGGTTCCGGTGGGGGCCTGGTCGGCGACAAGGTCGTCGATCCGAGGGGTCGCGTGGTCAAGGACTTCTCGGGTCGTCAGCGCCGGCAGGGCAACGAGCACGGGGTCTAAGGAGCCGCTATTCCTGCGGTGGCGATCTGTAGTGTCACCGCGTCCGGGTGCAGGAGAGGTCTCGCCAGAGCAGTGACTGCTCTGGCGGCCTCGACGGTCTGTCGACGGATCTCCGCGACAGGCGCTGAGCGGCCGCGGTCCTCGAATGTCGCGACCGCTTCCAGGAAGAGGCGTGACTCGAGGACGGTCCAGGGGCGATTGCGTTCTGCGGCGATCGCTTCCGCGCCGGCGGGTTGTCGGTGCCAGCGGCCGTCGGCGGTTCGCTGGTTGGCATAGAGGAGGTCGCCGTTCGGCCGCAGTACGGCGACCACGTCGGCGAGTTGTGCGCGATCGAGTGCATCGGCTGCTCGGAGTACGGGTTGTTCATCACCGGCTAGGCGTCCGCAGCCGTAGGCCTCCAGCGCACGAAGGTAGCGATCCTGTACGCCGAAGCGGCTGACCGCATCTGCCACCGCGACGATCGCGACCTCCACCTGATAGCCGGCGGCCTTGAACTCACGAGCCGCCTGCTCGAAATCAGCCGGCGCCTCGAGTACGACATCGAAGCGCCGGGCGCTGACGTAACGGGTGGCGCCGGCCGTCCGGCGATCGGGGTCGATCACGACCGGACGGCCGCGACGGTTCAGGACCTCCCGGGCGAGCGCGGTGATCGACGCCTTGCCGTCACCGGGTTCACCGACCACGATCACGACGATCGGCTGAGCCTGTGGTGTACCGATCAACTCGCTCTCGTCATCGGAGAGCGGACCCCTCACGGCAGACCTCGGCGCCAGGTCTGGTGGGTCTTCATCGGGTTCGGCCAGTAGGTCTTCGCCGTCGGAGTAGATGGCGGCGACCTCGTCCACATTCAAGGGCGTCAGCTCGCGCCGCCTGACAGCCCACATCTGCCGGGCCTCGCGCCAATCGGCGAGCGCCGCGCGGTCCGGCGTACCGGCTGTTTCTTCGCGCGCGATCAGCTCGGTGTACCACCCGATCACCTGAGCGGCGCCTTCCAGTGCGACCTCGTACCGCACTGCTTCCTCACCCGACCAACTCGCCGAGCCCAACTCGGCCAGCACGTTCAGCACCCGGGCGACGATAGCGGCGTTCAGACTTCCTGGACATGGCGAAGCAGCGTTTTGTGGTACCCACGGCATTTGAAGAGGAAAGGCCCCGGAACCCAGGAGACAAACGGTGGAGTTCGACGAGTACGTCGCCGCCCGCGGGCAGCAACTGGTGCGCTTGGGCCTCGTCCTATCCGCCGACCACCATCGCGCCGAAGACCTCGCGCAGACCGCGCTGATGAACGCCTACCGGCACTGGCGACGCGTCCGCGCGATGGACGACCCTCATGCCTACGTCCGCCGCATCCTCGTCAACGCCTACCTGGCGACCACCCGCCGCAGCTCCTCCCACGAAACACCGTCGGAACTGGACGACGTCGGCCACCCAGAGCCCGACCCATCGCTGGCGCTGGTCGAGCATGACGCGATGTGGCAGATGCTCGCGACGCTGCCGACGCGGGAGCGGACCGTGGTCATCCTCCGGTACTACGAAGACCTCGACTACGCCGCCATCGCGACCCTGCTCGGGATCAAGGACTCCACCGCCCGGGCGAGCGTGAGCAAGGCACTCGCCTCTCTCAGAGCAGCGCACGACCCGGCTGAAGGACACAACCGATGAACCAGACAGAGCTCGAGCAGGAGCTTCGCGCGACGCTGGCCGAGGCGGGCGATCGGGCCGAGGTCATCCACGACCTCGGTCTCAGAGCAGTACGCCCGGTACGCCGCCGCCGTCGTACCTGGCTCGCCTCCGGCGTCGCCGCCGCGCTCGTGGCTGCTGCCGCGGTCGTCTTCGCAGTCAACGCCTCCGACGTCGGCAAGAGCGAAGTGGCGAGCAGCCCGCCGTCCAGCAGGCCGGTCACCATCCCGACCTCGTCCTGGAAGCCGGGCGACGGCGAACTGCAAGCTCTGCAGACCGGAGTACTGCGCGTCACTCCCGAGGGTTGCCCGTACCTCATCCCGGCCGACTCCCGGGCGAGCTCGAAGGACCGCACCCCACTCATCTGGCCGGCCGGCTACACCGCCCGCTACGCCGCCGACGGCAAACTGGAGATCGTCGCTCCGAACGGCGCCGTCGTCGTTCGCGAAGGCGGCGAACTGTCCGTGGGCGGCGGCCTCATTCCCACCTCCAGCAAGCTCTGCACCTTCGGCGAATCCGATGCCTTCGTGATCATGGAAGACCTCACCAAGCCACGCTGAGGTGTGACGAGTGACGTCACGGTGTTCCGCTGGTTGTCACGCCTAGGGGGTGACAACCAACCACCAGCAGGGAGAACACCATGTCGACTACGACGATGCAGCCGGATGTCACGACGGCTGTGGCCAAGCTGATCCGGTTCCTGGAGACCGGCGAAGTACCGGACGGGCTCTTCACCCCCGACGTGTTCACCGATCTGTCGCTGCCGCAGTGGCGGGTGCAGGCGAACACCGTCGACGACGTGCTCGCGATCCGCCTCGAAGGGCATCCCAGTCCGGGCAAGGTGCACGTGACCCGGGTAGACCCGACCGATCGCGGGTTCACGATCGAGTTCGAGGAGCGCTGGGAGAAGGACGGCCAGCGCTGGTACTGCAGGGAGATGCTCCGGGCCGATGTGGTCGGCGCCGCAATCTCGGACCTGTCCGTCTACTGCACCGGCGACTGGGACGAGGCCAAGCAGCGGGAGCACGCGGCCGCAGTACGGCTGATCCGTCCCTGAAATCCGCCGCCGGGGCGGCCCGGAAACCTACGATGAGGCTGATGTCCACCTCGTCGAGGGTCCGCGATCTCCTCGACCGAGCCGACGCCGAGCGCGCGGCCGGCCGGGGAGACGCCGCGTCCAGCCTGTACGACGAAGCAGCGGCGCGATGCCGGGAAGCGGACGACCTCGACGGCTGGACCCAGGCGGTGCTCGGCGCAGCCACCGTCTACCTGTTCGGCGCCGAGCCGGGGAAGCTCCCCGCTCAGCTGTACGACGTACTGGCCAGGACCACCGACGATGCGACGAGAGCCCGCCTGGCTGCCGCGCTCACCCGCTGCTGGGCCTACGCGGGTCAGGCCGCGCGGGCTGCTCAGTTCGCGACCGAGGCGGTCGAGTGCGCGGAGCGTACCGGCGTACCGGCGTTGATCGCTGACTGTCTCGACGCTGCGCTCGCCGCGCATTGGGGTCCGGACGAACTCGAAGTACGCCGCTCACTCACCCGCCGCCTCGACGACGTCGCGGCCCATGTCCTCGATCCCGACGCACGTCTGCAAGCACATCTGTGGGGGCTGCAGGTCGCCTGCGAGACCCTCGACGTCCCAGCGATCCACCGACAGTTGCGTGCCCTCGAACGACTCGGCGAGGAGTCGCCGCGAGCGCTCTTCTTCTCCGCCTCGCGCCGGCTGATGCTCGACGTGCTCAGAGGCCGGACCGACACCACCGCCGGGCTGATCGAGATCGCCACCAAGGCCGCCGACCAGGCCGCGCTGCCGGATTCGTGGATGGTACTGATGGCGATGGCCGCCTATGCCGCAGCTCAGTCCGGCGACCTCGACGCCTGCGCGGCCGGAGCCACAGCTGCCGAGTCTTTCGCGTTGTCCGAAGGCATCACCGTGCTCTCCGCCGAGGCCGCCTACCTCTGGACCTGCGCCGGAGACCTCCCCCGGATCCGCGCGCTCGTCCACACCTTCCACGGCACCGTGCTCGACGACCTCCCCCGCGATGTGAACTGGCTGCTGACCCTGCAGTGTGTCCTCGATGCAGCGCTCGCCGTCGCCGATCGCGAGGTTGTCGGCAAAGCGGCTGAGCTTCTCGGACCGTACGAAGGACGCGCAGTGTTCAACGCCGGAGCCGTATGGTTCCACGGCGTCACCGACGACACCCTCGCCCGCGCCGCCGCGCTGCTCGGCGACCCCACCACCGCCGACCGCCTCCGCACCCGCGCCCTCGCCACCTACGACCGGCTCGACGCCCCCTGGTGGCGCGATCGTTTGGCTTCCTGGCCGTTCGAACCAGTTGCTCAGGACAACAATCAGGTACAGTTCCGGCCTGCGCCCGGCGGACTCTGGCTGATCGGCAGAAACCCAGCCGGTACGCCGCTGCGCGAACTCCGCGGCTTCGGCTACCTCCGAGAGCTACTCCGCCGCCCACGCCGGCCGGTCGCCGCACTCGACCTCGCCGGCCCCGGGACAGCGATCGAGTCCGGCCTTGGCGAAGTACTGGACGAACAAGCGCTCAAGGCCTACCGGCAACGCCTTCGCGACCTCGACCAGGAACTCACTGAGGCCGGGGAATGGTCCGATCTCGGCCGGCTGACCACCGTCCGCCTGGAGCGCGACGCGCTCCTGGACGAGTTGGCGCGAGCGACCGGCCTCGGCGGCCGCGCCCGAACCACCGGCTCCAGCCAAGAGCGCGCCCGGGTGGCCGTCAAGAAGGCGATCAGCGCCGCCATCGACCGGATCGCCACCGTCGACGAGCCGCTCGCCGACCACCTCCGCTCCACCATCCACACCGGCCTCACCTGTTCGTACGAACCCACCCCGAACGACACCCTGCAATGGATCCTCGACTGACGGCCGGCATGGGAGGCTGAGGCATGCGCATAGTCATCGCACTCGGCGGCAACGCCCTCCTGCGCCGGGGTGAGAAGCCCGATGCCGCCGTCCAGCTCGCGCACCTCGTCGCGGCGGCTCCCTCGCTGGCCAAGATCGCCGCCGAACACGAGCTGGTACTTGTCCACGGCAACGGTCCGCAGGTCGGACTGCTCGCCCTCGAGAGCACCGCGGACCTGAGCCTCTCGCGTTCGTACCCGCTCAGTGATCTGGTCGCCGAGACGCAAGGCATGATCGGCTACTGGCTCCAGCAAGCGCTCAGCAACGCAGGCCTGGCTCGTCCCGTCGTCACCCTGATCACCCAGACCGTCGTCGCCGCCGACGATCCTGGGTTCGACCGTCCCAGCAAGTTCATCGGGAGCGGGTACGCCGAGGACAAGGCCCACCAGCTCGCCAAACGGAACAACTGGACGATCCGCCGCGACGGCAACAGCTGGCGACGAGTGGTGCCCTCCCCCAAGCCTCAGCGCATCGTCGAGCTCGACACGGCCGACCTGCTCCTGCGGAGCCAGACGACTGTTGTCCTCGCGGGCGGGGGTGGTGTACCGGTGACCGAAGGGCCTGACGGTTTGACCGGCGTCGAGGCGGTTGTCGACAAGGACTATGTGGCTGCCTTGGTGGCGACACAGCTCAACGCGGATCGGCTGGTGATGCTCACCGACGTACCGGCGGTGTACCTCGACTATGGGACCTCGACCGAGCGACCGCTGCACGACATCACCCTGGCCGATCTGGACGAGCACACCTTCCCAGCCGGCTCGATGGGGCCGAAGGTCGCCGCCGCCCGGCAGTTCGTCGCGGAGACGTCCGGCCGGGCGGCGATCGGATCACTCGACGACGCCACTGCAGTTGTCGCCGGCAGCGCCGGGACTCAACTCTCACGTACCTGAGTCGGAGGACCTGAGATGACCGAACCTCTGCTCGACCGGGTGCAGGCCTATGCCGATAACGTGCTTCGCCCGCGCGCGCTGGAGACCGACCGGACCGGCGTCACCGAGCAGACCGTGCGCGATCTCGCCGAGCTAGGCGCTCTCAACCATCTCGCCTCAGCGGAGTACGGCGGTGCCGACCTCGATCGCGGCGCCGATCGTCGCCTGCACGAACTGCTCGCCGGGGGCTGCTACAACACCTGGCTGGTCTGGGCCCAGCACGCGCCGCAGGTCGGGCGGATCCGGCAGGCTGTCGAGCAACCGGGGTCCAGCTTTGATGGGGAGCTCGCCGATCGGCTGTTGCGTGGCGAGGTATTGCTGGGGGTCGCGCTCAGCGACGTGCGGCGTTATCCCGAGCGGTACGTCGCAGTCCGGCGTACCGATGGCGGTTGGGTCTTCGACGGAACCATCTCGTGGGTCAGCGGCTGGGGACTCAACCAGTGGATCGGCGTCGCCGGGGTCGATGCGGGCGATCCGGCCCGGCCGCGGGTGGTGCACGCGCTTGTCCCGATCGGCGACGGCGTCATCGGTACGCCGCTGCGCCTCGGCGCCGCAAACGGCAGCCGGACCGAGCGCGTCCAGCTGACCGGCGTCGAGGCGCCGGACCGCCACGTCATCGCAGTACAGGATCTCGACACCTGGCGAGCGGCCGATGTCGCCGGAGCCGCAGATGCTCGTGCACACCATTTCGGGCTGGCAGCCACCGTGCTCGACGAACTACGCGCCGGCCCGCATCCGGCCGCACACAAGGTCGCTGAGGTCTGGGCACCCCGGGTCGACCTGATCCGCGAGCAGGCTTACGCACTCACCGATACGGTCACCGCGGCCGGCCCCGATGCCCCACAGCGCATCGACGAAAGGCTCGCCTTGAAGGTCGCGATCGGCGATGCCCTCGGCGTCCTTACCCGCGCGCTTCTCATCTCCCGTGCGGGACGAGGCCTGTCCACCGACGACACCGCCCAGCTTCACGCCCGCTCAGCCCTCTTCGCCTTGGTCCAAGGCCAGACTTCGGCGGTCCGCGAAGCCCAGCTCCGCGCCTTGGCCACCTAGAGCCCAGCGCCACGCTCTGGCCAGCTCCGCGCTCTGGCTCTAGAGGGTCAGCTTGGTGATGGAGTCTGTGTTCAGCGGGCTGCCCGCCAGCCGAGCTGCGTAGAGGGCGGCGCCGAGGACCGGCGAGAGCATCGGGTCACGCAGGTCGACCGGCTCCTCGGCGAGATGCTGCTGGAAGGCAGCGCGGACCTCGTCGCTCTTGAAGACACCGCCCGAGTACGACACCGGCACCACCTCGCCGGGCGCGTAGCCGAGCTGCGCGATGGTGGATTTCACCAACCCCGCAAGGGATCGACCGGCTTCGCGCAGGATCGCAGTACAGGCTTCGTCGCCGTCATCGGCGGCCGCGGTGACCAGCTGAGCCAGCGACGCGATCCGAGCCCGATCGCCCTGCCAGCGGTTGAGGACCACGTCGACGAGATCCAGGTCCGCGGCCAACCGCAGGTGCTCGGCGAGATGCTTCCGCAGCGGACCAGGAGGCAGCCGACCGTCGGACATCTTCGCGAAGGTGTTCAGGCCGCGGATCGCGATCCAGTACGCCGATCCCTCGTCGTCGAACAGCTCACCCCAGCCGCCGACCCGAAGCCCGTGGCCGTCGCGTTCGCCGTACGCCATCGACCCGGTCCCGCCGATCACGTTGACGCCGTCGATCGCGCCCAGCGACCCGGCCCAGCCGGCGACCATGTCGTTGTCGCAGCTGTAGCGCTGGTGCCCGAGCACCCGACCGGGAATCGCGTCCAAGGTCGCCAGGTCAGCACTGACCTCGCCGTATCCCGGCAGCGCGAAGAACGCGTAGGCCAACTGCCCGGGCGGCACACCCGCTGCGCCGCAGACCGACTCGACGCCGTCGCGCAACACCTGCTCGACCAGCTCGATGCCCTGCCCGAGGTAGTAGCAGCTCGGTGCCACCGTGCTCGCCAGCACTTCACCGGCACTGGACACCAGGGCGAAGGCGGTCTTGGTGCCACCACCGTCGACTCCTAGGAAGACACCGGACACGATTGCTCCCCTCGTTGCAATAATCTGCACAGATTAGCATTCAATTGTGCCTTAATGCAGAGAAAGCATGTCAGAAGTTAATCGATTAAGCGTCCACAAATGATGCCTGAGGCAACTATTAGCAGCGCGTGATTGTGCTCACAGAGGGTTAGATAAACTACCCTGAGTGGCATTGTTTACCTTATTGTGATCTCTCGTGCCTACCGCTCCCGCCCCTTCTGCCCTGGCCGCCATCGTCCCCGCTCTGCCCGCTGATCGCCTCACCCTGGCCGACTTCTCGGGCCTGGCGACCACCGTCGCCGGCTATCCCTACGTCAAGCTCGTCCTCGACCAGCAGACCTCGACGGTCCACCTGATCGACGGCGCCGAGCGCATGCTGCACGTCCAGTACGTCGCCGAGCGGATCCTCGGCATGACCCGGGCCGAACTGGCCCGCAACCTGGACGCGTTCAACGACTCCGTCTACCGCGCCGGCTACCGGCGATTCCTGCTCGGGACGCTCGCGCTGCACGACCGCCCGGAGTACGGCGGCCTGTTCTTCTCACTCGAGACCGTCGAGGTCGACACGATGGGTCCCGACCTGCTCGGCGCCTTCTACACAACGGTCCGCGCTCTCGTCGACGACGCCGTACCGGTGCTGCTGAAGCCCGCGAACCATCTGCAGGAAGGCTTCCTGCAGGGCACGACCGCGCCGCTGATCCTCGCCCACGAGCTCTACTCCACCGCGCCGTACGTGCCGCTCAACCCCGGTACGACGACCGGCCGCCTGCGCGTCTTCGCCGATGAAACGGCCTACCGCACCACGACCGATCCGGTGCGCTGGCACGACATCCTCGTGATGGAGCGGATGCCCGACGACATCCCGCGGGTGTCCGGGCTGATCAACGCCAAGCACACCACCCCGCTGTCGCACACCAACGTGCTCGCCGCCGGCTGGGGCATCCCGAACGCCATCCAGCAGGGCGCATTGCGAAGCCTCGCCCAACTCGACGGCAACTGGGTAGAACTGACCGTCGACGCGGCCGCCAATGCCTTGGCCGTGCGCACGATCACCCGGCCGGACTCGGTCGACGCCGGCCCGCCCTGGGCAGTCACCCAGGTCGACATCGGCAAGCCCGACCTCGCCGCCGCCCAGATCCTCCCGCTCGAGCAGCTGCGTTCGACGGACGCGCATCGCTTCGGCACCAAGGCCGCCAACCTCGGCGAGCTGACGGCGGTACTGCGCGACGGATCGCCTTACTGGCTCGGCTTCTACGAGAAGCCGCGACCGCCGCGGCCGCACCTGCTCGAGTACCTCGCCCGGCAACTCGGCACGACCGGCACCGATACCGGCGTACTGGACCAGGCGGCGCAGCGGATGGTCGCCGAGCACGTCGTCGTACCGCGTGGGATCGCGTTGCCGTTCGCGTTGCAGCAGCAGTTCCTCGAGTCGTCGCCGGCCATCCAGCAGACCATCGGCAAGCTCAAGATGGCGCTCGCCCTCGGCGGCGAGATCGACGGACTCTGCGCCGAGCTGGGCGCGCTCATCCGCGAGACCCCGCTGCCGGCCGAGCTGCGCACCCTGATCGAGGATTCGGTACTGCGCCACCTGACCGGCGCCGGCCGCGTCGTCGTCCGCAGCTCGTCGAACGCCGAGGACCTGATCGGCTTCTCCGCCGCGGGGATCTACGAGTCGGTGCCCGAGGTCGAGTCGATCGAGGACGTCATCGACGCGATCCAGCGGGTCTGGGCCTCGCTCGTCACGACTCGCGGCGTACTGCTCCGCGACGAGGCCGGCATCGGACTGTCCGACTGCTTCATGGGAGTCGTCATCCAGCAGCAGCTCGATGGGGCGCTCGGCGGGGTCATGGTCACCACGAACCCGCTCGACCGGACCGACTTCCGCTCGGTACTGCTGAACCTCGCCCGCAATTCGGTCGACGACGTCGTCTCGGGTGCTCGGGATCCGCTGCAGCACCTCTACAACACGATGGAGGGCGGCAGCCGGACCGTGGCGATGGGCGCCGAACCGGCTGACGTCGACGACCAGGCGAAGGCGACACTCGGACGGCTCGCGCTGATCGGCCGGTTGCTCCAGGCCCATTTCGCCGGTGCCGACGGATCCGTCGATGCGCCGGTTGATGTCGAGTGGCTCGTCGACGGCGACCGGATCGTCCTGCTGCAGTGCCGTCCGTACCAGCTCGCCGCGTGAGCGCCCCGACTCCCGAGGCGACCCGGGTCATCCGTCGCTACAACGCTTTTCAGCTCTTCGCCGGGCTGCTGTGGTGGTTGCCGGTCTTCTATGTCTTCCAGCGCTCGGCCGGGCTGTCCGACCAGCAGATCTTCTCGATCCAGAGCATCTTCTACCTGGCGTTCTGCCTGCTCGACATCCCGACCGGGATGATCGCGGACCGGTTCGACTACCGGCGCTGCCTGCAGGGTGGCGCTGTCATCCTCGTGGTGGCGAACGTGATCCCGGTCTGGCAGCCGACCTTCCTCGGGTTCCTGGCGCAGTTCCTGTTGATCGCGTTGGCTCATTCGCTGTTCTCCGGCGCGGGCAGCGCTTATCTGTACGAGTATTTGCATCGGACCGGGAACGACGCGGCGTACCAGGGTGCCGAGGGATCGGCGCGCGCCTGGACGCTGATCGGGCGGATCGTGTGTCTGCCCGCGGCCGGCTTCCTCACCGCGTGGTGGGGTCCTTCGCCGTACGTGTTCTCGGCTGTGACCTGCGGTATCGCCGCTGCGATCGCCTTCGGTTTCCCTGCTCTCCCGAGGACGGACGAGGACCCCGCGGTTCCTGAGCCGGTGTTTCCCGCGCTGGCCGGTGCGCTCCGGTCGTTGCGCTCGTCGAAGCGGCTGATGCTGCTGATGGCGCAAGGCATCGCGATCTTCACGCTGGTGCGGATCGGGCAGGCCAACCTGTTCCAGCCGATCCTGGAGTCGAAGCACCTGCCGCTGCACTGGTTCGGCGTACTGATGGCTGCGACGACTGTCTTCGAGGTGGCGGGCGCCGCGCGTTCGAAGGTACTGGCTCGCTTCGGGCAGATCCGGGTCGTGCTGGTACTGACCGTGCTGATGGCGATCGCGCTAGCCTCGGTCATCCCACTCGGGCTGGCCGGGACGATGGTCTGTCTCGCGGTGTTCTCGCTCGCGTCCGGGCTCGCCTTCCCCGTGCAGCGCAAGCTGGTCAACTCCGCCATCACCGAGCCGTCCCGGCGGGCGACGCTGCTGTCCGTGGAGTCGCTTGCCGACCGCGCCGTCTGCGCCCTCGTGGTGTTCGTCCTGGGCTTGTTTCTCAGCCGTGGCGCGATGTCCGGCTTCCTCGTCGCGCTTGCGGCAACTGTCACCGTGGCGATGGTCGTTCTCGCCGTACTCGTCAATCGCAGCCGCGACCGCGCGGCCGTCAAGGAGCGTGTCGCGTGAAGAAGATTCTGTACGTCTACGTCAAGGGCGGCGCTCCCCTGGAGACCGCGTTCCCCCGGATCGCCGCCTGCGGAGAGCTGCATGTGCTCGCGCTGTCGCCGTTGCCCGAGGCTGCGAAGAAGATCTGGGAGCCGTGCTGCACGAGCATCACCGTGCACCCGGGCGGGCTGACGCCCGGTGAGCCGGTGGTGGAAGCGATCGTCGCGCATGCTCGTGAGCTTGGTGCGGATGCGCTGTTCACACTGTCGGAGTTCGCAGTACTGGCTGTCGCCAACGCTGCGGATCGGCTCGGTCTGGCCGGTGCCGGGCCCGGCATCCGGGTGGCGCGTGACAAGCGGCTGATGCGGCAGGCGTGGCAGGCTGCCGGCGTACCGATACCTCGGTTTCGTCGGGTCGACTCGGCTGCTGACCTGCATGGTGCGCTGGCCGCGTTGACTCCGCCGCTGCTCCTCAAGCCTGCGTGGGGCGCTGGGTCCGTGGCTCAGCTTGTGCTCACGTCTGCGGATCAGGTCGCTGACGCCTGGGCGGAGATCGAGCAGGCGCTGGAGCTGGGCGGCCAGGTCGGCATGAACGAGCTGTACGAGCAGAACACCGACGCCGACCGGCTGGTCGAAGAGATCATGGACGGCACCACGGAGGGCTGGTACTCCGATCCCGGGTACGGCGACTACCTGAGCGTCGAGGGCATCGTTGCCAAGGGCAAGTACCATGCCCTGGCGATCACCGCCAAGCTGCCGACCGTACCGCCGTACATCGAGGTCGCCAGCACGTCCCCCTGCGTCCTGCCCGAGCCTTTGCAGCGCCGGATCGAAGAGGTCTCCCGCCGCGCCGTCGACGCCCTGGGCCTGGACACCTGCGGCACCCACACCGAGCTCAAGCTCCGCGCCGACGGCGAACTGGTCGTCATCGAGGTAGGCGCCCGCTTCGGCGGCCTCCTGACCACCCGCCAGGCCGAAATCGTCTTCGACCTGGACCCCATCGGCATGCTCATCCGCGAACAACTAGGCGAGCACGTCGACTACCCACCCGCCATGCTCGTCGAGGGCGGCCGGGCCGCAGCCTCCGTCGCCGTGGTCCCAGCCAACTCAGCCGGCACCCCCTGGCAAACCCAACCCCTCTGGCACCCCGACCAGGTGGACTGGTCAACGCTCCTCTCCCCCGGCAGCACCATCGCCCCCGTCCCCGCCTTCATGCTCCCCACCGGCACCCGAGTCCCCGAATTCGACCCCTCCGGCGGCTCCCGCAACTGGCTAGGCGTCTTCCTCCTCACCGCCGCAGACGCCCCGACCTTGTTGCGCGACTGCCGCGCCATCCTCGACGGGATGGAAGACGCTCTGCCCAGCTAGCTTCAGGGCAACAGCACGCGCCAGACCGGTAGGTAGGCGGGGCGATCGGGTTGGCCGATCAGGTAGCCGGTCAGCCCTGTCTGCTCTGCCACGGTGATCTCGGCGGGGGTTTCGCCTTCGTAGAACGAGTGGCAGGGGGCGGCTGTGTCGCGGCCTCGCTCGAAGAGGGCTGGGGCCGGCTTGGACTCGGCTTTGGTACGCGGGGTCAGGATGCGGTCGCCGAAGAGGTCCCAGGGGAAGGGGTGCGACTCGGCCCAGGACGAGTTGACGTACGCCTTCGTCGCGGCAGCCCGCTCAGCGTCGGTGGCACCCCACTCCGGCGGCACGTTGGTGATCAGCCCGACCGGTACGCCGACCGCCCGCAGCAGCAACAGATGGCGCAACGCACCCGGCATCCACGTCATCCGCCCAGGCACCGAGGTATCCACCAAGGTGTTCCCAAGGTCGAACCACACCACCGAGCACGAAGACCGACGCCGCCCCGCCGAATCCGCGGCGATTACCGGTACGAGGGCACTCGCTGGCGCGACCGGGACGGCAGACGTCGGGGCAACCCGTACGGCGCTCAACGGCGCGACCCGTGCGGCGGTGGCCGGAGTTGCCTGTGCGGCGAATGCCGTGGTCAATCCGGTCGAGGCCAGGAGCGTGGTTGTTGTGGTGAGGGTCAGGGCCAGGCGGGTTAGGGGGTGCACGGGACTCCTTGGGGGCGGTTACTCGAGCCAGATGGTCTCGAAGGTGGAATTCTCGTGGATGTGGATGGCTTCGTAGCCATCGGGGCCGGTGGAGAACTTGTGGGGTGTCTCGGCCGGTACGACGATGATCTGGCCGGCCCGGCCGACGAGTTGGGTGTCGCCGACGGTGAAGGTGGCCGAGCCGCGGCGGATGACGAAGGTCTCCGGGTAGTGGTGCAGGTGCAGGCGCGGGCCGACGCCCTCCTTGGTGGTGGACTCGAAGATCAGTGAGACGCCGACTCCGCCGGGCAGCTCCTCGTAGTTCTCGGTCCAGTCCTCGCCGTCGTCGCGGCCGTCGGACCGCTCGACGACGAAGGCTCCGCTCGTCAGCTCGCTCATGGGGTTCCTCCACGGTAATGAACACGGTGCTTGAGGTCAGTCTCGGCCCTTCCCCGGGTCATCGACAGGTAGTTGCTGACAGCAATAGTTTCGGCCTGGATTCCAGCCCGCTTCAAACGCGTGCTGGGTAAAGGATTTCGCGCGATTGTCAAGACGTCGCAGGGAACGGTTCGGTATTCGGCTGGCATCGATGCCGGACCAGGTCGGGGAAGTTGGGGCTGGGCTGGTGACAGGCACCGGGTCTGCGGGGACACTATCGGTGACCGAACCAGTAGGGCCCGCTTGCATTCGGTGACCGGGTTCTTCAACGCACCGGCCGAACTCCCATGCACGGCATCGAACAACGGCAGCATTCCCAGCTGCTCGACCGCCACCGTCATCCCACTCGAATACGCACCCCGAGAACTCCCACCCTCGATCAGCAACACCACCCGCGCATCGTCTCGCCGATGCCCCGGCGTACTCCCCCGCTCCTTGCGGGCCCGCAGCAACCGAATGACGTCGTCGTCCATCCACCCTTCATAGGCCGGTATCGTCCCCGAAGTCTTCTTCGAAGGCTTCCGCCAACGAGCTGCCGCCGGCCCCCTCTAATCTTGGGTGCCATGCGCAACTCAATGACTCCGCCGGCCGCCGTCGAGATCAGTGAAGGCATCTACGCCTACCTCCAGCCGGACGGGAGCTGGTGGGTCAACAACGCCGGCTTCCTGGTCGGCCGGCGAGGCGTGATCAGCGTCGACACCTGTGCGACCGAGAGCCGGACCCGCGACTACCAGGCGACGATCGGCAAGTTCAGCGACCAGCCGGTACGGACGATCGTCAACACCCATCACCACGGCGACCACACCTGGGGCAACGCGCTGTTCACCGGCGCGACGATCGTGGCCCACGATCACCTCCGAGCCCAGATGGAGGCCTTCGGACCGCCCGCGCAGCTCCCGTTCTGGACCCCGGTCGAGTGGGGCAACCTTCCGCTGGAACTCCCCAGCCTCACCTTCGCCGATCGAGTCACGCTCTGGAACGACGACCTGGCCTGCGAGGTCCGGTACGTCGGTCAGCCCGCCCACACGACGAACGACTCGATCGTCTGGATCCCCGAACGCTCGGTCCTCTTCACCGGCGACCTCCTCTTCAACGGTGGCACGCCCTTCGTCCTGATGGGCTCGGTAGCCGGCTCGATCGAGGTCCTGGAGACCGTCCTCAAGCCACTCAACGCCACGACGATCGTCCCCGGCCACGGCCAGCTCGCCGGCCCATCCCTGATCGACGACGTGCTCGGCTACCTGCGCTTCATCCAGGAAACCGCCGAGAACGCCAGGGCAGCCGGCCTGTCTCCCCTCGAGGCAGCCCAGAACACCGACCTCGGCCAGTACGCCGACCTGCTCGACGCCGAGCGCATCGTCGGCAACCTCCACCGCGCCTACTCCGAACTCGACGACTCCCCCGTCGACCTGATCGCCGCTCTCACCGACATGGTCACCTACAACGGCGGCCCGCTGATCTCGCACGCCTGAGTACGGTCAACGGAATACTCTGTCCGCATGACCGACCGAGGGATGCAGGAGCTGGCCCTGCTGTTGCTGACGGCGCTCGCCAACGAGTCGCGGCACGGGTACGCGATCGCTCAAGAGGTCAAGGCAATCACCGACGGGCGGGTGGCGCCGCGCACAGGCGCTCTCTACGGCGCTCTGGATCGGCTCCTCGCCGAGGGGCTGATCCAGGTAGAGCGCGAGGAAGTGGTGGGCGGCCGGGCGCGGCGGATCTTCGCACTCAGTCCAGCCGGCCGCGAGCGACTCGAGGCTGAAGCCGAGCGCCTGGCAGCCACCGCCCGCGAGGTCCGCCGACGCCTCGCCGGCGGCACCGCCCCCGCTACATGACCGGCCCCTTCCACCAGGACCCGACCAACCCCCTCCGACCGCGACACCACGCCAGCCCCCTCCCGCAGGACCCGGCCACCCGCCTCCGACGGCGACACCACCCCGGTCCCCTTCGGCGGCGACACGACGCTGGCCTTCTTCGGTTGTATCCGGCCGGCTATCGAGAGGCGTACGGCCGCGAGATCCTCGACGTGCATCGCGACCTGACGATGGATCTCCCTCCCCCGGCCCGGCTGCGCGCGGACGCCGACCTGATCGCGCATGCCCTCCGGGTGCGCCTAGGCCTCGACTCCGCCTCCCCCGCCGGCCGCTTCATCGCCCTCACCACACCCTTCTCCCTGGCGGTCGCCGCGGCGTACGCCGGTATCCAACTCATGCGCTGGTACGCCGGAATTGCCCTCTCCCCCGGCTCAACCCGCAGCCACCTGGCCACCATCGACATCCCGCAAGCACTCAACATCCTCCAGCTCGCGCTGATCACCACCGGCGCCATCCTCACCCTCACCCGCCGCTGGCCCGCCGGCCGATTCCTCACCACCACAGACCTCCTGGCCTACGCCACCCAGTGGACAGTCACGCCCAGCCTGTACGGCGACGGACCATTCGAAGCCCTGGCCGCAACCCTGACAGCCGCCACCGTCCTCGCCTGTCCCCCCGACCTCGCCACCTCGGGCGACACCCAGGACGGAGGGCGGAGGTTGGCTGTGATGGCTGGGTTGATGGCAGCCATCGCGTGGTTTCCGGTGGCGCTTGTCGAGACTCGGGCGTTTGTCGTCAGCACGGACTACGGCGCCTGGCCGTTGCTGACTCTTGGGCTCACCGGCATCGCCCTGGCGTTCTACGCCCGGCCGGCCGGTCTGCGCCTACTGGCGGCGACCGCGGCCGCCTCGCCGTTGTTCGTCGCGCACGCCTACGTGACCGGGGTTTTGGAGATAGTCCGTTGAAGTGAGTACTCTCGGGTGCGGACTATCCCGAGCAGAGAAGACGACCAACCATGCCCTTCACCCTGGCCCACCCCGCCGCCGTACTTCCTCTGCTGCGCCATCCCTTCGTCCCCGCAGCCCTGGTCGCCGGCTCGATGGCCCCCGACGTCCCGTACTTCCTCAGGGCCGCAGGCATCACCTCAACCACAGCAGGCGACTGGTACGAGCCCCTGCTCAACGCCACCCACACCCACTCCCTCACCGGCCTCCCCATAGACCTCCTGTACGCCGTAGCGCTGGTGCTCGCCTACTGGCTAGTCCGCGCCCCCATCACAGCCCTGCTCCCTCCCGGCCTGGCCCTCCCCCAACCCAAGTCAGAGCCAAGGCCCGCGCCCGCGACGAGCAGCAGCAACTACGGCCGCGGCCGCGCCGGCGTCCAGTACATCGGCTGGCTGGTTATGTCCGCGCTGATCGGCGTCGGCACCCACCTGCTCTGGGACGCCTTCACCGACACCGATCTACTCCCCGCACAACGCCTACTCCAGTACGCCAGCACAGCCTTCGGACTGGTCGTCGTCACCTGGTACCTCTGGCAGCACCGCACCCAACTCCGCACCACCGAAGACAGGACCCACCACCTCACCCCGGCGGTGCGGCGCCCAGTACTGGCACTACTGATCGCAGCACCCCTACTTGGCGCCGCAGTGCTAGCCCACCGCGACTACACCGACTACCAGACCGATTCGGCCGCCTGGACCGCCATCGCAGAAGGCGTTCTGACCGGCGCGGTCAAGAGGGCGGGCGCCGCACTAGCGATCGCCCTCTTGCTCTACACCGCAGCCTGGCAGGCCGTCAGACCCTTACAAAAGAAGTCACCGCAACACTGAAAGCCTCAGGCTCCTCCAGATGCCCGAAGTGCCCGCTCTGCTCCAGCACCGCCAACTGCGAACCAGGGATCAGCTTGTTGAGCTCCTCCGCCCACCGCATCCCACAGATCGGATCGAACCGACCAACGATCACCAGCGCCGGCGCCGTGATCGACCGCAGCACCTCCCGATCGTCGATCACATCCGGTACCCCGTCCGCGTCAACGCCCGAGATGTAAGTGCCACTGACCATCGCTCGCAGCGGCTCGAACTCCTCCCGCCGGTTCCAATAATCGGCAACGTAGAGCGGGATGATCCCCGCCAGCGCCACCGTCATCCCCTCATCGGTCGAGATCGCCGGAATCGACTGCACTGTCGCCAGCACCTGCGGAAGCTCCGGATTGCCCTCCTGACGGGCGATGAACGCATCAATGTTGCGCATGAACTCAGCACCGTGCTCAGGCCCGGTGACCGGCGCACTGTCGTACAGGATCATCCCGGCCAGCCGCTCCGGATGCGTCACCGCATAGCGCTGCACCACGAAGCCCCCATGCGAGTGACCGAGAAGGTAGACCGGGCCGGCACCGAGCCGATCGATCACCCCGTCGAGGGCCGAGACATAGCGATCACGGGTGTAGTCGTCCGGATGACTCGCAAGCCGCCCGGAGCCGCCCGTACCGATCGGCTCGACGTAGACCATCGTGAGGTGTGACTCCAGCAGCGGCATCCTCAGGTACTCCCAGAAGACGCCCGGCCCACCGGAGTGCGCGACGCACACCGGCCCGCTGCCGTGGACGTGGTAGCGCTGGGCGATGCCGTTCAGATCAATGGTGTGCGTGCCCGCGGTCAGCGGGTTCGGATCGAGGTTGGTCATACCGGCAGGACGCAGGCAGAGAAACGAAGTTCAAAGCAGTCGATGTGACCTGGGCCACGAAAGGTCAAGCGGCGACAGGGTGGTACAGCCGCAGTTCCTTGACCAGGCCCTTCGACAGCGACATCAGCCAAACGGCCGCCGGTGGGCAGTGCGAAGGGTCGTCCGGCGGACTGATCAGATCCGTCTCCCAGATCGCGATCTCCTGGCTGGCGACAACATGCCTGAGCCGCTGATGCACCCCAGCCTCCAGGTCGCCCTCCATCCCGCGCAGCAAGAACGAGCGCCCGCCGATCACCGACCCACCCATGATCAACGCGACATCCGGCGACCACCGCTCCGCCAGCACCCCCGCGAACCGCCCCCGCTCGGCCTCCGCCAGCGTCTCCAGCCCTTCCCGCCGGCTGGCCTCGGTCAACGCTCCCGCGTCGCCATGCGCAGCGTCCGCAGTACCGCGCAACGCCTCGGCCAGCCGAGCCCGCCCATGGCTGAGCCGACTGCGCACCGTTCCCACCGGCACGCCGCAGACCGCCGCGATCTCCTGGTACGACGTGACGCCGGTGCTGAAGTACCGCAACATGACCGTCATCCGGATCGGCGCCGGCAGCTCCTCGACCGCCCGCCAGATCCAGTCGCGCGAAGCGTGCTGATCCAGCACCTGCTCGGGCGTCGACGAGGTAGATGCCAACGGCAAGCTTTCGATCGGTACCACCGCCCGCCCCGACCCCGCCGCCCGCAGGCGAGTCCGGCACGCATTGCGGACGATCATCCGCAGCCAGGGCCCGACAGCCGCCGGATCCCGCACATCCCCGATCCGCCGCAACGCGACCAGCGCCGCGTCCTGCACGGCATCCTCCGCATCAGGCCCGAACCCGAGCACCCCGAGCGCCACCGCCCGCATCCCAGCCTCATGCCGCTGGAGCAGCACCCCCAGCGCACCGATATCGCCGCCCTGAGCCAGACGCGTGAGCTCGGCGTCGGAACCCCCGTTGACCATGCCACCAGCCTACCGAGGCACGCTACGACACCAGATATTCAACTCCGGTACCCCACCAGTCACAGCAGAACCGCGTGTCCCGTCAAGATGCGGGGGCATCGTTGCGGAGCTATGGTCTGAGCGACGAGTCCGGTCGCCCACCGGTTGAGGAGCTCGGTCTTTCCCCTGGAAGGAGGCCCGCGATGCGCGCCGGCCATCAGCAGTTCAGCGCCCTGCGGCGCTGGGCCTTGACGATCATCGGCAATCGCACCGTCCGCGTCGTCGCCCTGCTGGGCGCCGTCGGACTGTCGTTGTGGAACATCGAGCGGGTCCCGCATACCGCGGTCCTGCCCGCGATGATCGGGCTGCTGCCGTTCGCGATCGGCAAATACGTCCTGTGCCCGCTGCGCTGGCACTCGCTGTCCACCAGCGGCCGCACTCGCTGCTGGCACGTGCGGGCCTATGCGGAGAGCGAGATCCTCGGCCTCATCTCGCCCTGGCACGCCGGCGCCGATCTCTGGCGGATCCACCGGCTGGAAGGCACCGGCGTACGCCGTGCGCCCGCCGTCGCCGAAGTCGCACTCGACCGCTTCGTCGGTACGGTCGGGCTGACCTGTGCCGTCGCGGTCTGCGGCGTCGCGTTCCCGCGGACCGTGCTGATCGTCGCCCTCAGCCTTGCCGCCGTCGTTCTCGCGGTGGCGCTGATCGTGAATCGGCGGCACCCCCGGCTCGCCGGGCGGTGGCCGTGGCCGTCGCCGAAGGTCTTTGCCGGCGGCATCCTTTTGTCGGTCGGCTACCAGGCGACGATCCTCGGCCTGCTGATCGGCGCGCTCCACGCGGTCGGCGACTCGGTGTCGGCCTTCCAGCTGGCCGCGGTTTTCGGAGCCAGCCAACTCGCCGGTGCGCTGCCTGGCGTTCATGGCGCCAGCCCGCGTGAGGGCGCTCTGGTCGCTGGGCTCGCGTCGATCGGGGTTCCGTGGACGGCCGCCTTCGGGGCGGTCGCTCTGACAGCGCTGCTCTATTGGGTCCCGGCACTGCTCATCGGTGGCACTTTCCTTTTCCTGCGTTGGCGTGGCTGGTTCACAGAACCGGTACTGGCCAGACCGGCCGACCAACTCGCGTAGCCAGCGAGGGAGCCGACGCCTGCTTGGCGATGGCGCGGGGTCATCGGTCGGTTCGGTCGGGACCGAAGCAATCAGCTCGTACGGTCGTTGCTGTGCTGACCGATCCGAACTACCTGGTCCCGACCACTCCCCCGGCGGCAACCGGCGTCGCCTGGTTGCGCTCGTCCGTCGCCCGCTTCAGCAACGGCCCAACCCACGCCCGCCGCCGAGCACTGGCCGTCGACTCGCTGGCCGCCATCCGCCCCGATGACCTTCGAGCGCTGGCGGCCCACCGAGGCACCGGACCGGTCGAAGTACTAGCCGAAGCCCTAGGTCTGTCCCCATCGATCGCCGACGACATCGCCATCATCGCGAAGTCCTACCAGCCCCACACCGAAATCACCCAAGAGGCCGACGAAGCCGTAGTCCGCCTGGTAGCTCTGCTCGGCTCCAACGATGAGCACACCGCAAACCTGATCGCCCTACTGGTCCAGGCCTGCGACGCAACCAAAGCCCTGGTCGCAAACACCCTCGCCGGCCACACCGGCCCACCGGTCCCCAAGACCCGCCGCATCGCCCCCGACGGCACGACAGTCGAGATCGACCTGACCGACACCCCTTTCGGCGCCGGCTCTCACGCCTGCCCCGCCCACCTCCACGCCCTCGCCCTAGCTGACGGGCTGACCGCAGCCGGCCGTCAGCCCGGCGAACTCCGTCGCTCAGATGGAGCGTCTCGAGCACCAGCAGCGCCCTGACCACCAGCGCCGCCCGCTATCCCCGACCCCGCCGAGCCGACCCGAGCCGGCCCCAGGCCGGGCCCAGGCCCGGCCGGGAGGCTTGCCCGCTTTGGCCTAGCCCTGGGAGGCCTTCAGCATGTCTTCCCGGGGGACTACCTTGATGCGTTCGCGGCCTTCGGACTGGCCCAGGGACTGTTCGTGGGCGTCCAGGCGGGACCAGCCGTCGGCGTCGACGACGGTGGCGCCGCGGTCGGCGAGGTGGGCCAGGATTGCGTCGGGGTCGGAGACCTCGGGCCGCGGCAAGGCGTCGACATCGGCCAGCAGGCTGGCGATCGTTTCGGCGGCGTCCGACTTGGTGTGGCCGATCAGGCCGATCGGGCCGCGCTTGATCCAGCCCGTGGTGTAGAGCCCTGGCAGCGGTACGTCGTCGATGTCGAGCACCCGGCCGCGATCGTTGACGATGACCCCGGCCTGGTGGTCGAACGGGATGCCAGGGAGGTTCGAGGAGAGGTAGCCGACGGCGCGATAGACGGCCTGTACCGGCGTCTCGACGTACTCGCCGGTGCCCTTCACCGTCCCATCTCCCTGCAGCTCGGTCCGCTCGGTGCGGAGCGCCTCGACCCGGTCGGTGCCCAGTACTTCGACCGGTGCCTGGCAGAGGTGGATGTGGATGCGGTGCTCGGCGCCGGTCGGCTCGGCCTCGAGGTACTTGAGCAGCGTGTCGACCATCAACCGCGTGCCCTTGTTCGTGTTGATCGCCTGCTGGCTCGCCGCGTCGATCTCGAAGCCCTCGGGGTGCACGATCACGTCGACGGCCGGCGAGTGCGAGAGCTCGCGCAACTCCATCGGGGTGAACTTGATCTGCGCCGGACCGCGCCGGGCGAACACGTGCACGTCGGTGGCCTGGTTGGCCTTCAGCCCGCGGTACACGTTGTCCGCGATCTCGGTGGTGAGCTGCTCGTCGGCCGGCTTGGCCAGCATTCGGGCCACGTCGAGCGCGACATTGCCCGCTCCGAGGACGGCGATGTGGCGGGCTTCCAGTGGCCAGTCACGCGGTACGTCGGGGTGTCCGGCGTACCAGCTGACGAAGTCGGCCGCACCGTAGTTGCCCGGCAGGTCGATGCCCGGGATGTCGAGCTCGCGGTCGGTGATCGCGCCGGTCGCGAAGATGACCGCGTCGTAGTGCCGCCGCAGGTCCTCGAGCTTGAGGTCGGCGCCGTACTCGACGTTGCCGAGGAACCGGATCCGGTCCCGCCCGACCACCCGGTGCAGCGCCTTGATGATCTCCTTGATCCGCGGATGATCCGGCGCCACGCCGTAGCGCACCAACCCGAACGGAGCGGGCAGCCGCTCGATCAGATCGACCGTGGCCGTATCGTGCTCCTTGGTCAGGATGTCAGCCGCGTAGATTCCCGCAGGCCCGGCGCCGACGACGGCGACTCGGAGGTCTCTCACGATCTCCCCAGTTCCCTGATGCTAAATTAGGCAAGCCTTACCTAATCACCCTATCCGTCCGCGACCCTGATCCCCAACTCTTGAGATTTAATTCACAAGCGTGGTCCGGTGATACCCCCAAGGCATCACAGCCGGCAGATCAGGTCTTGGACGACACTCGCCCGGCGCGAGCAGAGTCAGAGCTATGAAACCCGGAATGAACCGCGACGCCGTGCTGTGGTCAGCATCCGAGACCGACCGAAATCAACGGCCCGTCCTGGTAATGCTGCACGGCTGGAGCTACGACGAGACCCACCTGTACCGCCTCCTGAAACCCCTGCTCCCGGCCGACCTCGTGGTCGCCTCGATCCGGGCACGCATCCCGGAGGCAGGCGGCTATGCCTGGTTCCCGAGCGCCGGCAACCCGATCGGCGATCCTCGACCGGAGGTCGCCAACGCGGCCGCCGAAGACGTCCTCGACTGGCTGCGAACCATCGACGCGCCGTCGATCGGCCTGGCCGGTTTCTCCCAAGGTGGCGCAATGGTCCACCAACTCATGCGCCAGGCCCCGGACCTCTTCACGTACGGCGTGAGCTTCGCCGGCTTCGTCGTCCGGGATCAACAACCCGGTGACGCCACCCTCACCAAGACCCGCCCACCGATCTATTGGGGCCGAGGCGAGAACGACTGGGTCATCCCCGCCACCGCCATCGACCGCACCGAGCGCTGGCTGAAGGAACACGCCACCGCCGAGACCCACATCTACCGTGGGCTCGGCCATGACGTCGCCGGTCAGGAGATCCGCGACGCGGTCACGTTCATCACCGGACAGTCGGGCTTCGGGTGAACACGGTTGGGGTGGTCCGTTCGGCGGACCACCCCAAGTGGTGTTGCTCTACTTGGCGAGCGTGTAGCGGAGCTGGTCGTTGCGTAGGACGTCGCCGGACACCTTCACGATCTTGAGGGTGTGGTTGCCGTCCGTCAGACCGGTCTTGCTGAACACCGGCTGCGTGGTGAGCCGGGCGTCGCTGTGCAGGTTGACCCGGGTGACGAGCTTGCCGTCGATGAAGACGTCGGCGTTGCCCTGGTCCGGAGCCAGCGCGGTGACCCAGTCGACGCTGACACCCTTGAAGGCGAAGGTGAGTGACGCGCCGTCGGCCGTCGCCGCGTGCACGTCGTCGCGGTAGTCACCCTTGAAGCTGAAGTCCAGCTTCGTACTGCCGACCGGCTGGGTCGCCAGGTACTCCTTCTTGATCGTCACGACCTTGCCCGCGACGGTGTAGTCGGTGCCCTTGACCAGCAGCTTGCCGGCGTTGGCGACCGAGGCCAGCTCGCCGGGATCGCGGGCGATCTCGGTGGTGACGTCGGCCTGGGCCTGCTTGTCGAAGGACGCCGTACCGGGGTTCAGCAGGCTCTCCTGCCGGATCACCAGCTTGTCGACGAGCATGAACTGGCCGGACTTCTTCACGCCGCGGATCGTGTGGCTGCCGTTCGGCAGATCCGAGATGCTGAATACCGTCTGCTGTGCCGACCGCGAGTCGGCATGGGTGTCCACGGTCGCCTTCAGCGCGCCGTCGACGTAGATCTCGACCTCGCCCTGGGACGGGTCCTTCTCGGTGATGTAGTCGACGCCGTTGCCGACGAAGCTGTACGAGAACGCGTCGCCGTTGGTCTCGGTGTACTGGACGTCGTCCTGGTAGTCACCCAGTCCGCGCCCGGTACTACGGCTCCACGACCCCGTGTAGACGATGCCGGAGTTGTCGTTGTTGAGCTCGACGGTCCGGGTGCCACCGTTGCCCGCGACCGGCGGCGTCTGGGTGCCGGTGTCGGTCACGTTGACCGTCAGCGGCTCGGACACGGCCGGTACCTCGTTGTTGTTGTTCCGCGTCCAGACACCGTCGTACGCGACGCGCAGGTCGTCGTCGTTGACCCGGATCGCGGCCTTCTTGGCCGGCGTGACCTTGAACAGCCGGACGCCGTGCGGCGGTACGACGGCCGCGGTGTAGCTGCCGTTGTACTGGCCGAGGTCGCGACGAGCCCACAGGTCGCGGACCGTCGCCGAACCGTCCAGACCGAGGTCGGAGAACTTCGCCGTCATGTCCGCTTCGGTGGTACCGAGGTTGAACAGGGCAACGGTGTAGGAGCTGTCCGCGTTGAGCGAGTACCAGACCTGCTTGTTGCTCTTGGTCGACACCGGCTGCGCGGGACGCCCGGCCTGGTTGACCGCGATGACCTCGGGGTTGGTGAGCAGCTCGACGCCGTACTGGTCCAGCTTGGTCATGTCGTTGCCGATGTAGAACGGCGCGGCCGAGACGGCCCACAGCGTTGCCGCCGTACGGCGCTCGTCCTTGGTCAGACCGTCCATCGTGCCGTTGCCGACGTTGAGGGAGTCGAAGTCGTTCCAGCCACCCGGACCGGCGTGACGCCACCAGTCGGCGGCCTTCGGGAACAGCCGGTTGATGTTCGGCCAGGCCGTGAGTGCCTCACCAGGGCAGTAGCACTCGACGTCCCACTCGACCCGCCAGCCGTTCGCGACCGACTTCCAGTAGTCGGCGTAATTGATGTCGAGGGCCCACGACAGCTCGAGCCAGATCTTGTGCCGGGCCAGCGCCTGCGACCAGCCCTTGACCTCGTCGCGGGCGTCGAGGGACAGGTCGTTCTTGCCCGAGCCCGGCGTGACGCTGTCGAACTTCAGGAAGTCGACGCCCCACGAGGCCATCAGGTCGACGATCGAGTCGATGTACTTCTGCGCGCACGGGTTGTCCATGTCGACGCGGTAGCCGAAGCCCCAGTAGTCGCCCTGCTGCAGCGGCTGCTTGGCCAGGTTGCCGGTCCGGCACTCCGGGGCGCCATACACGGGGTAGTTGGCGTCCAGCACGGCCTTCGAGATGCCGGGGATGCTGTAGATGCCGACCTTCTGGCCGTTGTCGTGGATGTGCTTGATCAGCGCCGGCAGGCCCTTCGGGTACAGCTTGGTGCTCGGCACGGGCCGGCCGTACTCGTCGGTGCCGCCGTTCCAGGCCGCGTCGATGTTGATCCGGTCGAACCCGTACGGCTGCAGCTTCTTGTGCATCGCGTCCGACTGGGCGGTGATCTGGGCCTCGTTGATCCAGTTGCCGCCGTCGTTGGAGTACACCTGCATGCTGTAGCTGCTCCACCCCATGTAGGGCTTCGCCGCGATCGCCCCCGCCGGCCCGAGCGACGGGCTCCCGCTGGTGACGACGTTCGCCGGCATCGAGATGCTGCCGGCCGTAGTACTGGTCGTGGTCTTGGTCTTGGCGTCCGCTGCGTTCGGCGCGGGCTTGGCTCCGCCCGGCCCTTGAGCGGCGGAAGCGGTCAACCCGATCGGGAGAACGGCGGCGACGAGAACCCCCGCGAGAACGCCTCGCCTCGTCTTGTTACGAAGGAACCTGGACATGAAAGATGACCCTTCTTTGTGGTCCGTCCGCCCCCGCAGCTCACGCAGACCAGAACCACAGATCGGATAGGATATTGGAACCCTCATGCCTACAACAGGTGATGTCAAGATCCCAGAGGCAGGATTATTCACGCCGTTAAGTAATCGCTACCCGGGCAGCCGGGCCCCGCTACGCCCGGTGGTCGGCGGCCAGCGCTTTCGCCAGCTCGATGGTGGTGTCGTCGAGTTCGGTTGGTTCTTGTACGCCGTACGCGGTGGTGATGTGTTGCTCGAAGGTGGTGGTGTCGAGGTCGGGGCGCTCCGACGTCAGGGAGCCGACCGAGGCTGCGTCGAACGGTAGGTCCAGGTGGCGGTAGATGTCGGTGAGGAGGGGGCGGAGTTGGGCATCGTCGCCGAGGATGATCAGGGTGCTGAAGAGCCAGGCGTTGCGGATGACGCGTTGGCCGGTGCCGATGAGTTTGACGGTGCCGCGGGCGTTGACGCTGTGGGCTCCGGGGCAGTATTCGCCGGGTACTGCCCCTACGCGGGCGTCGATGCCGGAGTCGCGGAGGAGTTCGGCGTACAGGTCGCCGAAGTGCTGGAATCTGGTTTCGAGGCCGTCGGGGGCCAGCGGTTCGTGTTTGACGTGGTCGATGACGAGGGCTTGAGGGGTGTAGGCGACTGGGCGGCCGCCTACGGCTCGTACCAATGGTTCGAAGCCGGCTGCTCGGGCGGATCGGACGGCGGCGGCGAAGCCGGGGAGGCGGGTGTCGCGGCGGCCGAAGACGACGACGGGAGCGGTTGGGCGGTAGATCCGCAGGGCCTCGGTGAGGTCGCCGGTGGATGCCTGGCGCACCAAAGCGTGGGCGACGGCCAGCTCCATCGCCTCGTCGCCACCCGGCAACGCACCCGAAGACAGCCGCACGCCGCCATCGTGTCACGACCGGTACTGTTCCCCGAAAATCGGAGAGGACCGAGGCACCTGTGACGACCTACCGAGACCGCTACCCACTCTCGACGCGCGAGATCGACGGCGTCACCGTCCGCATCATCAGTCCCCCACCCGGCGTCGAGCCGCCAGCCGGGGCGAGGCCAGCGGCAGCGGCGGGGGCGTCGGCCGGGGTGGGGGCGTCGGCCGAGATGGGCGGGTCGGCCGGGGAGAGCTCGGCGGCGGGGGTGCCTTGGGTTTGGCGGGCGGAGTTTCTTGGGGCTTTCGATGATGCCGACTGCGCGATGCTCGACGCCGGCTGGCATCTGGTCTACGTCGAGGTGCCTGACCGGTACGGCGATCCGGTGGCGATAGCGGCGTGGTGGACGGCGTACCGGTTCCTGGTCGAGGAACTCGGCTTCGACCCGCGGCCCGGTCTGATCGCTCTCAGCCGAGGTGGGCTGTACGCGATCTCCTGGGCGGCGGCCCATCCTGACTGCGTCAGCGCCATCTACCTCGACAACGCCGTCTGCGACCTCCGCAGCTGGCCCGGCGGCCTCGGCGACGCCAAACCCGCCCCCACCGAGTGGCAGCAAATGCTGAAGGTCTACGCCCTCGACCCCACCGACCTGGACGCCGTCGCCGCAATCAGCCCCATCAGCAAACTCGCCCCACTCGCCGCCGCCCGCATCCCCGTGCTGGTCGCCTATGGAGACGCCGACCGCGCAGTACCGGCCAACGAAAACTCCATCCCACTCGTCGCCAACTACACCAACCTAGGCGGCCCCTCCGAGGTAGTCATCCGCCCCGGCGCCGACCACCACCCCCACGGCATCGACCCAGCCACAGTTCGGGCCTTCTTCATTTCCCACAAACAGCAACGACATTAGGTAACGCCACCCGGCGGCCCCACTCTGAGGCATGAGCCATCTCGAGGTAGTGCCCACCGAAGAACTGTCCATCCGCCGGCTGAACGTGCTGCGCGCCGGTTACGCGTTCATGGCGGTGGGACTGGCGATCGTCAAATGGCCGGTCGTCATCCAGGACGCCCGCTCGCTGCCCGTGATGGAAGGCGTCGTCGCCTGCCTGCTGACCGCGATGTCGCTGCTGGCGATCGTCGGCCTGCGGTACCCGGTCCGGCTGCTCCCGGTCCTGCTGCTGGAGGTGCTCTGGAAGGTCATCTGGTTCGTCGCGGTCGCACTCCCCCACCTCCTCGCCGACGATGTGGACGCGGACACCGGCAGCGTCCTGTTCAGCTGCTCCTTCATCGTCATAGTGGTCGCCGTCATCCCGTGGCGACACGTCTGGACGCAATACGTCGAAGCGCCCGGTACTGCCTGGCGTTAACGGGCTTCGAGGATTGACATTCGGGTGGGGGTGTCGAGGACTCGGGTCTGGTGGAGGCCGGCGGCGGTGAAGAGTTCGGCGTACTGGGTTGCGGTGCGTTCGCGGCCGCCGGGGAGGACGAGCATGTTGAGGTCGGAGAAGGCGGCTTGAGCCTCTTGGCCGGGGCGGTCGAGGATGGTTTCGATGACCAGGACGACGCCGCCTGGGTTCAGCGCGCGGGCGCAGACGCTGAGGATGTCGACGCAGCGGTCGTCGGGCCAGTCGTGCAGGATCGACTTGAGTAGGTAGACGTCGGCGGGCGGGACTTCGGTGAAGAAGTCGCCTACGACGGCGGACCAGCGAGACGCGACGGCAGCGGACGCCGGTTCGGTCGCGACGACGTGTTCCTGGTCGAAGACCGTGCCGGTGAGTTGCTCGTTGTTTCGCAGTACGGCGTCCAGCACGATCCCCTTGCCGCCACCGACGTCGACCACCGTACGGAAGCCGGAGAAGTCATAGGTCTCCGCGACCGCCGTCGCGATCTTCCAGCTGAGCGCGGTCATCGTGTCGTTGAAGATCTCGTTCTGCTCCGGCTGACCCTGCCGATGAGTCCAGACGTCGACGCCGTGCAACGCCTCGAAAGCATTCGCGCCGGTACGCACGCTGTGCCCGAGATGCCCCCACGCCGCCCACAGCGCCGGATCCTGCAACGTCCGCGCGAGCGGCCGAAGCGAACCGGGCACGTCCGACCGCAACATCTCCCCCACCGCCGTGTTGCTGATCGCGCCGTCCGCCTCCGCATAGACGCCGATCGCGACCAGCGCCCGCAGCAACCGCGCCAGCGTCTCCTCATCCGCTCCCGCCACGGTCGCCAGCTCGGCGACCGTCCGCGGCCCCTTCGCCAGCTCGTCCGACAGTCCGAGCTCGGCCGCGACGCTGAGCGCCGCCGAGGTCCGGAAGCCGGTGATCATCGACTCGAGCCCACCCCTGGTATCCATGGGTCCGATCATGCACCCGGAACGCCGTGGCGCACTCGGCCCGGAGCCGACTGCTTTTCGACAGCACGTGTTCAGCCAGTAGTCGCTCGCTCACCCCAGACTCGCGGGGTTGCCCCCTTCGAGAGGACAGAAGATGAGCTGGCTTGGGAAAGCGCGCGTCGGAGTCACGGCTCTGCTGGTCGCGGGACTCGGGATCTCCGGTACGTCGTACAGCTGGGCCGCGACCACCTGGCCCGGCGGGTCCGCCGTCACCATCGCCGACGCGAGCAACGTGTTCGGCACGAACCTGAGCGGCCTGTCGTTCCAGAGCGCGACCGTGCTGTGGGCGGTCGACAACGGCCCGGGCAAGGCGTACAGACTCGTTCCCAACGGCGCGACCTGGCAACCGGACCCGGTCGGCGGCCGGACCCTGCACTACAGCAACGGCTCGGGCGACCCGGATGCCGAAGGCGTGGTCGTCACGCCCGACGGCCTGGTCGCCGCGACCGAGCGGAACAACGACGACAATGACAACAGCCTGCTGAAGATACTCCGCTTCAATCCCGACTCCTCGTCGTCGACGCTGAATGCCAACGCCGAGTGGAACCTCACCGCCGACCTGCCCGACGTCGACCCCAACGGCGGCCTCGAAGGCATCTCCTGGATCCCGGACTCGTTCCTCACCGCCCACGGGTTCCGCGACGAGCACACCGGCGCCGCCTACTCCCCCGCAAGCTACGCGGGCCACGGCACTGGCCTGTACTTCGTCGGGCTCGAGGACAACGCGACCATCTACGCGTACGCGCTCAACCAGTCCAACAGCGGCTACACCCGGGTCGCCACCATCAGCACCGGCTTCTCGGCCGTGATGGACCTGGAGTTCGACGCCGCGACCGGCCACCTGTGGGCAGTCTGCGACAACAACTGCTCCGGCCAGACCAAGACGCTGGACATCAACGCGCAGGGCAGGTTCGCGGTCACCGCGACGTACAACCGTCCGTCCGGGATGTCCAACCTGAACAACGAAGGCTTCGCCATCTCGCCGGCCTGCTCCAGCGGTCGCAAGACCGTGCTCTGGTCCGACGACGACAACACCAGCAAGCACGCGCTCCGCGCCGGCACGCTGAACTGCTAGCCGGACACCAGCTAGCTGACGGCCTTCGCGGCCTTGTCCCAGTTCTCGTGCAGGTTGTCGAGATACGACTGCGCTTGAGCCCCCGGTTCGGCACCGGTCGCGAAGGCCCTCATGTTCCCGGCCCCAGTGTTGTAGCCGAGGGCAAGCAACTCGTCCTTGCTGTACTTCCCGCTGCGCCGGTCGGGCAGCCGCCTGGCCAGATCATGCAGATGCCAGGCGGCCGCCTCGATCGCCAGGTCGGGATGATCGGGCAGCTCTTCCCACTGCCGCTTGCCGAACCGCCCACGCTTGGTGTCGTCGAAGGCCGCCCGATGCATGTTGGCGATCCCGAACGCCGAGTCTTCCTTGAAATGCTGCCACGACCGCTCCAACTGCGGGTCATGTGGCTTGTACGCCTCGTTGTACAAGATTGCCATCAGCAACTGCGCACTGACCCCGGCCCGCTTCGCATACTTCCGCACCGGTACTGCGAACTCGGCCGGATCGTAGTTGTTGTACCAATCCGCCCGAGGCTCCGTCACCTTAGGCCGCTCTGTCGCGCTGGGCCGGTCCGTCACACTCGGCCGCGGCGTGGCAGTCGACTTGGCCGGCTGAGGCGACGCCGACACACCGGGCTTCGACGCGGCTTCCGGTGCCGGCGAATCGTCGCCGCCACGCGCAGCCCAGGCCGCAACCACGACGGCCCCCGCCACGAGCCACCACCAGCCCTTACTCACCCACACCTCGCATCCCAGAAGCGTACTGGGCCTCAGGCCTCCCCGTAGGTCACGGCCGGTTCCTGCACGTTGGTGTCGAGGCTGATGCCGAGTTGGTCGAAGGATCGCAGCGGCGTGCCCTCGAGCACGACGTCGCGAAGTACGACATCGGTGATCGCGCCCTCGGTGTTGCCGGCGGCAACGAGAGGCTTCATACCACCCTGGCTGCGGACGTTGATCCGCTCGATCCGTACGCCGGAGACCGGCCCGATCCCCAGGCCGCGCTCGCGCGTGTGGATCAGCAGCCAACTCTGATTGCCGCGGTCGTGATCGAGCGACTCGATGTCGATGTCCTGATAGAAGATCCCGCTGCAAGGCTCGCTGCCGTAACAAGGATCGATCGCGATCGCCCTGGTCGCGTTGTAGACACAGCCGTTGCGATAGGTGATGTCGCGCTGATGCGAGTAATGCCCGTTGCCGACCTTGAACGCCGCGCAATGCGTCCACGCAACCACATCGTCGAACAACACCCGCTCGACCGGTTGACGCGGATGCGGCCAGCTCATCGCGATGTTCGCATCCTCGGCCCAGGCCTTGGTCGAGTACGGATCGTCCTCGCAGATCGCGATCGCACGCCGGACCGTGACGTCTTGGCACTCGTTGATGTCCAGCACGTCGTTCTCGAACTGCCGCTGCGTCTGAAACCCCTTGTAGTTGCTGATCTGTACGTCGGAACACCGGCTCGGCAGGAACGCCCACGACCCCGAGTCCCGCCCGATGATGCCCTCGACCACCAGCCCACGCGTACCGACCGGCACCAGCAAGTGATTGAGATAGCCACTCTCCTTGCGCATCCGCGCACCCTGGCCATCGATCGTCCCCCGCCCGGAGACAGTCACATCGACAGAGCCGGGCGCCGTCGAGACCAGCCAGGTGCCGTCCATCCCCAAACTGTCATGGTGGAACTGCGTCGAGTAGACCAGCGGAGTACCCGTTGCCCGCAGCACCGATCCGCCGGCCAGGTAGAGGTGCACCCGCGACCGCAACACGATGTTCCCGATCGTGAACACCCCAGCCGGGACGTAGACGACTCCCCCACCGGCCTCGCTCGCCGCGTTGATCGCGCCCTGCACCGAATCGGTGGCCGGGGTCCGTCCGGTCGGGTCGGCGCCGAAATCCGTGTACACGTTGAAGATCCCGGGTCCGGCGGGGCCGGGCGGATCAACCTCCTCCGGGTCGGCCGCGATCACGAGTTCGCGAAGGTCGTCGATCTTCACGATCAGGTAGCGGCTGCGGTCGAGCGTGAACGTCAGGGTGTGGCCGCTCACCTCGGTGGGGATTTCGAGGGCCAGGGGGCTTACGGAGTACGAGGTGATCTTGCGTCTCGTGCTGACCTGGACGTTCACCGTGCCCCGGAAGGAGAAGTGCGCGTAGTGGTACTCGACCCCGCCACCCGGTTCGGGCGCGAACGCGGTGACCGGCACGTTCTCCCCGTTGACCGCGACCGCGAAGTCGGCGGACACGGGATAGATCGGCGGCAGCGGATAGCTGTGCACGCGGGGCGAGAGCGCGGCGATCATCAAGCCTCAATTCGCATATGTAAATGCCATACACATCAGCGGATTTGAAACGTATTAGTTCACCGCGGCAGTGTCAATGCCGTGAATTCTTGACGCCGTTAAGTAACGGCTCGTACGGTACTTGGCATGCCAACAGCCCGCATCCTCCGCCGTGCACTCGCCCTGGCAACCGCCCTTCCTGTCGTCCTGACCGCGACGCTGGTCTCCACCAGCGCGACCGCCGACGCCAAGAGCGACTTCAGCGTCAAGCCCTTCATGGGCTGGAGCAGTTGGAGTGTGCAGTCCTCCAGCAACCCCGACTACGGGACGAAGTGGCTCACCGAGGGCCACATCAAGTCCGCCGCCGACTCGATGGCCAAGAACCTCAAGCAGGCCGGCTATACCAACATCAACCTCGACGCCGGCTGGAACGCCAACTGGAACTGGGAGTTCCGCACCGACGCCAACGGCATCCCCGAGGCCGACCCGGAGCGCTTCCCGAACGGCATCGCCAGCCTCGCCCGCTACATCCACGGCAAGGGCCTCAAGATCGGCCTGTACGGCGGCGCCGGACTGCAGACCGCGATCTACGACAAGAACGCGCCGATCGTCGGCACGAACTGCACGACGCAGGACATCACCGTCTACCCGCTGACCAAGACCAACATGTGGGGCGGCGACTGGAAGATCGACTTCACCAAGCCCTGCGCGCAGGCCTACTTCAACTCGATCGCGAAGAAGTTCGCTTCCTGGGGCGTCGACTTCGTCAAGGTCGACGGCGTCACCACCGACAACATCGCGGACATCAAGGCCTGGTCGCAGGCGATCGACCAGAGCGGCCGCAGGATGTGGCTGACCGCCAGCGCCTGGCCGGTACCCCGTGACGCCGGCGAAGGCCTGGCGCCCTGGGCGAACAGCGTCCGCGTCGACACCGACGTCGAGTGCTACTGCAACACCGTCGCCACCTGGACCAGCTCGGTCGACAACCGCTGGGAGGACCTGCCGAACTGGCTCGACGTGGTCAGGCCGAACTACTGGCCGGACCTCGACTCGATGCCGATCAACAACAACACCGGCACCGGCATCCAGGACGGCATCACCGACATCGAACGGCAGAGCGTGATGACGTTCTGGTCGATGGCTTCGTCACCCTTGTACGTCGGCGGCGACCTCGCCAACCTCGACCAGGGCGCCAAGGCCATCCTGACCAACCGCGAGGTGATCGCGGTCGACCAGGCCGGCGTGATCCCGACCCGGGTCACCGACGGAACCCTGCAGGTATGGAAGAAGCGCCTCCCCGACGGCCGTCTCGCCGTCGCGGTCTACAACCTCGGCGACACCCCCGCCGACATCACCGTCGGATGGAGTCAGCTCGGCCTCCACGGCAGTAAGAAGGTCCGCGATCTGGTGAATCGCCAGGACCTCGGCAAGGCCAACAAGTCCTGGACCGCCGCGTCCGTACCGTCCCACGGCTCCCGCCTGATCACCCTGTCCTGATCATCCGGTCCTGATCACGCTGTGCTGACCGGAGGCGGTCAGCGACTCTCCAGGAAGGTGACGACGGCGAGGACCCGGCGGTGGTCCTCGTCCGTCTCCGGCAGGCCCAGCTTGGCGAGGATGTGCCGTACGTGCTTCTCCACGGTGCCTTCGGTCACCCAGAGGCGCCGGGCGATACCGGCGTTCGACCGGCCCTCCGCCATCAGCTCGAGTACTTCGCGCTCGCGCGGGCTGAGGCCGGCGAGCGGGTCGTTGTGGCGACGGGCGCTCACCAGTTCCTGGACCAGCGCGGGGTCCATCACCGAGCCGCCCCGGACGATCCGCCCGACCGTGTCGATGAACTCCTCCACGTCCGTCACGCGGCTCTTCAGGAGGTAACCGATCCGCTGACCGGTCGCCAGCAGCTCCATTGCGTGCTCGACCTCGGCGTGGGCCGACAGCACCAGGATCCCGGTCGCCGGGAGCTCGTTGCGGATCTCCCGCGCGGCGTCCAATCCCTCGACCGTGTTCGTCGGCGGCATCCGGATGTCCAGCACGACCAGGTCGGGCTTCAGCTCGCGGACCAGCGGGAGGATCCACTGACTCTCGCCGGTCTGCCCGACCACCTCGAGCCCGGACCGCTCGAGCAGGCTCGCCAGCCCCTCGCGCAACAGCACGTCGTCGTCAGCCAGCAGAACCCGCGTCCGGCCGTCCTCGGTCCCGGACGGCTCGCCCGGCGAGTTGATCGCCATTACCTCAGCCTATCGCCGGGCCCCGGCCGAGCAGCCCACGGCCGACCGGACCACGCCGACCGAACTACGGTGGGCCGGACGGATTCCGGCTACCGGGAATGCGGACGGTGCAGCGGCTTGAGACAGTGGATGCATGCTTCGGTGCCTGATCGTCGACGACAGCGACCGGTTCCTCGCGGTCGCGCGGACGGTCCTGGAGCGTGACGGCGTCTCGGTGATCGGTACGGCGTCGACGGGTGAGCAGGCGCTGCGCCTGGCGGCCGAGTTGCGTCCGGACGTCCTGCTGGTCGACATCGACCTGGGCGGTGAGAGCGGGCTGCGGCTCGCCGGGCAGCTGGCTGCGCAGGCCGGCACGGACCCGATCCCGATCATCCTGATCTCCCTGCACTCCGAGGAGGACTACGCCGAGCTGATCGCCGCCAGCCCGGCGATCGGGTTCCTTCCGAAGACTGCCTTGTCCGGCAGCGCCATCACAGAGACGCTCGACGGTGTCCGTGGGCGGTAGAAACGGTCTGACCGTTCGCACGATGATCGCGACCGGCCTGCTGGCCTTGATGATCGGTGCCACCTTCGCCGTGTTGCTCTCCTCGATCGCGGAACTGCGGGCGATGGAGCACCGCGCGGAGCAGTCCGAGAACGTCCTGGTCGCCACCAACCGGCTGGAGCGGCTGGTCGTCGACCTCGAGACCGGTCAGCGCGGCTTCCTGCTGACCGGGTCCGCGGAGTTTCTGCAACCCTGGCAGCAGGCCCGAGCCGCCTTCCCCCAACAGGCCAGCGCACTCGAGGACCTGGTCGCAGGCAGTACCGAGCAGCACGCGCGCGCCGTGCGTCTCACCCAGGCCGGCACCTCCTACCTGCATGACTACTCCGAACCTCTGATCGCCGCCGCACAACGGAACAGAGCCGCGGTCAACGTCCTCGCCGCGACCGAGGAAGACCAGCGACGGGTCACCGCGATGCGCACCCAGTTCGATCAGTTGCTGGCAGCTGAGAGCCAACTGGCCGCAGTACGGCAGGACAGCGTGGACGGCGTGGCTCGCCGCGCGATCATCGCAGCGGCCGCCGGCCTGACTGGCTCAATCCTGCTGGTGGCGCTGTTCACCTGGTACCTGAACTCGCGAATCCTCCGCCCGGTACGCCGAACCGCCGCGATGGCCGGTCGACTAGCCGCCGGCGACCTGAGCGCACGAGTGCCCGGCCGTGGCGTGGGTGAGATCGGCGTACTCCAGCGCAGCTTCAACACCATGGCCGCCGCGGTCGAGCAAGGACGGCGGGAGCTGGCCGGCTCGCGGGTCCGGATCGTCGCGGCCGCCGACCGGGCCCGGCGCAGGATCGAACGCGATCTGCACGACGGGACCCAGCAACGACTCGTGTCGCTTGCCCTTCAGCTCCGCGCGGGCGAGGCAGCGGTACCGGCCGAGCACCCGGAAGTACGGGCCCAGCTCGCCGACGCCGCTCGCGAGCTCACCACCGCGCTCGACGAACTGCGTGAGCTCTCCCGGGGCATCCACCCCGCGATCCTGACCGAGGGCGGCCTCGGTCCAGCCCTCAAGTCGCTGGCCCGCCGCAGTACCGTCCCGGCGGAGGTGGCGGTGGAGGTGCCGGGCAGATTGCCGGAGCCGGTCGAGGTCTGCGCGTACTACGTCGTGTCCGAAGCACTGGCCAACACCGCCAAGCACGCCGACGCATCGACCGTGTGGATCGATGCCCGGGTAGCCGACGGCCGCCTGCACCTGTCCGTCCGCGACGACGGCCGTGGCGGGGCGGG